>CAYQVE010000225.1:0-5274 GCA_964420785.1 uncultured Enterobacteriaceae bacterium | reverse complement strand
GCAGGAAGTCCACAGCGGGCAGTTCGCTCGCTTCGGCGAGCAGCACCCGCAGGTGAACTGGCGTGGTGACCAGGCCGCGCGGCCGAGGCAGAGCCTCCAGCTCTGCGCAAATGTCCGAGGGGAAGAACGGCCGGCCCGCGTGCATCACCAGGCCGCCCTGCATCCCCATCAAGACCGTCGACTCGAGGCCGTAACTGTGCTGCTGAGGGACGGTGCCGAGCACGCTCATGTTCCGATAGGCCGCGACGCCCAGACTCTCGAATTCGGCCAATCCGCTTTTCGCGAGCGCGCCCCAGGACTTGGGATTCGGCGCGGGCTGTCCCGTCGAGCCCGAGGTGAAGCCGATGACGGCGATTTGTTCCTCGGGAATGTGAGGTACCAAGGCGCTCACCGTGTTCCCGGTTTCCCGATAAAGAAATGTCGCGATCTGCTGCGGCGGTTGCACCGCTCCATCACTCAGGCAATAGGCGTCGGGATATTCGAGGCTCAACCGTCTCAGCAGATCTGGCGTCACGTTCGGCGGCAACAGATTGACCTGACGGCACAACAGGGCCGCGCAAAGGCCCACGGTAAATTGGTACCGATCGGAGCACAGGTTCACAACGTAGTGCCGATCCGGAAGCAAATCGGCCAGTCGCCGGACCTCGCCGAGAAACTCTTCGACGCGTATGCGGCGTCTGTTCCGAAAGGCGAAAACGGCGCCCGCGTCGAAATTGCGAATCAGCGGAAGATCAGCCATGACGCGACGGCTGGACAGTAAGCCGCCGCCTACTTGACCCGATGCTGCTCAATGTGCTGGCTCAGGCTGTGCAGGGAGGTGAATATCTTGCGGTTGAGCTCGTCGTCGGAGCGCAGCTTGACGCCGTAGGCCTTGGAGATCGCGAGAGCGATCTCCAGAATGTCGATCGAATCCAACCCCAAGCCTTCTCCGTACAATGGGGCGGTCGGGTCGATTTCCGCGGCTTGTATCTCCAGATTGAGCGAGGAAACGATCAACGTGGCCAGCTTGAGCTCCTCGGCGGTGAGTGCGTTGCTCGACACAGTCTCTTTCATCGCGGGCTCGTTCATAGTCCCTATTCCCTCCCATCAAGCGATCGCTATTATAGCTCTTCGATTCGGGCGATCGGCTCGCTCGCCGTTGGATCAAGTCGAGCTGGAATAGCCGCCGTCGATCACGATCACCTCGCCGGTAACGAAGCGGTTCGACTGGATGAGCGACATCATAGTGCCGGCCACGTCCTCCGCGGTGACGCAGCGCTTCAGCGGCGTCGCCTTCGCGCGCTTGCCCATCAATTCCTCGTACTTGTCCTTTAGCATGCGCTGCATCCAATCCCCTTCCATCCAGCCCGGAGCCACCGCATTGACGCGGATGTCCGGTCCGAGATTGTAGGCGAGGGTCTTGGTCAGATTGACGACCGCGGCCTTGCTCGCCGCGTAGGGCAGAGGCTGCGGCCCGGGGCGCAGGCCGACGATGCTCGCGGTATTGACGATGCAGCCCTTGGAGACGCGCAGAAGCGGCACCGCGGCGCGCGTCACCTGGAACAGGCCGCGCACGTTCACCGCGAAAACGCGGTCCCAGTCCTCGAGCGAAAGGCTCTCCAAGTTCTTGGGCGTCCACGCCGCGGTGGTTCCCGCGTTGTTGATGAGCACGTCTAGGCGGCCAAATTGGTCCCCGACCGTCTTCAGCATTGCGCGCACGCCACCCTCGTCGGCGACGTCACAGCGGCAAAGCAGCGTGCGCACACGGCTGCGGCCGGCTTCCTCTGCGACCGCCCTGGCTTCCTTCTCGCTGCGGCTGTAGTTGACCGCCACGTCGTATCCGGCGCGCGCGAGCGCGAGCGCCGCCGCCCGGCCGATGCCGCTCGCCGCTCCCGTCACCAGCGCTGTGCGTTTTGTCTCAGTAGTGGGCATGCGTTTGGTTCCTACAATCCGAGAACGCGCTCGGCGTTCGCGTGGAAGATCTTTTCCATCACGGCGTCCGCGTAGCCGAGCTCGCCCCACTCCTTGAGAATGCGCGCGTAAGGCAGGCTGGGATAATCGCTGCCGAACATGATCTTGTCCTGAAGGCGCGCGCGCATGTCGACTTTGAGCGAAGCGGGAAAATATTTCGGCGCCCAGCCCGACATCTCCCAGTAGACGTTGCCCTTGTGCAGAGCGACCGCCGTGGTTTCTTCGACCCAGGGCCATCCCGGATGGGCCATGATGATCTTCAGGTTCGGAAAATCGGCAGCCAGGTCGTCGATCGCCGAAGGGTGCGCGTACCGGATTCTCGCGCCCATGCCGCCGGGAAGCCCGGCGCCCATGCCGGTGGTTCCGACGTCGATCATCACCGCGGCTTTCAGGTCGTCGATCACCTCGAACAGCGGATAGTGGCGGCGATCGTTTACCGCGAAGTGCTGCATGATCGGATGGAAGTGAAACCCGATCAAGCCGAGCTCGCGCACCGCCTTTTTTGCCTGGACAACCGCTGCTTTGCCTTTCGCCGGGTCCAGCGCGCCCCACGCCTGGATGATCCGCTGCGGATGGCGCTTCCACATGGCGTGCACGTATTCGTTGGTCACGGGCGGCGTCTTGATCGTCGTTTCCAGATCGAGCGCCACCAGCAGCGCCTCGACGCCAGCGTCGGTGAAGTCTTTCAACACCTCCTCTTCGGTCTTCGCCGTCCAGCCGCGGCTCCAGTATTTCGCCAGCGCCTCGACATAGGGACCCTGGCATTGGATCCATTCCCGGGTTCCCGGATAGCAGTGGAGATCGATGACCCGCATAAGCGCTAGGGGCGTACCCGCTCCTGATCCAGTTTTCTCGTCACCATTTCGACGAGCGCTTTCTTCGATACCTTGCCGAAAGTCGACAGGGGAAATTCGGGCAGGATCTCAAGACGCTCGGGCAGCTTGAATTTGGCGATTTCCTTTTCCGACAGGAAGCGCGTCAGTTCGTCCAGGGCGAGCGAGCGTCCCGGACGCAGGATCACGCAGGCGCAGGTCTTCTCCCCCAGTTCCCGATCGGGCATAGCCACGCAGGCGATATTTTGCACCGCGGGATGAGACAGGATCAGGTTCTCGATCTCCTCGGCGCTGATTTTCTCGCCGCCGCGGTTGATCAGGTCTTTCTTGCGCCCCTCGACCACATAGTTCCCGGACGGATGTAACCGCATCAGGTCGCCCGAGCGGTAGAAGCCGTCGGGCGTGAACTGCCTGGCGTTGTATTCCGGAACGCCGAAATAGCCGCGCAGCGTATACGGCCCGCGGCAGGTGAGCTCACCCACCTCGCCCGGCGAGACCTCTTTTCCCTCGTCGTCGACCAGCCTCACCTCGTCGTCCGGACTCAAAGGCCGCCCGCAGGTTTCGAGGCGCACATCCTCGGGGTCGTCCAGCCTGACGAAAAACAGCATACCCTCGGACATGCCGAAATTCTCCTGCACCGTCGCACTTGGAATGAGCTGCCTGGCGCGTATCCGCACTTCGGGCTGCATGCGCTGGCCTCCGCTCTGTATGACGCGTAGCGACGACAGATCGTACTTCACGATATCCGGATCGTTGATGAGGCGGATGAGTAGCGCGGGCACCACTTTCAGGTGGGTAACGCCGTGTTCCTCGATCAAGCGAAAAAGCTCACCCGGCCGCGTGCTGGTAGAAAGGACCACCTTGCCGCCGTGGTAAAGATAGCCCTGCAAGCCCGGGCAGGCGAGCGGCAGATTGTGCGCGATGGGCAGGGCGAGCAGCAGCACCGAGTCACCGGTGACGCCGCATGCCTGGGCGGCGATTCTGGAGTTGTAGGCGTAGTCGTTGTGGGTGCGCGGGATGAGTTTCGGAACCCCGGTGGTGCCGCCGGAAAGCTGGAATATCGCTGGCTCGGTCGGATCGATCCGGAGCCTGCGCAGCTCACCGGGCGATCTCTTCGGGGGCCTCGACATCAGCTCCGTGAGCGAAAGGAAGCCGCCGGGCGCGTCGCCGAGCACGATGCCGAGCTTCACCGACGCAGCGTACCCGCGCACGCGACCCGCCATCTCCGTGAAGTCGAAGTCACCGTGCCGGTCCGGCGTCACGCAGGCGCTTGCTCCCGAGAGCTTCGCGAACTGGCTGATCTCCAGATAGCGGTGCGTCGGCAAGGCCGCGATCGGGATGCAGCCGATTTTCTGCAGCGCCAGATACAGATAGACGAACTCGATGACGTTGGGAAGCTGCACCACCACGCGGTCCAGGGGCTTGAGCCCGGCATCGAGCAGATTCGAGGCCAGCCGCTCCGCGGCGCGATCGACCTCCGCGTAGGTGAAGCTCCTGCCGCGGTCGACGACCGCGACCCGGTCGGCGAATCGCGCGAATACGGGGCCGAATTCTTCGGCGAGGGATTTGTCCCGCCAGTAGTTCTTCTCGCGGTAGCGCCGCGCGAACTCGGGAGGGAACGGGACGACGCCTGCCAGCATACCGATCAATGAAACGGGTGGCGCAGCACGATCGTCTCGCTTCGATCGGCTCCGGTCGAGATCATGTCCATCGGCACGCCGCAGACCGACTGCAGGCGCTCGAGGTAGGCGCGCGCCCGCGCAGGCAGCTTGTCGTAGGCGCTCAAGCCCACCGTGCTTTCCTGCCACCCCGGCAGCTCTTCGTATACCGGCTCGCAGCGCGCGGCGTCCTCTGCCGCGAGCGGCAGCACCTCGTGCGGCGCCCCGTCGATGCGGTATCCGGTGCAGAGGCGGACCTTCTCCATGCCGTCGAGCACGTCGAGCTTGGTGATGCAAAGCCCGGACACCCCGTTGATCTGGATCGACCGTCTGAGCGCCGCGGCGTCGAACCAGCCGCAGCGGCGCGGTCGTCCGGTAGTGGCGCCGAATTCCCGGCCGCGAGTGCGCAGCAGCTCGCCCGTGCTGTCGTCCAGCTCGGTGGGAAAGGGCCCAGCTCCGACGCGAGTGCTGTACGCCTTGGTGATGCCGAGCACGTAGTGCAGCATCTGAGGTCCGATACCGGCCCCGGCCGCGGCCGCCCCGGCAACGCAGTTGCTCGAAGTCACGTACGGGTAGGTGCCGTGGTCGACGTCGAGCAGCGCACCCTGTGCCCCTTCGAACAGCAGGTTCTTTCCGGCGCGGTTCGCTTCGTAGAGCGCGCGCGATACGTCTGTGACCAGGGGTTTCAGCCGCGGCGCGAGCGCAAGCGCTTCGTGCCGCGTCTTCGCAAAATCGACCGGCTTCGCGCCCAGGTACTTTGTTAGCACGAAGTTGTGGAAATCGAGGAGCGGCTCGAGCTTCGCCGAGAAGCGCTCGGGCACCAAGAGGTCCCG
>CAYQVE010000224.1:0-5309 GCA_964420785.1 uncultured Enterobacteriaceae bacterium | reverse complement strand
ACAGTGCCGCGGTGCGGACGGTGCGCCCACGACAATTCACGGACCGCTCGAACGCCTTGTTAGGTGGCTCAATCATCTGGTTCATCGCTCGGCTCTTCGACAATGGTCCCATCGGCGAGCATCTCGAAACTGGGCATGATTCGGCCGGTGATGAAGAGAAAGCGCTGAAAATGTGCGACTCCGATCTCGACGCCCCCATTTTCGCCGTACGCACGGACAATGGCGAGGTGCTCGCGCTTCAGATGAGGCGGCGGTTCGAGTTCGCTTTTCGGCGGCAGTGCCACGAGGTCTGTGTATGTCTTCGCTCGAAGAAGCGCCAGCTGCTCGCGCTGCCACGATCTTATTTGGTCCAGATATTCGCGGCGCGCGGCACTGCGCCGGTGCATGTAGTCCGGCGCGATGAGTGACGCCGCCCAATGCAGCAAGAGAAACACGAGGACAAATGGCAGTGAAATCGCCATGACAACGACACCAGCACTGCGTAGGCCATTCTCTATTGCTGGTGATACGTGGGGCTGCATCTATTGAGCCACCTAACGACCCAGTTGAGCGGCCGGCCACCGCTGCCGTTGCGCACTGGCGAGCACGCAATCCATTGCGAGCACAGGGCGCCCACGATGCATCACGGTCCGCTCAAACGCGTTGTTAGACCGCAACGTCATTCGCACTCCTCGCGGTGCGCGCGGCATAGAAGATATAGAAGAACCCCGCTGCCGAAAGCACTCCCCAACCAAGCACGAACAAGCCGACAAAATTTTTAACTCGCTCGACGAGTCTGTGGTGCGAGGAAAGGTAATTTGATTGATCGTCGTGAATCGCGGCGAGGCTCGAGCAAACGACCTTCAGAGATTCACACGATGCCGCGTTTCGCACGCCCGCTGCCAGATTCGAATTCGATGGCCCCAATTGCGGTAACTGTTGAGTCGGAATGGCCAGAGTGAGCCAGATGAGGAACAACACTCCCGCGGCGACGGTGAGTGAGAGGCTACCCATGACAAGGCTTGCTGTTCGAATTTTCGTCATTGGCTCAGACTTTCGCGTTGCGGTCTAACGACCCAGTTGAGCGGCCGACCACCACCGCCATTGCACGCCGCCGAGCACGCATTCCATTGCGAGGACGGCGCGCCCACCATGAACCACGGTCCGCTCAAACGTGTTGTTAGACGTCAATGCCGTCAACATATAGCTGACCCTCTCGCGCGGAGACAACGACTCCCTTTTCACCGGGTCGCGGAATGAGAGGAAGCCAGATCCGCACGCCGTCGACGATGACTAGGTTTTCGTCATCGTCGCGAATGTTCGGCCAAGCCCCTACCTGAATCGCCCACGGGTGACGACGTTCGATTTGCCACTGCGCCGCACCGTCCGCACCTCGCGACACCTCTCCAACCGGACCCACGCGGTGGATCATTAGGCCGGCCTTCGGTTCCTCGTGCTCCGCGACGGCCTTCGCGATGATGCGTTTCGCCTCGTCAGTGATCCGCACTTCGAACATTGACGTCTAACTCTAATTGGGAGGCAAAGATTGGAAGGCAAGAATTGGTGGCATGGATTGGACGGCCCTAATTCGTAGCCTTGGTTTGGTGGATTCCATTGTAGTTCCGCATCTCCTTTATCCGAAACAGGATATCCCGATGCGGCGCTCCGCATCCCACCCCCGCAAGTAGGAGTCATCGTCTCCGCGCCGTCAACGGCGCCCGCCACGGCCCGTTCGGTTGGCATGGCCTCCAGCCCGCCGTCCGACAATCTTCCGCCGCTCGACGTTCCGCCGCTGCCCGCGTCGACCGCCGATTCCCCTGCAGACCTCTTTTCTGCGATCCGCGAGCGCATCCGCTTCGCGCACTACAGCATGCGCACGGAAAAGACGTATGTCGACTGGACCCGCCGCTTCCTCGCTTTCCACGGACGGCGCGATCCACGCGAGATGGGCGCTGCCGAGGTGATCGCGTTCCTCGGCTCGCTCGCGTTGCAGGGGCGCGTCGCCGCGGCCACGCAGAACCAGGCGTTCGCGGCGCTGCTCTTCCTCTACAAGGAAGTGCTCGGCGCGGAGCTGCCGTGGCTGGAAGGAATTCCGCGAGCGAAGAAGTCGCGACGCTTGCCGACTGTCCTCACGCGCGAGGAGGTCGGGCGCGTTCTCGGACAGATCAGCGGCACGCACGGGCTCATGGCGCGCCTGATCTACGGCACGGGCATGCGGCTCGCCGAATGCCTCGAGCTGCGCATCAAGGACGTGGATTTCTCACGGCGCGAAGTGGTCGTGCGCCATGGCAAGGGCGGCAAGGATCGAATCACGATGCTGCCGCAGGTGTTGATCGACGATCTTCGCGCCCATGTCGATCGCCTGAAACCGCTGTTCGAGCGGGATCGCGAACATGGGCTGCCGGGCGTCGAGCTTCCGCACGCGTACGCGCGGAAGAATCCTTCAGCGGGAAAGCTCTGGCCGTGGCAGTGGGTGTTTCCGCAGCGCGTGCTTTCCGTCGATCCGCGCACCGGAGTCCAACGCCGCCATCACGCTTACGGCCAGACGCTGCAACGCGAGATCAAGCGCGCGGCGTATCGCGCCGGAATCGCGAAGCCCGTCTCGACGCATACGCTGCGTCACTCGTTCGCCACGCACCTGATGGAAGCCGGCTACGACATCCGCACCGTGCAGGAGCTGCTAGGGCACAAGGACGTCTCGACGACGATGGTCTACACGCACGTCCTCAATCGCGGCGGGCGCGGTGTCGTGAGCCCGCTGGATCGGTAGGCGGCAGTAGCCTCATTTGCTGCATGAGCAACTAGGATAATTACCAGGGCAGCTACAGCTGCACGCCTGTCCTTCCGGACACGCGATGCCGCCATTTCCGTTGGAGCATGAAATGCTGCACGTAGCGCCGGCCAGCGCCTTGAATTTCTTGAATGGCCTGAGAACGTCCGCTTCGGTGAGCGGCTTCCCTTTCTTGGCCGGGGCGGCGGCGGCCTTCGACTGTTGCGGCTTTCCCTCTTCCGACTTGGCTTTGTCTTCTGCGAAGGCGGGCGAGCCAAGTATTGCAGCGAGAGACAACACCACGGCAAAGAGCACCTTTCTCGACGGCATGATTTCTCCTCCGGCTAGGGCATGCCCGCATTCTACTTCTCAGCTAGCTCACGTCACGAGCTTGTCGTGATGCACAGTAGCCTCACTTTCATAAAGGTTTCGGCATGGTAGAACGTGACGTCGATGGCTTGGTGCTATCGCCTGCGGGTGATTGGGCGCGGGAAAAGCATCGGTTGCTCGCCGAATACATCGACGCGTCCTGGCGCACGCGCGCCAAGTTTGGTCGTTCCGCCTATATCGACTTGTATTCAGGACCCGGGCGCTCGGTCATCGAAGAGACCGGTGAGGTCATCAACGGCAGTCCGTTGGTCGCATGGGCGGCTAGCAATCTTCACCCTGCCTCCTTCGCACGGGTGCTGATCTCTGATCGCGAAGACTACGCGCGCGCTTGCGAGACGCGGTTGAAGACCCTCAACGCGCCGGTGATGATTTGCGCGCTCAATGCGGCCGATGCGGCCGTTGTGGCCGCGAAACGCCTCGACGCGAACGGCCTGCACCTGGTCTTTGCCGACCCGTACGGCCTGAAGGAGCTTTCGTGGCCGGTCTTCGAGCCGCTGCTAGGCTTTGGTCACATCGACTTCATCGTGCACTTCAGCCAGGCCGACCTGACCCGGAACCTGGATCTTTATTTCACGCAGGATCCGTCACCACTGGATGCGGTAGCGCCTGGCTGGCGTAATCATGTTCAGCGAACCGGGCGCGTGCAAATGCGCGGCAGGTTCTTTCAGTATTGGGCCAGCCTCTTTGAAGAACGCGGCTTCAAGATCGCGAAGACGGTTCCTCTCGTTGTCAACAAGCGCAGCGCGCCGCTCTATCGCCTGGTGCTTTTCTCCAGACATCCGCTTGCCCACAAGCTGTGGGATTCCGTCGCTGGCATGTCTTCTCAGCGCAAGCTCTTTTGATTAGCATCGCGCACATGGCGACGGTCACGACGATTGAATGGACTGAGCAGACGTGGAACCCTGTGACGGGCTGCACAAAGGTGTCCCAGGGCTGCAAGCACTGCTATGCCGAACGCATCGCTGACAGATTCTGGTCGGACCGGCAGTTCACGGAGGTGCGCTGTCATCCCGAGCGCCTGTCCTATCCAGGCAGCGTCCGGCGACCAACCAGATTCTTCGTGAACTCGATGAGCGACCTGTTCCATGAAGATGTGCCGGTCGATTTCATTGAAGCAGTGTTCGCCGCAATGACTGCGTCCCCACGGCATACGTTCCAGATCCTCACCAAGCGCAGCGAGCGGCTATCGAAGGTTTCAGCCACGCTTCGATGGCCGCGGAATGTCTGGATGGGGGTCTCGGTCGAAGATGAGCGCGTCATCGAAAGAATCGATCACCTGCGGATGGTTCCGTGTGCTGTCCGGTTCCTCTCGCTGGAGCCGCTCATTGGGCCGCTCGAACGACTGGATCTTCGCGGAATCGATTGGGTCATCGTTGGCGGCGAATCAGGTCCCGGGGCCCGGCCGATGAAGGCTGAATGGGTACGCTCCATTCGGAAACAGTGTCGCGACTCCGACGTGCCGTTTTTTTTCAAGCAATGGGGCGGCATCTTCAAGAAGCGGACAGGCCGGCTCTTGGACGGGCGCACCTACGACGAGTACCCGGCAACACACCGGCAATCCGCTGCAGCGTAGAACGCGGCAGGCGAACGCGGGCCGTCCCTCTCCCAAGGGGGAGGGAGGGCTATGGGCCGCGGCCGGTGATGAACGGGCGCGGCGTGGAAGGCAGGCCGCGCACGACGTTCAGTTGCGACCAGTTGCCGGTCTCGATGGCGGTGCGCAGGATCTCGCGGTATTGCGCGGTGAGCTGCGAATCGTGCGGCGAGGCGCCGTAGTAGAAGAGGAAATCGGAGAGCGAGTTCGCGTCGCAGTGGCCCTGGTACGCGCAGCCGGAGAGCACGCGCTCGTTGTTCTCGCCGCACGGATAGCCGTAGTCGCACGCGAGGAGCTGCCACGCCTGCACGAGCGCGCGTTGCTCGACCGGCTGGTTGTCCGGCCCGATGCGCAGCGCGTAGTCGTGCCAGTTGCCGGCCATGATGCGACCTGCGATCACCATCGCTTCCGGATCGCGCGACGCGAGGTACTGGTGCAGCTGCTCGACCTGCGGGTCGGTGAGCGTGACGTTGTCGCGGCCCCAGCGACCTTGCGGTCCCGACGCACGCCGCTCGGCCCAGAGCTCCTGCTCGAGCGCGAGCGCCTGCGCCTTCGCGTCGCCCATCGCCGCGGCGTTGG
>CAYQVE010000223.1:0-5346 GCA_964420785.1 uncultured Enterobacteriaceae bacterium | reverse complement strand
CGTCTGACAACCCCAATCCTACAGCAATCAGAAGCGAACGCAAGCGTTTTTTGCGACGGTTTTTTGCGGCCTGAATTCCGGCGGTTTTCTCATAACAAGGAGAAGACCATGCCTATCGAGAGACCACCGCCTCCCTCCATTGAGGAGATGAAGCAGCGACTCGCCGCGCGGGTTGCCCTCACCGGCGCGCGCGCCATAGAGACCATACCGGCTGCGCGCGCCCCCTGCCCGGACTGTCACGCGCGCCGCGAGCGGTCGTTGCGTCACTGCCATATGCCGGCGGCGGAGAAGCCGCGGCATCCCAAGCCGCGCGACACGGGCGCATATGTGCCGGAGATGGCCGCGCGCCTTGACTATGATCGCAACCTGACCGACGGCGCCAGGCGTTGTGCACGCAAGCTAGCGGAATACATCTACCGCAAGAATCGCGACACTCGCGAATCCGAGATCACCGTGACCTATCTCATGAAGGCACTCGGCCGGTGCCGTCGCACGGTGCAGCGCTATCTCCGCCAACTGGAGCGCGAAGGCTATATTGACGTGTTTGTTGTTCCCTCCGAGCGCACGCGCATGTGTTTCGGACTTCTCATCCGGCTTCTGAACCCGCTTTTGCCAAGGCATCGACGGCACAAATGGCCGGAGAAGGCCGGAAATCCGGACGCGACAAAAGAGTCAGAGATCAATAGACCAAGATTAGAAATATACAGAGTTCGGCGCCACGCATGGGAGTTTTACTGCAGCCAGGGCGTCTGGCGGTCCTATATGAAACCCTACTCCCTCCTCCGTCCCTACTGACAACCGTCTGATCTCCTGTTTTCATCCCTTTTGCTCGGCGGGGCGGTGCCTGTGTCAGGCGCCGCGAAATCACTTGTGAAACCGCACTCGCGGCAACCACGTCCAAGAAGGCGTAGTGAGTTCCTAGATCGGCAACACCGCTCGTAAGAGATCGACCCCGATCTCCGAGGTTGGTGCAGTTGCCGAGATCATTCCCTCCGACTCCAACGACTTTCTCCTCCGCTCGTGATCCCTTTTGTAAAGCGCATGAAGCTCCTGATGGCCGCCTGTAATCTGGCCCCGCAACTGCAACGTTTGTTCCGGCATCTGTACAACCGGTGGTATTAACCAGGTTTTAACGGGTGCGGCGTGAGGATCAAAGTATGATCCTGAAGGGCAATCAACGCGGCGGTGGCCAACAACTGGCCGCCCACCTGATGAACTCGTTCACGAACGAGTCCGTCGAGGTCGCGGAAGTCAGGGGCACGATCGCCCATGATCTTTCCGGCGCCTTCGCCGAAATCTACGCGCACTCGCTTTCAACGAAAGCGGAACAGCCCTACTACCACATGTCGATCAACCCCGACCAGTCGCAGCGCCGCCTGACGCGCGAGGAATATTTCGAGGTCATCGCCCGCACCGAGCGCAGCCTGAAGCTGATCGGCCAGCCGCGCGCCGTCGTCTTTCATGAAATCCGCGACGACAAGGGCGAGCTGCGCCAGCATTGCCATGTCGTATGGTCGCGCATCCTCACCGCCGAAAACAAAGCCGTCAACATTCACAAGGACCGCAACCGGCTGCGCCGCGTCGCGCAGAACTTCGCCCGCGACCACGGGTTCGAACTTCCCGACGGGCTGAAAAAGGACCACGGGCGCGACCGCCACAAGCGGCGCGCGAGAGAAGAAAACCTGACCGAACGCCAGCAGCGCGAGCGCACCGGCGTCGGCAAGCCCGAGCGCACGGCGGAGATTACAGAATGCTGGACGGGCAGCGCCGACGGCCCCGGCTTTGTAGCCGCACTGGAGGCCAAGGGCTACACCCTCGCCCGCGGCGAACGCCACGGCAAGAAGGGCTACTGCCTTATCGACCTTTACGGCGAAGTCCACAGCTTTTCACGATACGTGGAAGTAGCCTCGGCCAGGGAAATCCGCGCGCGGCTGCAACCCTCCCACCCGCTCGAAAGCCTGCCGTCCGTCGACGACGCCCGCTCCGCCGCCCGGCAGAAACTGGCAGAGATCAAGGCGCGCGTCGACAGCGCGCACCGCCAGCAGCAGAAATCCGCCATAGATGCACGGCGGGATGGCTTCGCAGAACTGCAGGGCCGCCGTCGTGCCGAGCTGGACCGGCAGCGGCTGGAGATGTTCGGCCGCCACTTCGCCGAACGCGGCGCGTTGCGCCAGATGCAAGCCGACGAGATCGCCGGCGTGCTTGATGCAAGGTCGGAGAAACAGCCGAAGGGAATGGCCGGCTTCCTGACGCGCATTACAGGCGTCGGAAAGCTCGTTGCGTGGGCGCAGGGCAAGATCGACCAGAAGCGCGAGGCAGAACACCGGCAGCAGGCAGAAGCCCTCTCCCGCCGGCACGGCCGAGAGGTGAAAGAGATGGACCGGCATTACGCCGGGCTCGACCGGCTGGAAAAGCGCGAGAACCGCTCAGCCGCGACGGCAGCGCTGCGCGAGACATACAGGTCCCTGCGCGACCGGTCCGCCCCGCTGAAACCTGAATTCGACAAGGCGCTGACGCGGCAGGAGCCTCCCGTCACCTCTGGCGGCGACGCGCGCCGGTTCGCCGGCATCTTCACGCGCCTGGCCGAGGGCGTCGGCTTCACCAAGGGCGACCTGCAGGCTGCCTTCGAGCGCGCCCATAATGGCAAGACGGCGCCGAAGGGTGACGGCGACGGCGGCCGCGCACCCGATCAGGACGCGATCGACCGCGCCCACCGGCTGCGCGAGGATTTCGAACGCCGGCAGACGAAGGACCGGGACAAGGACCATGAACGGTGACCGGCGTGCTGAGGCTTGAAGAAGGAGGACGCCATGAACGACGAGAAATACAGCCCGGAATTTGAGAAATGGTTCCGCGTCCAGGCGCGCGAGACGCTCGCCAAACTGGACCGCCTCCCTCCCGGGGCGCGCGCCCGGGTGGAGGACGAGATCAGGGACCGGTTTCTAAAGTTTGAAAACGACAGGGCCGCACGGGCGCAAAAGGAGCCGGACTTCGGCAATCCGTCGACGCAGGCCAAGTATGTGTCGCTGATGCAGCGTCTGGATTTCGACCTCGACCAGATCGCGAAAAAGGCTCTTGATAAGCACGACGAGCGATACAAACCGGAATGGCGCGATTTTGAAGATCGGTTTCGCGATGCCATGAAGCCCCAGCTGGAGAAGCTGGACGACCTTCGCGACGAGGCCCGCGCGGAAGCCTGGGACAAGCTCAGGGAACGATACGGCCGGTTCGAAAAAGAAGATCACGATCTGCGGGACAAAGAGCCTGATTTCTACGACCCGAAGACCCAGGGCAAACACATGTCCCTGGTCGAGTTCTTGCATTTCGACGCCGACCAGATCGCGAAGAAGGCGGTGGAAGCGGAACGCGCGAAGGACCTCGCCGAGCAGTACAAGGCCCGCGAAGCCGCCGCGGGCCTTGATCGCGACCGCGAGCGCTGAACCTCCTAGAGGTTCGGCCTATCTGTGCGCCGGCCCCGCTGTGCTTGCCGGATATCCTCGATCGCCGCGTAGCCCTGCCGGATCTCACGATCCGCGCGGGCGATATTCCGGCGGATCTCCGCCGTCTTCGCGTCGAGCCGGCGATTGTTCACTCGCCACAGATCCGCTCTAGACATCAGTTGCATGTTTTCCTCCTGTGTTCGCGGCCCCGGCATGGGGCCTTTCATGCCCACGGACCGCAGGCGGACGGACCGATGCACAGGCTGAGAAGCCGAGGGGGATCACCCTGGATTACATCTAGGGGATACGGCTTCGACCCTTGCTTCGGGCCAATGCTCCGCATGCGACCGTGGCTTTCTTGAAAGGCCCTGATGGGGCAAGACACGGGAGGGAAAAGGTTTTACTGATTATTAACTCGGAGGTTGTAGTATTGAAAAAACACAACTGAGAAGAGACAGAATGACACTGCAGCTTGTGAGAAAGCCGCCGATCGGCAACAGCCGAACCGAGCGCCTGAAGGTCACGCTCGCCGGCAACCACACGATCAAGCAGAAAATCTCCATGCTGCTACAGGTCAAATTCGAACTTCATCAGGAATACGGCATCGATCACGCCGGCTCGACAGATGTCTATTTGGCGCTGATCGATGAAAACGGCTATCCCCTCACCCACTTCGCCGACGGCAGGCTCATCGCCGATTACAACGGGGTTATCGATAGTCCTTATCACTGCGCCGCAGATCACTACCGGGCCGGATGACTTCCCCCTCGTCCCAGTCGTAGGTCTCGCCCTCTTCGAGGATTATCGTTTCGACTTCTGCACCCACGCTCTCGCGCGTCATCAGGAAATCGTAGACCTCGGTCCAGAATGCGGCGTCCTGCGCCTTTCCCGCCACCCTGAATTCATCCGCCTTTTCCCGTGCCGTCTCGAACGCCGGCCCGCGCTCCCCCGCCTTTACCGCGGCCTCCAGCTCCATGCCGGCGTCGTAGGCCGGCCGCCTGACCACCACCGGCCCTTCGTAGCCCTGATCGTCGTCGAAGCGTGACATGGCGGTTTCCTTTCGTCTTTCCCGATGCACGATCATAGCCGATTGCGGATGACGCAGGGTTTACCGTTTCTGCGGCTTTCCCCTGATCGACCGCCATGCGTTCCCTTTCGTCGCGCCGGAATCCATTCATGCCAGCCTGTACCCCGTGTTTCTGCCTGAAAACCGGACCTGTTGGACGTTCGCGCTGCGCGCCAAGAAAAAAAACGGCTGTCCCCTGCGGGCGCAGCCCCTCCGTTTTTTTTCTTGCGTCCGGTCCGGTTTGTCAGGGCGAAGCGAAACCACGGGCTGGCAATGAAGCCGGCCCGAACAGAAAAGGAAACAACATCATGGCATTCGCTACGAAAAACCAACCGGCTGAAACGAAGAAACCCCCGGTCCACAAGATCCGCGTCGGCTCCGTCCACGCGGCCATCTGGGAAAACACCAACGAGAAGGGCACCTTCTACAGCGTCACCTTCGAGCGCCGCTACAAGCAGGGCGAAGAATGGAAGTCAAGCGACAGCTACGGCCCCGGCGACCTGCTGGAACTGGCCAAAGCGGCGGACCTGGCCCACACGGCGATCCTCGACGCGCTGAACAAGCCGGAATAGGCGCACAGGGCGGCGGCTCAAATTCCGGGCCGCCGCCTTCAACCCCTTCAGACAACGGAGACAGACATGAACCGCATCCTCGAAGTCACAGACCTTGACGACACCCTGATCCTCGAATTCGTAGAACTAGACGATCTCAGAAACGAAGGCATCCTGCCGCGCTTTCGCCGCTGAGGGCCACGGACGAAACAGCCCGGCAACGGGCTGTTTCCCTTTTTCAGTCCCGCCCGCCCGCTCGGGACCTGACGGCCCTCGCCCCCTGAAGGAA
>CAYQVE010000222.1:0-5380 GCA_964420785.1 uncultured Enterobacteriaceae bacterium | reverse complement strand
AGCGCGCTCGCGGGTTCGCCCCTGCGTTGCGACATCTCGCCGAGAATTGCGCGAATCAGTCGCGTCTTGCCCGTGCCCGGCGGACCCTGCAGCACGAGCACGGTGTCGCGTGCCGCGAGATACCGATCGATGAAGCCGCGCACGCCAGCCTGGATCTCGGGATACGCGCGATCGTGCAGCACATCGCCCGCCAGCTCGTCGATCCAAACGCTGTCGAGGCCTCGCGAGGTGAGGAACACCCATTCAACCGAGAACATCGGCTCCGTGATGCGCGTCGAGCCGGCCTTGGCGAAGAGCCGCTCCTTCGCGTCCTCGGCGCGCGCGACATCCGCCGCCCACACATAGAACCAGCAGGAACAGTAGTCCGCGTTGCGGCTGCCATGGGCGGAGATGAACACGCCCTCGCCGTCGATCAGCGCCGCCTCGAGGTTGAGGCGTTCGACGCGCCATGCGGAATCGAGCGCGATCGCGTCGAACAGTACTTCGAGCTCGACGCGCGCCGCGAAATGGAACACGCGGTAGATCGGATAGCGCGACACGCCTTCATTCAGGGCGCGCGCCATACGGTTATCGAGCACGAGGTTGCCCAGTCGGTGGACCTGCTTGGTGACACCGGTGAATTGTGGGTTGTCGGTCATGTCTGTTGTAAAAAAAGCGGCCGGCCGGAATCGTTTCCAGCCAGCCGTCAACGGATCTTCACCAGATCCTTCAGCACTGCGTCGAGGCCACCGAACACCGAGATCTTGTCGATCTTCTCGGTGACCTTCTCCAGAGTCTCCAGCTCCTTCAGGCGCAGCCCGGTCGGGTTGTCTTCCATCACCCGCGCGGTGTTCAGCAGCGAGCGGGTCGCCGAGGTCTCGAACCACGCACCTCTCGCTGATCAAGCGAGTGCTCTGCCCGCTGAGCTAGACCGGCATGGCAGGGGCGGCTGGAGTCGAACCAGCGCCATCCGGCTTCAGAGGCCGGCGTTCTGCCGCTGAACTACGCCCCGTCTGCATTGGCGCTTCCCCTCCGTTTCGAGCGGAGCTCTCCGGCTCTTCAGGCCGGCGCTGTCACCAGATCAGCTTGAGAAGCATGTTGGTACTCGGTGATGGGATCGAAGCCATCGACCTCCCGCTTGTAAGGCGGGCGCTCTGCGACTGAGCTGACCGAGCATCGCGTTGGTCGGCGCGGCAGGACTCGAACCTGCAACCTGCCGGTTAAGAGCCGGCTGCTCTGAGCATTGAGCTACGCGCCGAACGGTATGGGTCCGCCGCGCTGGAAGCCGCGCGGCAAATCGGTGGTGGCGCCAGCGGGACTTGAACCCGCGGCCTCCCGCTCGACAAGCGGGGACTCATTGATTAGCACCCCGGGGAGGGATTCGAACCCTCAACTTGTAGCGCTTGCCAGTTCTCTGGTCAGTCAAAGCAAGGCACAGTTTGGTCACAGTCGATGTGAGCCGGTGACAATGTCCGCTTTCGGCCAGGAGCGGTCATTCGCAGCAATTGCGGCAATTACCGCGAATATCGGCGGCTGCTCGATCACTCGGTCGGCATGCAGCAGCGCTACTGCGACTCTAACGAGTTAGACCCTCTTCGCGAGAATAAAGCTGAGCACTAGAAGCGTCACGGGCCAGACTCCGACGAAGATTCCCCAGCGTTCTGCGTGAGCTTCCTGCAGCGCTGCCTTAAGCGCTGGGTCTGTGATCTTGCTGAGGACATGCCGTCCAACTTCGATTTGCGGCCCGAAAAACCACACCAGCCATGACAGCGGGATAGAAGCCAGTCCAACCCAGAACAGGACTTCCGCCAGCGTTTGCATGCCGTCCTCCTCGTGATGTAATGGATTCGACTCTCGATTTGCTCACAGTGCCTTTGCCAGCGCGGTGACGATCCAAATCAGTTCACTCAGCGCATTCGGTAGATCCGCAACGCTATCCACGCGCTAACAAGGAGCAACATCGGAATGAGCGCCGATGAAGCGAGAAAGTACACGGGGAATGCAAACTCGATAGGCAGCTCGCTCCCCGCTGCAAATAGCAGACCGGAAAGGAGAAATAACCGTCGGCAAAAAGTGAACGCAAATTTGTCAAGGATCCGCCTATTCGCTTCCTGCAAACGGTAGCGAGTCCGGATATCAGCAGTTGTAGGTACATCAATCAGGAGTCCAAGCGGCAGGAAGTAACGTACGAGCAGGCGGAATATCGACCTGGGTGGCGCAGTGCGCCGCTCGCTACTTAGATCCGGTGTGCCGGAGCTAGTTGGCGCAACGTACTGTCGCAGCGATACCACGTGACGTGCTTTCGTTAGGGCCGCGGGGGGTCGTTTGCACCTTGTAGCTTCCAGCGCCCAGCTGCCTTCGCTTTCTCTTCGGGGCGCTCGGCTGCGCTGCATGGCGCTCTCCCAACCCCATACCTAGGTTCCGCTCCTGCTCGATGAACGTCAATCCTGCAGTGCAGTAGGTAGACAGACTCGAAACGTTGACAATCGGTTGTCGCGAACCTCGCGGTCCGGACGCCGCCGAACTCGCGTCCGCTTAGGGTCGAAAGCCGACATTCCGCGCGGCGGACACTTATTGGTCACGGTCCTTTTGTTACCTATTGATTCTTCTGTAGTGCTTCTGGGTTCGTAGCCGCGCGCTCTTTGATCCACTGAGCTACAGGGGAATCGGTTGGTCTCGCCGGCAGGAGTCGAACCTGCGATCTCGTCGTCCCGAACGACGCGCGCTGGCCGCTGCGCTACAGCGAGCAAAAAAATGGTGGAGACGGCGAGAGTCAAACCCGCATCCTTCGCGTGCAAGGCGATCGCTCTATCGGCTGGGCTACATCCCCGTTGGCGTTCCCGGCCGGACTTGAACCGGCACACACGGCTTGAAGGGCCGCGGTCCTGACCTTAGACGACGGGAACGATGGAACAGGCAGCGAGAGTCGAACTCGCATCGCGGCGCTGGCAACGCCGCACTCTGGCCGTTGAGCTATGCCTGCCTAATTGCGGGCGCGACAGCCCGCCACTCCCGCCGCGCGTCCGATCGGCATCGGCCAGCACGCGCGGCGGGGACGTCTTTGCCACATCCAAGTTGTAAAAGAGCAAACGCGAGCGCATTCGCTCGCGCAAACAAATCTGGTACCCCACCCGGGATTCGAACCCGGACATTCATGCTTCTGAGGCATGCGCGTATGCCGTTTCCGCCAGCGGGGCGTACAAAACAAAAAGCCCGGGGACCTTGCGGCGCACCCGGGCTTCGTGAAAGCGGCTGGCGACTTCGTCGCTAGGCGATTTCCTCCGTTCCGGATGCGCGCGAGCGGTCCTCGCTAAGCGCGATCTCATCGCACGGGCGCTTGGCGCCCGAGTACATCTCTGTCATGTCGTCCAAATGTCGCTGCATATCTTTCTCCCTAACGCCGTCCTTGCATCGGCGTTGACGCGCCGGAAACAAAAAGCCCGGAGCGCTTGCGCGGTCCGGGCTGCGGATGGGGCGCAATGCGCTTACGCGATGCTCGTCTCCTGCTGCGCGTCTCTAAATAGGCTCACGCGTTTCCAATCCGTGTGCAAGTGGGCGCGCATTGTAGTCGCGAGAGATAGAAAGTCAATCCTCTAAACGCGTCAGTCCTGGGAGACGAAGCCGATGGAGCGTTTCGTCGGTCGCTCAGGCGGCGCCATGAGCTCGCGAATGGCATCGAATACCGCCTTGAACTGGCGGTCATATTTGGCCTCCAGCGCGTCCAGCCGTCGCGACAATTCTTTGTTGTGACCGACGAGCGCACGCAGCCGTACAAAGGCGCGCATGATTTCCACGTTCACCTGTGCGGCGCGGGGACTCCTCAGCACGGATGACAGCATCGCGACGCCTTGCTCGGTGAATGCATAAGGCCGGTATTTAACGTTCTGACCTCGTACGGTAACTGGCGGGTCGTTCAAGGTCACAAATTGTGACCTTGAACGTTCGACCTCCTGCCACTCGAGCTGGAACATAAAATCCGCCGGAAAGCGATCGAGGTTGCGCCTTACCGCTTGGTTCAGGGCCTTTACTTGGACGCCATAGAGGTTGGCCAAGTCGCGGTCGAGCATGACACGATGCCCGCGCACGATAAGGATGCGCGATTCGATCGGCCGGCAGTCGGTAGGCGGCTGCATCTTTCTTGCTCAACGCCGTTTCGTCCTCGTGGTTGACCGCGGGAAGCTCGGGCCGAATAGGCGCTGCCTGCGCTTCGCCACCCTTTGCCGGCACTCCGCCCCGGCTTGATCGGCCTTGTGCCGCCTTTGTCCCTTCCAATAAGTCGTCCACTTGGAGAGGGGAACAATGCTGCAGCGCCTTCGCGAGCTCATCGCCGGCCTCGGTCGTGCGATGCGCCGGTTTTTCTACAGGGTGATGGATGCGCTCAGCGGCGCGCGCGTCGCGATTGTCGCGTTGTTGCTCTTGCTGGCGGTTGGCTACGCCATGTACACGCACCCGCCGATCAAGACGGTGGCGCGCGGCGAGCTCGGCATCCGCTACAACCGTCTCACCGGCAGCCTCGACGAATGGCGAGAAGGCAGCGCGTTCGTGTTGCCCGGGCTGCACGACATGCGCGTCTTCTCGCTCCGCGACCAGGTTTATCGCCCGCTCGAGAGCTCGCGTGCCGACGGCCCGGCGCCATTCCAGTCGATCGAGGGACTGTCGCTCGGCGTCGATCTTTCGGTGCGCTACGCGCTCGATGTGGCGCGGCTGCGCGCGGTGTGGTCGCGCCTGCCGGACGACGTCGGCGCCGATGTGGTGCAGCCGGCGGTGGCGAGCGTGGTCTACAAGGTGTTCGCGCGCTACACGGTGCGCGAGATCTTCTCCGGCAAGCGCGCCGAGATTCAGCAGGCGATCGAGACCGAGCTCGCGCCGAAGCTCGCCGCCGACGGCGTGGCGCTGCGCGACGTGCTGCTCGGCAAGGTCGATCTGCCGCCCGACTACAAGCGCGGCCTCGAGGCGCTCCTCGCCGAGGAGCTCGCGAGCGAGAAGATGCGCTTCACGCTCGAGCTCAAGGAGAAACGCGTGCGCGAGGCCGAGCTCGAGGCGGAAGCGGTTCGCGTGCGCCGCGAGAAGGCGGCCGAGGCGTCTGCGCTCGAGCAGCTGATCGCCGCGCGCGCGCAGGATGAAGCAATGAAGCATGTGCTGCCGCTGAAACAGCGGCAGGTCGAGCAGCGCCGCCTCGAGGCGGAAGCGGAGCGCGTAGCGCAGATCCGGCGCGCCAAGGGTTCGGCTCAGGCGCGGCGCATCGAAGCGGACGGTGAAGCGCAGGCGCGACAGCGGTTGGCGGACGCAGAAGCCTACCGGCTGGAGAAGGTCGGCAAGGCGAATGCGGCGCAGATGGCGCGGGAAGGCGCGCTGGGGCCGCCGCAACCGCAGCTGATCCAGCAGACCCTCACGGACAATC
>CAYQVE010000221.1:0-5387 GCA_964420785.1 uncultured Enterobacteriaceae bacterium | reverse complement strand
ACTGGTGATTGCGGATCATGCCGCGCGTGTCCTTCCCGGCGGCGCCGGCCTCGGAGCGAAAGCACGGCGAATGGCAGGCGAACTTCAGCGGCAGCTTCTCCAGCGGCACGATCTCGTCGCGCACGAAATTGGTGACCGAGTACTCCGACGTCGGGATGAGATAGAGGTCGCGGTCCTCGATCTTGAACAGGTCGCCCTTGAACTTGGCGAGGCTCGTCACGCCGTCCGCGCAGGCGCCGCTCACCATGTAGGGCGTGTAGACCTCCGTGTAGCCGTGCTCAGCGGTGTGCGTGTCGAGCATGAACTGGGCGAGCGCGCGGTGCAGGCGCGCGACGGCGCCCTTCATCACCACGAAGCGCGCGCCCGCGAGCTTCGCTGCGGTATCGAAGTCTAGGCCGCTGAGGCCCGCACCGAGGTCAACGTGGTCCTTGAGCTGGAAGTCGAACCGTCGCGGCTCGCCCCAGCGGCGCTGCTCGACGGCGTCCTCCGGCCGGCTGCCGACCGGGACGCTTTCGTGCGGAAGGTTGGGGATGAGCGAGACAAACTCGCGCAGCTTCTCCTGCACGGCGGCGTTCTCCGTTTCCATCTGCTTCAGCTTCTCACCGAGCTCGCCGCCCTGCCGCATCAGCGCCGCCGCGCGCCCCTCGTCCCTCTTCGCCTTGGCCTGCCCGACCTGCTTGGCGAGCGCGTTCCGCTGCGACTGCAGCTGCTCGGTCGCGCTCTGGATCTGCCTGCGCTTCTCCTCGAGCGCCCTGAAGCCGGAAATGTCGAGCGTGTACCCGCGAGTTGCGAGGCGTTTCGCCACCGCGTCGATCTCGGTTCTCAGCAGCTGGACGTCGATCATTTCTTCGTGGCCGCGTCGTCGCGGCGGCGCAGCGCTTTCATCTTTTCTCTTATCTTGTCCTCTAGGCCGCGGTCGGTCGGCTCATACCACTTGACGTCGGGCATGCCCTCCGGAAAATAATTCTCGCCCTCCGCGTAGGCGTCCGGCTCGTCATGGACATAGCGGTAGTCGCGTCCGTAGCCCAGCTCTTTCATGAGCTTCGTGGGTGCATTGCGCAGATGGGCCGGAACCGGCCGCGACGCGTCTCCCGAAACGAAAGACCGCGCGCGATTGTACGCCTCGTACACCGCATTCGATTTCGCGGCGCAAGCAAGATAGATCGCCGCCTCGGCGAGCGCGAGCTCGCCTTCAGGGCTCCCCAAGCGCTCGTAGGTCTCGCAGGCGTCGAGCGCGACGCGCAGCGCGCGCGGATCGGCGAGTCCGATGTCCTCGACGGCCATCCTTACCATGCGCCGGCCGACGTAGAGCGGGTCGGCGCCTCCGTCGAGCATGCGCACGAGCCAGTAAAGCGATGCGTCGGGATTCGAGCCGCGCACCGACTTATGCAGAGCAGAAATCTGGTCGTAGAACGCGTCACCGCCCTTGTCGAAGCGGCGCAGGTTGCGCGCGACGGCGTTCTGCACGAACTCGCCCTCGATGTTCCTCACCGCGGCACCCGCTGCGGCCGTCTGGACCAGTTCAAGCAGGTTCAGGAGGCGGCGCGCGTCGCCGTCAGCCAGTCCGATCATTCGCTCGCGCGCGTTTGCTTCGAACGCGAGCGCCGACAGCGCCTCCCGGACGGCGCGGTCGAACAATTCTCCGAGCTCCGCCGCGGAAAGGCTGCTGAGGACGTACACCGAGGCGCGCGACAGCAGGGCGCCGATAAGCTCGAAGGAGGGGTTCTCGGTGGTGGCGCCTATGAACGTCAGCAGCCCGTTCTCGACATAGGGCAGGAAGGCGTCCTGCTGCGCCTTGTTGAAGCGGTGCACCTCGTCGACAAAAAGGATGGTGCGTTTCCCGGATGTCGCAAGGGCCTCCTCGGCTCGCCGCACGGCCTCCTTGATGTCCTTTACGCCCGAGAATACGGCAGAGAGCGCGATGAACTGAGCGTCGAATGCGTCTGCCATCAGACGTGCGAGGGTCGTCTTGCCGACCCCGGGGGGTCCCCACAGGATCATCGAATGGGGCTTGCCCGAGTCGAAGGCAAGACGCAGGGGCTTGCCCGGCCCGAGCAGGTGCTGCTGCCCCACGAATTCGTCGAGCGACTTGGGCCGCAGAGCTTCGGCCAGCGGAGGCACCGGCGCAGGAGCGGGGAACAGGTCGGTCATTCGCTTGCCAAGCGGGGGGCTACTTCACGTCGCCGATCACGTCGGCACCCCTTGGAGGAGAGAATCGAAAGAGTCCAGGATCCAACCTGGGGTTGTGCTCGAGCGACTCGAACTTGAGCACGGTGGTCTGTCCGAAACTGTCGACAAGCTCCATGACTTCGAGACCCGAAGAACCGAAGCCCATGCGGATCTTCTCGAAATTGCCTTCCTTTTCCCGAGGCAGCGCTTCGAGCCATTCAATGCCGTCCTTCGCGCCCTTGTCCGAGAGCCTGAATGCTCGCATGGCTTCGTTATTTCCCGCGAGAAGGGCAGCCGGCGTGGAACCGAGCGCCCGGTCGAGCTTCCTCACGGTGACCTGCTTGAGATCCTCGTCATAGATCCATACCCTGGAGCCGTCACCGACGATGAGCTGGGCATAAGGCTTCACGTAGTTCCAGCGAAATTTCCCCGGCCGCGAAAACGCGAGCGCGCCACGCGATTCCTGCAGCAGCTTGAGGTTCCGATCGAAGATCTTCTGCTCGAATTTCCCTCTTGCGGTGAGGGTCCCCGCAATAAACTCGGCGAAGCGCTCCAGGCTCGATGCTCCGGCGGCCGGTGCCGCACATGCGAGAAGCGCTCCCAGGAAAAGCGCCGCGGACCCGGAACGCAGGGCCATCGTGGCAGCTAATCCACTTTCGCGGGCACCAGTACCTCGCGATTGCCGTTCGATTGCATGGAAGATACGAGCCCCGCCTGCTCCATCTGCTCGATGAGACGTGCCGCGCGGTTGTAGCCGATCCGCAAATGGCGCTGAACGAGCGAGATCGATGCGCGCCGCGTGCGCATCACGATCTCCACGGCCTGATCGTAAAGCGGATCGGCCTCTCCACCCTGTTCGCCGAGGCCCAGCTCGGGTCCGCTGTCGGTTTCGTCGCCTTCGAGGAGGCCTCCCACGTATTCGGGGCGTCCCAGCGACTTGAGATAGGCGACAACCTTGTGCACTTCCTGATCGGCGACGTAGGCACCGTGCACACGCTGGGACATTCCGCTGCCGGGCGGCAAGTAGAGCATGTCGCCCTGGCCTATCAAGGACTCCGCGCCCTGCTGGTCGAGGATGGTGCGCGAATCCACCTTGCTGGAGACCTGGAAGGCGATGCGCGTCGGAATGTTGGCCTTGATAAGCCCGGTAATCACGTCCACGGACGGACGTTGCGTCGCGAGGATCAGATGCACGCCCGCGGCGCGTGCTTTTTGGGCTAGGCGCGCGATCAGCTCCTCCACCTTCTTGCCCGAAACCATCATCAGATCGGCAAGCTCATCGATGATGACGACGATGTAGGGAAGCTTCTCCAGCGGCTGGGGTTCAGCCGAGTCGAGGGTGTCCGGGTCCTTGAGCGGGTTACCCGACTTTTCGCCGTCGGCGACCTTGTGGTTGTAGCCGGACAGATTCCTTACCCCGATCCAGGTCATGAGCCGGTAGCGGCGTTCCACTTCGCCTATACACCAGACCAGAGCATTCGCGGCCTGCCGCATGTCGGTGACCACGGGCGTGAGCAGATGTGGGATATCCTGGTAAGCGGAGAGCTCAAGCATCTTCGGGTCGACCAGAATGAGCCGCACCTCGCGCGGCTCGGTCTTATACAGAATCGAAAGAATCATCGCATTAAGGGCGACCGATTTCCCGGAGCCGGTCGTGCCCGCGACCAGCACATGCGGCATCTTTGCGAGATCAGCAACCACCGGGTTGCCGGCGATGTCCTTGCCGAGCGCGAGCGTGAGCGGCGCGTGCAGCTCATGGTAGGCCCGCGAGCTGACAATCTCGGAAAGCCGCACGATCTGGCGATGCGGATTGGGGATTTCCAGGCCCATGCAGGACTTGCCTGGAATCGTTTCGACCAAGCGGATGCTATAGACAGACAACGCGCGGGCGAGGTCCTTCACCAAGTTGACGATCTGGCTGCCTTTCACGCCGACGGCGGGCTCCACCTCGTAGCGGGTAATCACCGGCCCCGGGTAGGCGGCGAGCACTTGGACCTGGACCCCGAAATCGCCGAGCTTTTTCTCGATCAACCGCGAGGTGTATTCCAGGGTCTCGGTCGACAAGACTTCAATGTCGTTCGCAGCTTCATCGAGCAGCTTGATCGGGGGGAGCGGCGTGTCGGGCAGTTCGCGGAAGAGCGGCTCCTGCCTCTCCCTCTGGACTCTGGAGGACTTCGGGATCTCGACCACCGGGGGCTCTATCCGGATCGGTGCGTGCTCGTCGATCAACAGCTCACGCTTTTCCCCCACTGCCGCCTCGCGCTTCTCCGCAGCAACGGCTCCGGCCTTGCGATCCTGCCACCTCTGCCATTTCTCCAGGGACCAGAAGTACGCACTCTCGAGCGCCCCTCCCAGCTTTTCCATCACGGCAAGCCAGGAAATGCCCGTGAATAGAGACAGAGTCATCGCGCAAAGCGTAAGCAGGATCAGGGTTGCGCCCGTGAAGCCGAACCCCGACTGCAGCACCCTCGCGACGACGTCGCCGACCAAGCCCCCGGGCGCGAGGGGCAGCGCGACCTTTAGTGAGTGAAGGCGCAAGGCTTCGATTCCGCTTGAGCCGGCCAGCAGCACGCAAAAGCCGGCGAGTGCAATGAAGGACGAGCGCCGGTCGTTGATCGAGCTGCCATCCAGGTGCCGCAGCGTCCAAGTCGCGGTAACCGCCAGGAGCACGACCCACCACCAGGCTGAAACGCCGAACAGGTACAGCAGCATATCCGCGACCCAGGCGCCTACCCTCCCACCGAGGTTGCGGATCTCGCCCGCGGCAACGCTGTGGGACCACCCGGGGTCCGCCCGGTTGAAAGTGGTGAGGACTAGGGAAAGATAGAGGGCGCCTGCGGCCAGGACGAACAGCCTCGACTCGCGCAGCAGCGCGGCCACCTTGCCGGGAAGGGGTGCTTGATTCCGTTTCAAAGTGGTTCTGATTGAGTCAAAACGCCAACTGCGTCCCGCCGGGCAGCGGTTCTGATCGATGCAGGAATTCTAGCAGATGAGGAACCCATCGCTTCGGCTGACAGCGCTGGAACCTCGGAACACGGCGGGAATCGGCACTGCGACGGCCGGTCATCGCGGCGCCGACCCACCGCTCGGGGACCGGTGCTCAGTCGATGGTCAGTATGGTCTCGTGCAGGAAAATCGAACCGGGGCGCACCTCGATGTAGCCGCCCGACTGGAGGTCCTTCATCACCCGGCTCACCATCTCGCGCGAAGCGCCGATC
>CAYQVE010000220.1:0-5398 GCA_964420785.1 uncultured Enterobacteriaceae bacterium | reverse complement strand
GCTTTGGTGCGTGCCCGCTGCGCCGTTCACGCCTACACGGGCCTTATCAAGTTGCCCGTATGCGCCAAAGAACCGCGAAACTGTGGCGTCCCCACGGGGATTCGAACCCCGGTTAGCGCCGTGAAGCGGCCCTGACGCATACAATTGCATCGTGAGCCAGCCAATTGCCCCAGCACGGCAGGATCCCGTGACCGCGCGCTACATGCGCGACGTCGACCGCTCGCTGCTGCGCCGAAATCTTGCGCTCACGCCCCAGCAGCGCCTCGAGCAGCTGCAATCGCTCGCGCGAGGCGCGGAGGAGCTGCGGCGGGCTGGCCGCGCGGCTGGAAGCCGCAGTTCCGGTTGACGGATTTCGGCGCGCTGATTCGCGCCCTCGCGGGCGCCGGCGTCGAATTCGCGCTGGTCGGCGGCGTCGCGGCGACGCTGCACGGATCGGCGCGGCTGAAACTCTTGCCGCCGAACTGAACTTCGCGCTGTCGACTGCCGCCGGCGACATCGAGCTATTGGGCGAGATCACCGGCGTCGGCAACTACGATGCGCTCGCTCCGCACACGATCCAGGTCGAGCTGTTCGGAGCGCGCTGCCGCTGCATCGACCTTCCCACGCTGATCGCGGCGAAGGTCGCGGCGGGAAGGCCGAAGGACTTCGAGGTGATCGCCGAACTGCGCGCGCTTCTGGAAGAAAAGCGCTGATCCGCGCGCGGCACGCTTTGCGCCCAGCGGATTTTGCTGGCGTCCCCACGGGGATTTGAGCACTATGCGGGTGACTTTCTACTGCCACTCGCCGCTAACGGACCGGGGCGTCGGGACTATTAGACCCTGAAGCCGACACGGCCGACGGTCGTTGGTCCCTAATCATGGAGCGCCCGTGGTGCTGCGCTTCACACACGGTCCTTCGAACATGCATGTGCCGCTCGTCACGGCGCGGCTGGCTCGAAGATCGCGACGCGCGCCGCTTTGCGCCGCGCCTGGAAGAGCGCCACGAGATGCAGGATGATGAAGAACGGCACCAGGAAGGCGGGAATAAGGACGAGCGGCATTCGCGCCATCGGCGCCGTGGTCACGCCACCCGTGAGCTGCGGGAACATGCCGCTCATCGCGCCGATGCTCAGCGCGACGAACAGGTCGAGGATTCCAAGGACATTCCAGCCCACGAACCGCCGCGTGCCCGCGAACTCGCTGCTGCGCACCAGAGCGGCGGCGATCCATGGCGCGGTCGCCCCAATGGCCATGTCGCCCAAGCCGGCTGGCCACGCGAAGAGTGCAGGCAGTACGTCATAGGCGTACAGCGTGAGGAAGCCGAGCCCGGCCCAGCGCCAAGCCTGGATCGAGGCGAGCAGATGTAGGTCGGCCGAAAGCACGAAAGTTCTAAATGAGGGGACGATTGCGTAGCCGAGAAGGAACACTCCGATGGGCAAGGTTGCGCCGAGGCCAATCGCAATCGGGGGCGCGTCCTCGGGTCCCACGAACGCGCCCGCGCTTCCGAGGACAAGCACAGCGGTAAGCCAGACGGCGAGCACGGCAATGACCGGCTGCGGTATCTTCATCGGTGATGGCGTTTTCATGGTTGGTTCCTTCACTATGCTCTCGTTGATGTGGAGTTGCGGCGCGCGGCCCGTCAGAAATACCGCAACCGCGGTGACTTTCAGCCGATCGTGGTCAGGTCTTGCCGACGGAAGCGGACGACCTGTGTCACTCGCTTCTAACTAGCTGCCCAATAACAGACGTAACGGCGTCAGCGGGCCGACTGGAATGTACTCGTGATCTAGGATGTTCTCTTTAGCAAGCGGCAGAGATTCCATTATGGCTATCGCCTCTGCGACGTCTCTCGTGTTTACGAGAAAAACAGCTCCCCTGCCGTCTTCTCGCGCATACCACTCACGGATTTTCCCATCAAGATAGAGTTTGACCGTCGCGCGTATCTCAGCGGGCATGAGGGCCATGATCCGCTCGCGGGTTACGCCGGGCTTTGCTTTTAGCAGCGCAAAAGCGCCTGTGGTGGTTGAGTTGGAAGGTTTAGGTTGAGCGTCAGATTGGTCGGTCATCGGTAAAACTCCTGTCAGAATTATCGTGGGCGTCAGGGTCAACTACTTGGATGGTACGTAACGTACGCCGCTGGCCTTGTTTGATAAACCGGCCTAATCTGTATGCACTGTGAAGCAGAGATATACAGTCCAACGCGGTGCCCTCGACGGCGTCGAAGCATTTCTGCGCGTTGCCGAGCGGCGCAGTTTTCGTGCGGCGGCCGCCGATCTGGGCGTAACGCCTTCGGCCGTGAGCCAAGCCGTGCGGGCGTTGGAAGCGCGCGTGGGCATTGCGCTGTTCACGCGCACAACGCGTAGCGTCGGCTTGACCGAGGCCGGTGAGCGTTTTCGGGAACGCGCGCAACCTGCGTTCCAGGAGATCATCGCCGCGAGCAACGCGGCGAGCTACCTCGGCGCGAAGCCGTCAGGCCTCCTGCGATTGGCCGTTCCACGCGCCGTCGTTCCGGTCGTGCTCCGGCCACTGCTGGCATCCTTCTGTGCGGCGTACCCCGATGTATCGGTCGAGATCGCCGCGAGCGAGGAACTGGTCGACCTTGCTAAGGATGGGTTTGATGCGGGCATCCGGCTCGGCGAGCTCATCGCGTCGGACATGGTGGCGGTTCGGCTCACGCCCTCCTTTCGCCTAATCGTAGTTGGTAGCCCCGATTATCTGGCGCGTGCGGGGCGACCGCGTACACCTTCGGACCTTGCTTCGCACGCTTGCGTGAGGCTGCGGCGCTCGGGCGGCGCCTTGGCGAACTGGCGGCTCCAAGACGACGGCAACCCGGTCGATCTCGTCGTTTCAGGCCCTCTTGTCGTCCACGACTATCCGAGCATGCTGGATGCTGCGCTCGCAGGCGTTGCATTGGCCCAGGTGCCGGAGCCGATCGCACGTGAGCACGTGCGCACCGGACGACTCAGAGAGGTGCTCGCCAAATCGGCGCCGACAATGTTGGGTGTGTTTCTCTACTTCCCCGACCGGAAACAGGTCCCACCCAAGCTGCGCGCATTCATCGATCATGCGCGCGATTTCGCAACGTCCCGACGGGAGGGCAAGAACAAGGACCAGAGGCGCTCGTGATTCTAGAGTCGTGCGCCGTTGTCTGAACATCGTCGCAGCGGGATATATCGCCACGTACGTCGCAAAAAATGTCGATGGCTTCAGCGTTGGCGAGGATTTGCAGGCCGAGAGCACTGCTCCTGTAATTGAGACGCCCAAACCCGCATAAGGTTGGCGTCCCCACGGGGATTCGAACCCCGGTTACCGCCGTGAAAGCGCGAGTAACCCGTTAACCTATTTGCCATATCTAACCTATTAGGTTAACATGCCGTTTTCTTGGAAAAGCGCAAGGCTCATTATCCGCTCGCAACGGTCAAACGCCTGATCGCGGAACGACGGGTGAGCTTCACGATGACCGCTGTCGCCGGTGGCGCTGCGATGGGCTTTGCAGTTGACGAAATGCTGGATGTCGTATCCAGCCTGACGAGCAGGCATCTCTACAAGAGCATGACCTCGCACGCGGATCACAAGGTCTGGCACGACGTATACCACGTCGATACGAGCCGCGGTGTCGTCTACCTCAAGCTAACCGTCCTGGATGAGCTGCTCATCATTTCGTTCAAGGAGAAAGACGAATGAAGTGCCCAACCTGTGAAACCGGAAACCTCGTCGCCTCGGTCCGCGACGTGCCCTACGTCTATAAGGGAAAAAGGACGGTCATTAAGGCGGTCAAGGGAAAGTTCTGCGACAACCCGAAGTGCCGGGACGTAGTCATGGACGTCGACGAGTCGGCGAGAACATCGAAGGCAATGCTTGCGTTCAACAAGAAGGTAAATGCCAGGCTGAGTCCCATCGACCTCCTTACGGAGGTTCGTTGCAAGCTCAACCTCACGCAGCAGCAAGCTGCCCAAGTCTTTGGCGGGGGTCCGAATGCTTTCAGCCGCTACGAGAGCGGCAAAACGAAGCCGCCCGTCGCGTTAGTAAAGCTGTTCGAGCTGCTCGATAAGCATCCCGAGTTGTTCGAGGAGATCGTTGAGAAAGACAGGCGATCAAAGACGAGCCGCAGCCCCGCCATTGCAGCTTCCAAGCGAAAGCCGCGCAGATCGCTCAGATCCGCTCACGGATCAACCGGATGAGGGGCGTTTCCGTTGTCGACCGCCGGTGCCGCGAGCCTTCCCCACATCCCCGACCGCGAGCATGAATGCCGCGTGATCGCCCTCGGTGAGGGCCGCCTTCAGGTACTCCACCGCCAATTCGGGATCGCGAAGATGCTTGAGCAACCACTCCTCTTGAGGGATGGCCGGTGGTATTGGGTTTGGCGAGCGCTTCATGGTCCTTCGCGCAGTTCGAATGCCTAACGAACCGCTGCCATTTTAAGCGCGACGTTCTGCTTCGTGCCAGTTGAAAGGTCATCCAGGGCTAGGGAAACCTCCCGGAAAACATCTTCCTGAGGTCGGTGGACCTAATCAACGAACTAGACAAGCAACTTACGGGATCTACTATTGCCGACGCTCGAGGTTCTCAATGGATGCCTCCATCCAAGACCGCTCGCCAACGCGAATACATTGGTCGCTCCAAAGACGAAATAGGCCGCCGCGACAACCCAGTAGAGTCCATTTAACGAGCCGTGCAGGGCTTGCGTCCAATACCCGCCGGCAAGAAACACGACGAGCAGTCGAAGGATGCCCGCTGCAAACGGCCAGGTCATTTTTCCGGCACCTTGGCTCGCAAAATAAAGTGACATCCCGATTCCAAAAAGCGCATAGAACGGCCCTACGCGCGTGAGGTAGGCCGAACCGCCCGCGACTACATCGGGTTCACGGCTGAAGAGGTGCATCCAAGCTTCCGGGAACAGTGCGGCCGTAATGCCAATGGACGCGGTCAGCGCCGTAGAAATGAACGCGCCGATCCACGCGATTCGCTCCGCGCGCGCGTGTTGCCCAGCGCCAACGTTTGTGCCGACCATGGTGACCGACGCACTACCAAGGGCAAAGAGAAGCGGAATGAGGATGTAATCGAGACGCGAGGCAAGACCGTATCCGGCGATCGCGTCGCGCCCATAAGCGCCGACCAATGCGGTGGAGACGACGACAGTGACATTGGCAACAACGGTGCCAATCGCTGAAAGTAAGCCCACTCTCAGAATTTCCTTAAAAAGTCGCCATTCCAGCCGCGCGCGCGCCAGTCGGATCGGGGAAGCCGAGGACCTCATATACAAGGTGAGGACGATCGCCGAGGCGACGTTGAAGCAAATGAGCGCCATGCCGGCGCCAGCCACGCCGGCTCCCGGCATCCGGCCCAAGCCAAAGATAAAGAGGGGCGACAGACCAAGCGTCGCGAGCGCGCCGCTTGCAGTAACAAGAGCTGGAACACGG
>CAYQVE010000219.1:0-5430 GCA_964420785.1 uncultured Enterobacteriaceae bacterium | reverse complement strand
TATTGTCTGATCGTTGCGGGGCCGAAGTCTGGGGGGGCTAAAATGGGTTGTTTCCCCCTCCGCCGTCGCCCGCCGACAAATACAGCATTCCGTCCGGGCCGAACGCCACTCGGCCGCCGTAATGATTATTGGCCTCCCTGTGGGGAATCCGGATCACCTCCGTCCCCGGCGTTTGGAGAACGCTCGGGTCGGAAGACACTTGATAGCGCTCGACGACGATGTCTCCCGTTGTGTTGGGTATGTTCTCGATGAAATGCACGTAGACGAAGCCGTTCATCGAGTACTGCGGGTCGAAGGCAAACGAAAGCAGTCCCGCTTCACCTTGGACAGTCACGCGGGTCGAGATGTCGAGGAACGGCGTCATCTGCAGCACATCTCCCTGCACAACGCGAATGCGCCCCGGGCGCTCGGCGATGAAGAGCCGCGAGTCCCCGAGCGGCGCCTGCAAATCGATTGGGCTGGAAAGGCCGGCGGCGCTGCCGAAAACCTGCTGCAAGCCCACCGCGAAGGTCGGCAAATCGACCCTGCTGGTGCGGGTGTCGTCTCCACACGCCGCGGGCAGCAGCAGTCCGAGGCTCAGAGCCAGCCAATGCCACATTCTCATGGGGAAACTCCTAGGAAGCGCCCAGGACCTTCAAATGCGTCACCACGCTCCGCCCGAGCGCCGAGAGCGCGTAGCCTCCCTCAAGAATCGACACGATTTTTCCGCCGGCGTATTTGTCCGCGACTTCCTTGATGCGCTGCGTGACCCAGGCATAGTCGGCCTCGGTAAAACGCAGGCCAGCCATGTCGTCCTCGACGTGGGCGTCGAAGCCCGCCGAGACGAAGATCACCTGCGGCTCGAGCTCGTCGAGTGCCGGCATCCAGATCCTCTCCACCGCCGTGCGCAAGGCATTGCCGTCCGAGCCTGCGGGCAGCGGCACGTTGGCCATGTTCGGCGCCGGATTCTCGGTGCCGCTATAGGGATAGAACGGATGCTGGAATATGCTCGCCATCACGACACGCTCGTCGTCGCTGAAGATCTCCTCGGTGCCGTTGCCGTGGTGAACGTCGAAATCGATGATCGCCACGCGCTCGACGCCGTGATGCTCGAGCGCGTGCTTGGCTCCGACGGCGACGTTGTTGAAAAGGCAAAACCCCATCGCGCGGGTGCGCGTTGCGTGATGGCCCGGCGGGCGCACCGCGCAAAAAGCGCTGTCGGCGCGTCCCCCGATCACGAGGTCCGTGGCGAGCACCGCGGCCCCCGCCGCGTGAAGCGCCGCATCCCAGGTGTGCGGGCACATCGCGGTATCCGGGTCGAGGTGCACGATACCGCTCCGCGGCGAGGTTTCGCGGATCGCTTCGATGTATTCGCGGAGATGCACACGGGCGAGCTCGCTCGTCTTGGCCGCGGGCGCATCGTGGCGATCGAGGAGTCCGGCAAGACCCGAAGAGATGAGGTGGTCTTCGATCGCGGCGAGCCGCGCCGGGCTCTCCGGGTGGTGTCGCCCCATGTCGTGTTTTGCACAGTCGGCATGCGTGATAAACGCCGTCGCCATGAGCTTTATTCCTTCCGTCCAAGCATAGCGGCTTTCCAGTAAACTTACGACTTTAACAGTTGGTGTGCCGGCTCGAGCCGTATCGGATGTCCTATCCGCTCATTCAGGGCGTCGTACAGCAAGCGGGAAAAATCATCCTCGGCAAGGAGCGCCAGATCCGTCTTGCGCTCGCCTGCTTGCTCGCGAGCGGGCACTTGCTGATCGAGGACCTGCCCGGCGTGGGCAAGACGACGCTCGCCCAGGTGCTCGCGAAGCTCCTGGGCCTGAATTTTCACCGCATACAATTCACCAGCGATATGCTCCCCGCGGACATCATCGGCGTATCGGTGTACGAGCGCGAAAGCTCCACCTTCAAGTTCCACGCGGGGCCGATTTTCTCGCAGCTGATCCTCGCCGACGAGGTGAACCGCGCCACGCCCAGGACCCAATCGGCGCTCCTCGAGGCGATGGAGGAGCATCAGGTCACGACCGAAGGCGAGACGCGCAGGCTCCCCGAGCCCTTCTTTGTCGTCGCGACGCAGAACCCCTCGCACCTGGTGGGCACCTTTCCGCTGCCCGAGTCCCAGCTCGACCGGTTCCTCATGCGGATTGAGCTGGGTTACCCCGACCGCGACGCCGAGCGCACTCTGCTCCAGGGCGCGGACCGCCGCGACATGATCGCCGGGCTCGATGCCTGCCTCGCGCCGGGCGATCTAATGGATCTGCAGGCGATGGTGAAGACCGTGCACGCCGCGGCACCTCTTCTCGATTACATCCAGGCGCTCGTCGAGCATTCGCGGCGCTCGCCCGAGTACGCGACCGGCCTCTCTCCGCGCGCCGCGCTCGCGCTGCTGCACGCATCCCGCGCCTGGGCACTGATCGAAGGCCGCGACAAGGTCCTCCCGGAGGACGTGCAGGCCGTGCTCTCAGGCGTGGCCGGCCACCGCCTGCGGCCCGTGCACGACGGGCTACGCGTCTCGAGCGTCGACAAGGCGAACGGCCTGATCTCCGCCGTGCCCATCCCGTGAAGCTCGACCGGGTGCTGCAGTACTCGCAGGCCTACAATTTCTTCCAGTGGGTGTTCGGCAAGCACGCGCCTGAACCGGGCGTGGTGTTCCTCGGCCAGCGCCGCGTCTACATCCTGCCCACGCGCCACGGCTTGAGCTTCGGGGTCGCCGTGATCCTGATGCTGATCGGTTCGATCAATTACAACCTCTCCCTGGGCTATGTGCTCACGTTTCTGCTCGCGGGCCTGGGCATCGTCTCGATCCTGCACACCTTCAGGAATCTTGCGCACCTTTACGTAAGCGCCGGGCGCGTGGCGCCCGTGTTCGCTGGGGACACGGCGCAGTTCGAGCTCGTATTCGAGAACAAGAGCGACTTCGATCGCCATTCGCTCGAACTCGCCTGCCGCGGAGTCCGGGTGGGCTGCGACGCGCCCTCGCGCCAGCACCGCTCCGTCACGCTGCCGGTGAAAGCCGAGAAGCGGGGCTGGCTGCAACTCGAGCGGGTGACCGTCGACACGCGGTATCCCCTGGGCCTGATGCGCGCCTGGAGTTACGTGCAGCCGGACCTGCGCGCGCTCGTGTACCCACGACCTGATTCGGCACCGCTGCCCCTCACGCATTCCGACGCGGACACCGGCGACGCGGTCCCGGCGGGTACCGGAACCGAAGATTTCGCGGGCCTGCGGCCTTACCACGCGAGCGATTCTCCGCGCCATATCGGCTGGAAGGCCTCGGCCCGGAGCGAGGTCCTGCTGACCAAGCTCTTCGCGGGGCGAGCCGCCTCCGAGCTCTGGTTCGACTGGGATGGGCTCCCCGAGGGCATGCAGACGGAAGCGCGGCTGTCGCGGCTTGCTCGCTGGGTCATGCTCGCCGAGGAGCGCGGCCTGCGCTACGGGTTGAGACTCCCGGGCGTCGAGGTACCCCTCGGTGAAGGATTCCCGCACCGGGAGCGTTGTCTGAAAGAGCTTGCGCTCCATCGTGGCTGAGCCGAGAAACGCCGACACGCTGCCGCCGCTGCCGTTCGCGATGCTCATCGCCGGTGCGACCCTCACGGTGGCCTCGCACACTTTGTGGCTGCCTTCCTGGGTCGATGTCACGGCGGCTGCGCTCCTTTTCTGGCGCGCCTTCGTTTCGATTCGCAAGGGCGCGCTGCCCGCGCGATGGCAGCTGATTCTGCTCACCCTCGCGGGCGCGTTCGGCGTCTTTTTTTCCTATCGCACGATCATGGGCCGGGATCCAGGCGTGACGCTGCTCGTGCTGCTCTTGTTTCTCAAGCTGCTGGAGACTCGTGCCCGCCGCGACGTCTTTGTCGTGGCTTTTCTCGTCTACTTCGTCGCTCTGGCCAACTTTTTTTACTCCCAGTCCATTCCGATCGCGGGGCTGATGCTCCTGACCGTGCTCGTCACGACGACGGCGCTCGTCGGGTTCAGCGCGCCGCAGCGGCCCGTCGTCGACGATCTGAAAACAGCCGGTCGCATGCTGGCTCAGGCGGGTCCGGTGATGTTGCTGCTGTTTTTCCTGTTCCCTCGGGTGCAGGGGCCCCTGTGGGGAATGCCGCAGGACGCCTACAGCGGCGTGACCGGCCTCTCGGAAACGATGTCGCCCGGTTCGATCAGCTCGCTGTCCCTGTCGGACGCGATCGCATTCAGAGTGAAATTCGAAGCCGGGCCGCCTTCTCGAGCGCAGCTCTACTGGCGCGGCCCGGTGCTGTCGGACTTCGACGGCCTCGCTTGGCGCGTGGGCCTGCCCCAGCTGCGCCGCAATATGAGCGTCGAGGCCGCCGACTCGCCGGTCGACTACGAAGTGACCCTCGAGCCGCACAACCGCAACTGGATGTTCTCGCTGGAAATGCCGGCGCGGATCCCGCCGACCGCACGCCTCACCTCCGAGTACCTCGTGATCTCCCTGACGCCGATTCGTAGCCGGATCCGCTACGAAATGCGCTCCTTTCCCCAATTCCGGGCGGCGAGTAGGGGCAATCCCGAAGACCTCGCGCTGGCGCTGCGGCTTCCCCGTGGCGTCAATCCCCGTTCGCTCGCGCTCGCGAGCGAGTGGCGCGATTCCCTGGCCGACAATTCCGCGATCGTGCGCCGCGCCATCGAGTTCTTCCGCGGCAGCCGCTTCGAGTACACGCTGCAGCCGCCGGCGCTCGGCCAGAACTCGGTGGACGAGTTCCTGTTCGACACGAAGCAGGGATTCTGTGAGCACTTCGCGTCGAGCTTCGTGTTTCTGATGCGCGCCGCCGGCGTTCCCGCCCGTGTAGTGACCGGTTACCAGGGAGGAGACACCAATCCGGTCGACGGCTACATGGTCGTGCGCCAGGCCGACGCCCACGCCTGGGCCGAAGTGTGGCTTGCCGGGAACGGCTGGACTCGCGTCGATCCCACCGCGGCCGCGGTTCCGATCCGAGTCGAGCTCGGCATAACGGCCGCCGCACCGGGAGGAGCGACGCTGCCGCTGCTCATGCGCACCAACCTCAATTGGCTGAAGGGCCTGCGGAACAACTGGGAAGCTCTTACGAATCAGTGGAACCAGTGGGTGCTGGGTTACAACCCCGATCGCCAGCGCGAGATGCTTTCGTGGCTGGGCGTGCCCCAGCCGAGTTGGCAAACGATGACGGTGATGCTGTTCTGGAGCGTGGCCGGGGTGCTGCTGCTGACCGCTCTTTGGCTGCTTCGCGGCATACGGCGCGAGGATCCGGTGCAGCGCGCGTGGCTGCGCTTCTGCGACAAGCTCGCTCGCGAAGGCCTTGCGCGGGCGCGCGCCGAGGGACCGCTCGATTACGCGAGCCGCGTTGCCCGGGCGCTCCCCGCGCGCGAGAACACCGTACGCGCCATCGCCGTACTCTACGTCGATCAGCGCTACGGCCCGGGCCCCGACACACGCTCGATCGCCCGATTGAAGCA
>CAYQVE010000218.1:5025-5431 GCA_964420785.1 uncultured Enterobacteriaceae bacterium | reverse complement strand
TCACGTGATGCCCCGCTATCTTGGCGAGTTCGCAAATCCCGAAGGCGGAGTACGGTGGGTATCGGCGGGCAGTCGAAAGGAGTAGGGATGCCCCGCTTCATGCGCGTCTTGCTTCTCCTGGCCTGCCTGACCATTGGCGCACCAGGGTTCGCCCAGCAGTTCGACATAACGGAGGGCGGCCTGACCGTGAGAGCCCCGAGCTTCGGCCAGGGCGACCATGTCGTCGTCGCGCTCCACGGCCTCAGAGGCAGCCGTGTCTTCAATGCCTTCTTCGCGGAGCACGGAGACGAGCTCGCCAAGGCGGGATTGCGTGTGATCTCGATCGAGTGGGCGGGCAATCACCCGGAAGCTGGCCCCGCCCCGCTGCGCGCGAGCGTCACACCGGCAAGGTAGTCGCCCGACGTAC
>CAYQVE010000218.1:0-5015 GCA_964420785.1 uncultured Enterobacteriaceae bacterium | reverse complement strand
GGATGGGGCGGGATCGCGATCGGGTGGGCGGGAAATCACCCGGAAGCGGGCCCCGCACGGCTGCCCGCGGCGATCACGTTCGCGCGAGAGCAAGGCGCGAAGAAGGTGTCCGTGATCGGACTCAGCAAAGGTGGCGAGGCTGCAGCTCTCTTCGCCAGGACGCAGCCCGACGCCCAGCAGCTGAACACGATCGTGCTGCTTGCCTGCGGTGACGAGAAGGGCATCGCGGTTGCCGGCCCGAAGAAGCTCTCGTCTTCAACAAGCACGACGCCATCGCGCGCTGGCAACCGAAGGCCCTCGAGATGTCGACCGAACCGAAGCAGGCGATCGTGCTCAACGGCAGCGGCCACGGCATACGCGAGCTCGTGCGCGAGAAGCCCGACCTGCTGCAGGACGTGATCGCCGCGTTGAAGCGCTGAGCTCATGACGTCCATGCGGTGGCTCGCGGAAAACTGGTGGTGGGCTATTCCTCTCAGCGGGGCCCTCGCGTACGTGTTGACTGTGATGCGCCGTCGGAAGGATCGGGAGCCTCCCCAGGAGTTGACGCCGCTTCGCATGGCGGCAATCGTGGTCGCGATCATTGTCCTCGTGATCGCAACGCTGCTCGAGAAATGAATCGACCAACATGGCCAAGACGTCGTTGCGAACCGCAGCAATCTACTGTCTTGCGATTTGGGCGGCGATCTGGGTGTTGTTTCTGTCGATCCGCTTCTCGTCGCTTGATATTCGGATCATTCCCGGTATCGGTCCGGTGATGCTTGTCGCGCTGGTCGTTGCCTTGCTGGCTCCAATCGTGGCAACGGGGATTGCGGGCGCGACACTCGTTCGACAGCCTCGGGAACGACTGAACTGGCTGACATTTGGATGCGCGTTCGCTGCTCTCCTTGGGCAAACAATTCTATTCACGGTTACAGGTTGGCAGTGATGCTCAACACGCCAATCGACGCGAGTTTGGTGCGTCGAATGATTGATCGGCAGTTTCCTCAGTGGTCCAGTCTCCCATTACAGTCGGTCGAGCCCGGCGGATGGGATAACCGAACATTTCGTCTCGGCGTAGATATGGTCGTTCGGTTGCCCACCGCGCGCGAATACGCAGCGCAAGTCCCGAAAGAGCAACGGTGGTTGCCAATACTCGCACCTGCGCTGCCCTTCTCAATTCCCAAACCATTGGCTTTGGGAGAACCAGTGGCCGACTATCCTTGGCAGTGGTCCGTTTATTCGTGGATCGACGGCGAGCCCGCTTCCACCGGACCCGGTTCGAATCTTGCGGCCCTGGCCGCGGATCTGGCTCGGTTTCTCGTCGCCTTGCGCTCAGCCGACCCTGCTGGAGCCCCCCGGCCAGGAGGGGACAACTTCTTTCGTGGCGGTTCACTCGGGGTTTACGATCCGGAAGTCCGGCGCTCTATTTTGATTCTGGGGGACCAGATCGATACAGCGGGCGCGACAGCGCTTTGGGATGAGGCTCTCGAAAGCGCGTGGAACGGCTCTGCGGTTTGGGTGCATGGTGACATTAGTCCCGGGAATCTCCTTACTCGACTGAATCGGTTGACCGGCGTAGTAGATTTTGGATGTATGGCCGTTGGCGATCCGGCGTGCGACTTGTCGATAGCTTGGACACTCTTTTCTGGAGAGAGCCGCAATGCTTTTGTCGCGCACAATGCTATGGACTCGAAGACTTGGATCCGAGCGCGCGCTTGGGCGCTGTGGAAAGGCTTGATCATTGCGGCCGGCCTGTCCAAGACCAATGCCGTCGAATGGAGGCAGCCATTTCAGGTGATTCAAGCCGTTGGTGAAGTGAGGCATTGATGCCCAACGGACAGTCGCGATGCGACCGGCGTTCATCTTCGTAGATCTGCTCGAGGACTTCCTCGCGAGCGCGCGCCTCGCGGAGAGGCGCGCGTCCCTTGCCGATGCGGTGAATGACCTGGCTCGGTATTCACGCGAGCGCGCGTGTCCCGTCATTTGGGTGCGCCAAGAGTTCGAGCCGGACCTCAGCGACGCGTTTCTCTCAATGCGTGACTCTGGCACTCGCATTACCATCCGAGGGACGGATGGCTGCAAGGTCATTCGGGAAATCGGTCGCGAGCCTACGGATCACGAAGTTGTTAAGCGCCGATATAGCGCATTCTTTGAGACGCAATTAGACACGTTATTGAGTTCGCTGAAGCCGACCCATGTCGTAATTGGCGGTATCAATACACACGCGTGCGTCCGGACCACTGCCGTGGATGCCTACCAACGTGACTATCGGGTAATCCTCGCTATTGACACAATTTCCTCGTACGACGGTGAATATCATCGAGAGTCCATGAGGTATCTGGCTCAATCGATTGGAACACCGATGACCAATTCCGAGATCAAGGACGCTCTTCGTGCTGCCTAATGGCGGTTGTGGTCGGCCGTTTAACGAAACTGCTGGACGTCACTTGATGGATAGTGGAGATCTCACATGATCCGAGGCAGCTGTCTATGCGGTGGTGTCAGATTCGAGATCACGCGTGCGGCCGGGCCATTTGAGCTGTGCCACTGCAACAGGTGCCGCAAGGTCAGTGGCTCCGCTTATGTTGCCGGTCTGAAGGTCGACGCCAAGGATTTCCGTCTCGTCGATGGAAAGGAATTGATCAAGACATTTGAAGCGCCGATCATCGAGGCGCCGCCCGCATATCGCCAGTCTTTCTGCAGCAATTGCGGATGCCCGGTACCGAACGAAACGCGCGCAGGATCATGGTACGTTCCGGCTGGAGCGCTGGATGATGATCCCAACGTAAGGCCGGACAAACACATCTATGTCGAGCTCAAAGCTCCCTGGGACACCATCACAGGCGATCTGCCACAAATGACCAAGCAGCAGATCAGGGCGCATCGCGCACGCGGATGATTTCCGCACAAGAAAACGAGCTCCTCATCCGGGCCGGTCCGGGCACCGCCATGGGCGCGCTATTTCGCCGCTACTGGCTGCCGGCGCTGCTCGCCTCCGAGCTACCTGCGCCCGATTGCCCTCCGGTGCGCGTGACGCTGCTCTCGGAGCGGCTCGTCGCCTTTCGCGATACGCAGGGCCGCATCGGGTTGATCGACGAGTTCTGCGCGCATCGTGGGGCGAGCCTCTGGTTTGGACGCAACGAGGAGAACGGCATCCGTTGCCCCTATCACGGCTGGAAGTACGACGTCACCGGTCAATGCACAGATGTGCCCTCGGAGCCCGTGGAGAGCGGATTCTGCAAGCGCATTCGGCTCGCCGCCTATCCCTGCGTCGAAATGGGCGGCGTGATCTGGACCTATATGGGGCTGCCTGAGCGCAAGCCCCCGCCGCCTGCGTACGAGTGGACGCGGCTGTCTCCGGCGAGCTGTCACGTGAGCAAGCGCATCCAGGAGTGCAATTACCTGCAGGCGATGGAGGGCGGCCTCGACTCGATCCATTCCACGTTCCTTCATCGCTACTCGGTCGGCGACGATCCGCTGCTCAAGCGCGATGCGGAGAGCGCGGCGATGATGAAAGGCGATCCGCGGCCGGACTTCCTGCCCAGTGTCTCCCCGGCCGGGCTTCACATCTCGACGCGGCGCAAGGTCGGCGGCGATCGCTACTTCTGGCGCGTCACGCAATTCCTCATGCCGTGCTTCAACCTCTTTCCGCCCTATGGAGACAATCCGTTCGGCGGCCACGCGTGGGTTCCGCTCGACGACGAGAATGTCTGGGTCTACAGCATCGACTACCACCCGCGCCGCGAGCTGACGGAGCTTGAGCACGAAGCGGTCGCCGCCGGTTGCGGAATTCACGTGCCCCTCATTCCCGGCACCTTCATTCCTGTCGCGAACAAGGGCAACGACTACCTGATCGACCGCAAGGCGCAGAAAGCGCGCAAGACGTACTCCGGCGTGATGCGCGTGGGACTGCAGGACGCGGCGATCCAGGAGAGCATGGGCACCGTCGCCAATCGACCGGGCGAGAACCTCGTGGGCAGCGACAACGGCATCATCATGACGCGCAGGCGCTTGCTCGATGCGGTGCGCGCCAATGCCGAGGGGCGCGATCCGCCCGGACTCGATCCGCAATCGCAGCGGGTGCGGGCGGTATCGATGGTGACGCCTCGTGACGCCTCCTTCGCCGCCGCCATCGCGGAACGCGAGCGCGACACGCAGGACGCAGCGGCTTGAAGCGGCGGGCGTTCCTCGCCGCCGCGGCCGGGGCGGCCTTGGGCGCGTCCGCACAAGGGGTGGCGGACATCGCGCAATACCAGGGCGCCGATCGCCAGCAACGTTTGCGCGATGGCGCGCGAGCCGAAGGCAACGTGCTCGCGATGTACACCTCGATGACCGTCGACGACGTGTCCGCCGTGAATGCGGCGTTCGAGGCCAAGTACGGCATTGCCATTCGGGTCTGGCGCGCGTCCTCCGAGAATGTCCCCCAGCGCGTGTTGACCGAAGCGCGCGCGGCCCGCAACGACGGCGATCTCGGGGAGACCCACACGCACCCTCTGGACTCCCTCCATCGCGAGGGCCTGCTGCAGGCGATCCGCTCCCCGGTTCAGGCGTCGCTGATTCCTGCCGCGCTGCCCGCGCACCGTGAGTGGGCCGGCTCGCGTCTCAACGTGTTCGTGCAGGCGTACAACACAAAGCTGATTCGCGGGGAAGAGCTGCCGAAGAGCTACGCCGATCTTGCTCATGCGCGCTGGAAGGGCAAGCTCGGTGTCGAAGCATCGGACGAAGACTGGTTCGCCGTCGTGCTGCAGGCTCTTGGCGAGGACGAGGGACTGAAGCTCTTTCGCCGCATCGTCGCGACGAACGGCGTTTCGGTGCGCAAGGGTCACACTCTTCTCACCAACCTCGTCGCTTCTGGCGAGGTGCCGCTCGCGCTCACGGTCTACAACTTCACCGCCGAGCAGGTGAAGCGAAAGGGCGCTCCACTCGGCTGGTTCGTGATCCCGCCCGCGGTGGCTCGCGCCAACGGCCTCGGACACGCGCGGCGGGCCCGCCCCCCCCACGCCGCCCCGCCCTCCTACGACCTCGCCCCCTGGGGG
>CAYQVE010000217.1:0-5444 GCA_964420785.1 uncultured Enterobacteriaceae bacterium | reverse complement strand
CACATCGACCAGGCCGACGGCACGAGCTGGATGGCGATGTACGCGCTCAACCTGATGCGCATCGCGCTCGAGCTCGCCCAGTACAACCATGTCTACGAGGACATCGCCACTAAGTTCTTCGAGCACTTTCTGCACATCGCCGAGGCCATGAATCACATCGGCGGCGAGGAAGGCGGCGTCGGGCTGTGGGATGATTACGACAAATTCTTCTACGACGTTCTGCATCTGCCTGACGGGACGATGCAGCCGCTCAAGGTTCGCTCGATGGTCGGCCTCATTCCACTGTTTGCGGTGGAGATCCTGGAGCCCGAGCTGCTCGACAAGGTGCCGTGCTTCAAGCTCCGGCTCAAGTGGTTCCTCAACTACCGGCCCGACCTCGCGGCCCTCGTCTCGCACTGGAGCGAGGAGGGGAGCGACCATCGTCGGTTGCTGTCACTGCTGCGCGGCCATCGTATGAAGCGGCTGTTGAAACGCATGCTGGACGAGACCGAGTTTCTGTCTCCATACGGGGTGCGCGCTGTCTCCCGCGTCCATGAGCGCGCCCCGTACGTATACCGGCATAACGGTATGGACCTGTCGGTTGCTTATCGGCCAGCCGAATCCGACAGCGGTCTGTTCGGCGGCAACTCGAACTGGCGCGGCCCCATCTGGATGCCCGTCAATTTCCTCCTCATCGAGTCGCTGCAGAAGTTCCATCACTACTACGGCGATGACTTCCGCATCGAGTGTCCGACCGGCTCCGGCCAGTTCGTCACCATCAACGACGCCGCCAACGAGCTTGCGTGCCGCTTGACGAGGATCTTCCTGACGGATGAAAACGGCCTGCGGCCGGTTTATGGACATCATCCGAGGATGCAAACGGATCCGCACTTCAGCGACCACGTGCTGTTCTACGAGTACTTCCACGGTGACACGGGGCGCGGCGTTGGCGCCTCGCATCAAACCGGTTGGACCGGGCTCATTGCCAAGCTGCTGATGCCGCGCTACGCGCATACCGTTGTGGAACCCATCGACAGGAAACCGAAGCGGCGACCCGCGCAGATCGACGAAGCAGCCGAGCCGGCGACACGGCATCCAGCTTCCCCCCGGCGTCGGCCCGTGCGCGCGCCACACCTTCGCTCCACAACTCGGTGAGGACTGAATTATGGGCTCTCCCGTCCGCTACGCTCATCTGCCCGAACCCGTCATGCCCCGCGTGCCTCCGCAGAAGCTGCTGCTCGGTCAGAAGGCCCTGGTTACCGGCGCGAGCTCCGGGATTGGGCGGGCCATTGCACTGTCTCTCGGGGATGCCGGTGCGGACGTCGTGATCAACTACGTCGCCGGCGAGGACAAGGCGCAGGCCCTTGCCGATGAAATCCGCACTAGAGGCTCCAGGGCCACCGCCATCCGTGCGGACGTCTCGGACGAGGCTGAAGTCAGTGAAATGTTCCGCACCATGATCGCGGAGTTCGGCACGATCGACATCCTGGTCAACAACGCCGGACTGCAGCAGGATGCGCCGTTCCATGAGCTTACGCTCGCTCAGTGGAACAAGGTGCTGGCGGTCAACCTGACCGGGCAGTTCCTGTGCGCGCGCGAAGCCGTGCGCGAGTTCATGCGGCGGGGCGTGCGGCCGGAGGTTTCCTGCTCGGCCGGCAAGATTCTGTGTGTCAGCTCGGTTCACGAAGTGATTCCGTGGGCGGGTCACGTGAACTATGCGGCGTCCAAGGGCGGTGTGATGTTGATGATGAAGAGCCTTGCCCAGGAGGTCGCGCCGTACCGGATTCGCGTCAACTCGATCTGCCCGGGAGCGATCCGCACTCCGATCAACATGGAGGCCTGGGATACGCCCGCCGCCTACAGCGCGCTGATGAAGCTGATTCCGTACAAGCGCATCGGCGAGGCGGAGGAGATAGGGCGGGCGGCGGTGTGGCTGGCGTCCGATTACGCCGACTACGTGCACGGCATCAGTCTGTTCGTGGACGGCGGCATGACGCTCTACCCAGGCTTCGAGACGGGTGGTTGAGGGTGAACGCCCGTCAAGCCTTGCAGGAGCATTGGCCCGAATACCTGATCGAGGCGTGGGCGCTCGGCACGTTCATGATCTCGGCTGGGCTGGTCGCCACGCTGCTCGGATTTCCCGGGTCACCTGTGCACCAGCTGGTCCCCGACCCGATGCTCCGCAATGTTCTCGGCGGCGCGGCGATGGGGCTGACGGCCATCGCGCTCATCCATTCGCCCTGGGGCAAGCGCTCCGGCGCGCACATGAATCCGGCGGTCACGCTGACCTTTCTGCGGCTTGGCAAGATTCGCGCCCTCGATGCCATCTTCTTCATCGCCGCGCAGAGCGTGGGTGGCATTCTCGGTGTGCTCGTGGTTGCAGCTGCTCTTGGATCGGCGTTCACCGACGCTCCGGTGAGCTACGCCGCGACGATGCCGGGGTCTCGAGGCCCGTGGATCGCTTTCATCGCAGAATTGGCGATTTCGGGCGCGCTGATGTTCGTGATCCTGACGCTGTCCGGTACTGCGCGACTGGCGCGTTTCACCGGACTTGCGGCCGGCTCACTGGTCGCGCTCTACATCAGCTTCGAATCGCCGCTGTCGGGCATGAGCATGAACCCTGCGCGCACCATCGCCTCCGCGGCTCCCGGCATGCTCTGGGAGAATTTGTGGATTTATCTCACCGCGCCGGTGCTCGGCATGCTCGGCGGCGCCCAGCTGTTCCTCGCAGTGCGCGGAGCGCAACGGCTGGCGTGCGCGAAGCTGCTACATCCCGCCGACGCACGCTGCATTCACTGCGGCTACCAGCCCGCGCGTTTCGAAACACGGACCGGGGGCGTCCAAGGTGTCCCGGAGAGTGAGCCATGAGTCCCGATCAATACGACGCCGTCGTCATCGGCTCCGGTGCGGGAGGTGCCGCCGCTGCCTATCGCCTGGTGCTCGGCGGGCTGCGGGTAGCGCTCATCGAGAAGGGCGACCATCTGCCGACCGATGGCAGTACGCTCGACGTCGGTCGCGTGGTGCGGCAGGGAGCCTTCTTCAGCCGCGAGACCTGGCTGGACGGTCGTGGTCATCCCTTCGCACCCGAGGAGCACTTCAATGTCGGCGGCAAGACGAAGTGGTACGGAGCGGCGCTGCTGCGCTTCAGCGAGCGGGAATTTCTTCCCGATCCGGCGCACGCTTGTGTGGGCTGGCCGCTGACCCTGCGCGATCTCACGCCCTATTACCAAGAGGCCGAGCGACTGCTGGGAGTACGCACCTTCGAGTGCGAACCGGACCTCACGCGGATTCTGAACCGCGTGGCAGCGGCGGGCTCCTCATGGCGGGCCGAGGCCATGCCGATGGGGCTCGCCGCGGAAATCACCGTGCACCGCACCGAGGCCGCTCACTTTGACGGATTTGCATCGGTGCGCAATCTCAAGAACGAAGCCGAGACGTCGATCCTGTCGCTTCTGCGCGCGCAGCCGAACTTCACGCTGATGGTAGGCGCGGAGGCGCAGACCCTGCTGGGTTCGCCGGCCTCGTCCGCCACCATCGCCGGGGTGCGCCTGGCCGACGGCCGCGAATTGCGCGCACGACGTGTATTCCTCGCCGCGGGCGCACTGCATTCGCCACGGATCCTGTCACGCTACCTCGCCTCCAGCGGACAGTCCACGAAGCTGCCGGCCGCCCGTCTCGTCGGGCGCTATCTCAAGCTCCATCTGCTCACCGCGATGGTAGCGGTGTCATCGCGCTCGGTATCCGATCTCATCCGCAAGACCGTGGTGCTCACTAACGAGTGCTTCCCGCATTCGAGCGTGCAGCCGCTTGGCTTCGACTCCGAGCTGATCGCGAGCCTCGTTCCGAAATTCGTGCCCGGGGTTCTCCGCCGCCAGATCGGCCGGCGCGCCTACGGGTTCTTTCTGCAGACGGAGGATGGCTCTGACGCACGTAACTGCGTCATCGAGGATCCACAGCGTTCAACTCCTCCAGTCCTGGATTACGACGAAACCCGTGTCGCCGATGCCTCGCGCGAGCACCGGGCTTTCACGCGCGCGTTCCAGCGCGCGCTCGTTCGCGCAGGGCTCGTGGGCCTGACGCGTCGAATCGGACTCAGCGGCACGGCGCACGCCTGCGGCTCGCTGATCTGCGGGCGGGACGCCACGGATTCCGTGGTCGATGCAAGCGGCCGAGTGCACGGGATGAACGGTCTCTACGTGGTCGATGGCAGCGTCTTGCCGCGCTCGAGCCGCGTGAATCCGTCGCTCAGCATCTACGCGTGGGCCCTGCGCGTCGGGGACCTGGCCAGCCGGGAGTTTCAGGGCGAACACTCATCCGTGCGTCGCGCCTCAGAGGAAGTGGCTCATGCGCAATGAAGGACGGCTCCGCCAGCTGGCAGGCAGGGTGCATGCCGCAGGGTGGACGCTGCTCGCGAAGGCCGCGCGGCTGGCGCGCATGGCGCTGCTCGGAATCGCAGTGGTCGCGAGTCCCGAAACACGTGCGGACACGACGCCGGTCACAGCCGTGGATTCAGTCGCGGTGACGGTGAGCGACATGGACCGCGCGGTGGATTTCTACACGCGCGTTCTGACTTTTGACAAGGTGGCGGACCGCGAAGTAGCGGGCGAACAGTACGAGCACCTGTTCGGCGTGTTCGGCCTCAGGGTCCGCGCCGTGCGGCTGCGGTTGGGAGAGGAGCAGCTCGAGCTGCTGCAGTTCCTCGCGCCTCGCGGACGACCTATCCCAGTCGACTCGCGCAGCAATGACCGGTGGTTCCAGCACATTGCCATCATCGTGAGCGACATGAACGCGGCCTATGCGCGGCTGCGCAGTTTTGGCGTGGAGCACGCTTCGAGCGGCCCGCAGCGCCTGCCGGACTGGAACCCGGACGCCGGTGGCATCCAGGCCTTCTACTTCCGCGATCCGGACGAGCACAACCTGGAAGTGCTGGCCTTCCCGCCGGGCAAGGGCGCAGCGAAGTGGCACGCTCGCGACGGGCGGCTGTTCCTTGGTATCGATCACACCGCGATCGTCGTGTCCAACACCGACGCGAGCCTGCATTTCTTTCGCGACATGCTCGGCCTGCGAATCGCTGGAACGAGCGACAATTACGGCACCGAGCAGGAGCACCTGAACAATGTGTTTGGCGCCCACCTGCGCATCACCTCTCTGCGGGCAGCCCAGGGTCCGGGCGTCGAGTTTCTCGAATATCTCGCTCCGCGCACCGGCCGACCCCTTCCGGCGGATACGCAGGCTAACGATCTATGGTACTGGCAGATCAATCTGCGAGTCGCAGACCCGATGCTGCTCGCCAAGCGGCTGCGCGCGGAGCACGTTGATCTCGTGTCGTCCGGTCCGACGGAGCTTCGCGACGGCCTGCTCGGCTGGCAATCCGGTTTGGTCGCCCGCGATCCGGATGGGCATGCAAGTTTCCTCGCTCATGAGTAGCTAGGCGGGACCGGCGCGCAGCGCACGTCGGCAGCTCA
>CAYQVE010000216.1:0-5474 GCA_964420785.1 uncultured Enterobacteriaceae bacterium | reverse complement strand
GGGAGACGACGACACCGCGCCCCTACGCGGGAACAATGGCCCTCGAACCGAAGACGCAGAAGGTCTAACATGTAACGGCCGCGGGCACCGCGGATCCGTCAAAGAAGATCAACAAGGCGGTGGCGCCGTTCTATCCGAACCACTACTTCGCGGACACGTTCACGGTCCTCACCTTCGCTCCGAAATAGGGGAAACCGTGGAAGTCACCGGCATGCTGCACGGCTCGCGAATGCTGCGGTTCGTCGGCTTCCCGACCTCCGAGGTGCTCGGGCCCGATGCAAGCGAGGAGGAGATCAAGGCGCTCATCGACCGCCATGGATCGATCTTCGTGAAGCCGGTCTTCAAGGGCGGCGTGGGCAAGAAAGGCAAGGCGGGACTGCTCGGCCGTGCCTCCGACCTCAAGACCGCGCTCAAGGAAAAGGAGCGGCTCTACTTTGTCGAGCATCGCGTGGGCCATCTGCGCGCCAAGGCGAACGGCGTCACGTTCGAGGGCGCCGTGCCCGCGGAGCACGAAGTGTATTTCTCCATCACCGATTCGACGCATTTTCGCGCGCCGACCATGACGCTCACGCATGCCGGCGGGATGGACATCGAAGAGGTGGACAAGAGCCAGGTGGCGCAGGTGCCGTTCGATTCCCTCACGGGACTCAAAGCCTTCGTCGTCGCCAACGCGCTTTCGAACCTGAATGCCCCCAAGCAGATCTTCTCCCCGCTAGTGCAGAACCTGCCCCGGCTCTGGGAGCTGTTCCACGACTTCGGCATGACGACGCTCGAGCTCAATCCGATTCGCATGCAGGAGGACAAGAAGGGGCGCCTGATTCCGGTCGCCTGCGATTTCAAGTGCGGATTCGACCGCGACGATCCCCGCTGGCAACGGCTTAACCTTCCGTCGCACCTTTTTGCCGCCGACTTCTCCGACTTCGAGCAGGAGATCAACCAGCTTCGCACCCACCAGGGGCAGAGCGACGTTTACGTCATCAACGAGAACGGCACCATCCTCGCGCCCACCTTCGGCGGCGGCGCTAATTCCCTGGTCACCGAGATGCTCGGCGACGAGGCCATCATCTCGTCCGACTTCGGCGGGAATCCCCCGTACGAAAAGATGAAGCGGGTAGCCTCGATCTGCTTCAAGCATTGGCTTAAGCAGGCGAATGTGCTCTTCATCATCGGAGGAAAATCCAACAACACCGACATCTACGAGACGTTCCGCGCGATAGCCGATGCGCTGCGCGAGCATTTCGGGCGGCGCGGCGCCTCTCCGCTCTACGTCGTGGCCGGCCGGGGCGGCCCCAATCTCGTACGCGGCATGGGCGCGCTGCGTGACACGTGCGAAGCGCTGGGCTTGCCTTATCGCCTGTTCGGCTTCGATTCCGCCATGAGCGAGGTGGTGGATTACGCGCGCAAGGTAAATGCCTGGATGAAGGCCGGCGGCCGCGAGCGCATCGCCGCGGGCCTCAAGAAGTAGGAGGGCCCATGTACAAGAAGGGATTTGGAGCATTCAAGTATTACGTGGGCATTTCGTCCCTCGCGCAGATCGCGACGCGCGAGGACAGGGTCTGCGTGCTCAACATCCTCGGCGGCGAATCGAGCGATGTAACGCCGGTCGGCCATGCTTGGTCCGGAGGCAACGTAGTCTTCGGAACTTCGCCCGGACGCCGCGGGCAGGTCCTCGAAACTTTGGTCGGCAGCGTGCCGGTCTACAACAACGTGCTCGAGGGGTTCGCCGAGGGTCATCGGTTTAACTGCGGAGTCGTATACCTCCCGCCTTCCGCCGCGCGCGACGGCGTCGCCGAGCTGATCCGCGTGAATCCCCATCTCTCGAAGATCTTCATCATCACCGAGAAGATTGCGGTCCATGACGCGCGCGAGATTCGCGCCATGGGCCAACAGAACGGCATCGACATCTTCGGCGCCAATTCCCTGGGGGTCGCCGACGCCTGGAACGAGGTGCGCATCGGCGGCGGGCTGGGAGGCGATAGTCCGGGCGAGACGCTCAAGAAGGGCTCGATCGCGATCCTCTCCAACTCGGGTGGGTTCACCACCACCATCGCCCAATACCTGCGCCTGGCGGGCTGGGGAACCACAACGCTCGTCTCGAGCGGCAAAGACGTCTACATACACTACGCCGCGCCGGAATTCGCCTTCGCCCTCGCCAACGATTCGCGCAGCAAGGCGGCGGTCCTCTATTCCGAGCCAGGCGGCTACTACGAATTCGACGCCGAGTTCACCAAGCCGATCGTGGCCTGCGTAGTAGGCCGCTGGAAGAGCAAGCTCACGCGCGCCGTCGGACATGCGGGCGCGATGGCCGGTGGCGCGGACGATGCGGCAGCAAAAGAGCGCTGGTTCATGGAAAAGGTCGGCGTGGATGCTCTCTTCACGCCGGAGCGGCCGGTGTGCTCTTCCCGCGGCGCGGTCGTTACCAACATCGCCTTCATCCCCGCGGCGCTCACTGCGGTAATGCGCGAAAACGGTGTGCGCCCCGACTTCGCACCCGAAGGCAGCACGGAACTCAAGCCCTGGTTCGGATCCAGCGCAGGGTTCGCGATTCCCCCGGAGCTGGACCTTCCCGTCGTCGATGCGATCGCACCCTATGGCCAGCAGATCGCTGCCCTCGAGGAGCAGATCGGTGCCGTGTTCCCTCGCGAGTCGCTCAAGGACGCCTCGGGCGCCTCGCAGATGGATCCGAAGACGCAGGTGACGAGCCTCCACGGCGTCTCCATGCTCGAGGCCGCGCAGTATCCGCTCGAGGCCAACGTGTCCCTCGCGTTGCTGCACGAGCCGGGCGGCGAAAACGACCGGCGCCTCGTCAACGTAGCGATCGGCGCGGAGCTGAACCTCGATGGGGATCCGGCGCTCGTCGCGGCGCAGGCTGCGCGAGAGGCAGGCAATTCGCCCAACAGCGTGCTCGCTGCGGCCGCGAGCATCATCGGCCCGAAGCGCCAGGAGGCCGCGCGCAAGGCGGCCGCGGAATTGATCGACCTTTTCGCCGCGGCGGGATTGAGGCATGCGCTCGATGAGACTTTCGATGCGAGCGCGATCAAGCCGCGCGAGATAGGGCTGTACAGGGCGAAGGCGCCGGACGCAAAGGCGCGCGCGATGCTCACGGGCCTGAAGAAGCGTGGCGCCCGATCGGTTTTCGTGCGCTATGTGGAGAGCCTTGGCGAGTACCCGACCGCCGACGCGGTCCTCGCCGCCATCGCCTGCACGCTCGCGTGGGGCCCACTCATGCGCAAACGGATTTCCCGGCTGACGGCAGAGAGCCTGCCGTGGTGGCTCCGGATTTTCGGCGCGCTCATCGGCGCCTCGGTCGCCGCGCCGCTGCATGAGAAGGATCGCTTCTGCGGCATGGCGCTGAAGGAGATCCTCGAAAACCGCTCGTTGGGCGAGGTTGCTTTCGTGGCGATCCTCGGATTCGAGCCGCAGCCCGACGATCTCTTCGCGTTCCAGACGCTCGTCGGCCTGCTCCTCACCAACGGCCCGGGTGCTATCTCCGCACAGGGCGCGAAGGGCGCGGTCTCCGCCGACGGCCCCGACAGCCCGGAGCGCGTGCAGCTCAACAAGTGCATCACTGGTTTCCTCACGCACTCGGGATACACGCACGGGGGTAATGGCTACGAGGGCATCGCCTTCCTGATCGAGCGCTTTCGCGGCACGAAGCTCGCTGATCCCACCGATCCGGCACACGGTATCGACCTAGACGCGCTCGCGCTCCGGTTCGTCGAGGAATACGCGCGCTACAAATCGACCCGGAAGTCCGCGGGAGGCGAGACGCAGAAGATTCCAGGTGTGAACCATCCAGTCTTCAAGGACAAGCCGGTGAACTTCGATCCTCGCGAGGTCTTCATCCGCGAGCTCCTAGCGAAGCGCGGTGAGCACAACGCGTTCCACGAGTTCTACCGCGCACTGGTGAAGGCGCTCTTCGACTCGGGGGTTTCGCGCAACGTCTATTGCGTGAACATCGACGCGGTCATCGCGGCGCTGCTGCTCAAGATGCTTTGGAAGCCGTTCGCCGCCGGCAAGTATCCCGCGCGGGCGCTGGAGACTGCCGCGTTCACGGTCTTCCTCTATCCACGCATGCTAGGTTGCGCCGCGGAGATCGACGACCACATGAACCGCGGCCGCAGCATGGACACACGCACGCCCGCCTCGCAATGCCGCTTTGTGACCTAGGGAACTGTCTGTTCCGACACAGGAGATGAACATGCAAGCCATGTTGAGAGCCGCACTGATCGCCACGGCCACGCTATCGCTCGGTGCGATGGCGCAAGTGCCCGCCGGGTATCCCGCGGATTACGCCCAGACCATCGCAGCCGCGAAGAAGGAGGGCAAGGTTATCGTATACAGCGCGCTGGATACCAAGGCCGCGCAGCCGCTCGTCAGGGATTTCAGCGCCCTCTATCCCGAGATCAAGGTCGAATACAACGACATGAACTCGACCGAGCTCTACAACCGCTTCATCGCGGAATCGGCGTCCGGCCAGGGCTCTGCGGATGTGATGTGGAGCTCGGCGATGGATCTGCAAGTGAAGCTCGTCGACGACGGCAAGGCGCTCTCGTACAAGTCCCCCGAAGCGCCCAAGCTGCCAGCGTGGTCGGTGTACAAGAATCAAGCTTACGGCACGACCTACGAACCGGCGGTCTTCGTCTATAACAAGCGCCTGGTGACGGGTGGCGAAGTTCCGCAGGATCACGCTTCCTTCGCGAAGGTGATCAACGCCAAGCGCGACAAGTACAAGGGCAAGGTCACCACCTACGACATCGAGAAGAGTGGCGTCGGCTTCATGTTCGTGGTGCAGGACACGAAGCTCTTCCCGGGCATGAAGGACCTCGAGAAGGCGTTCGGGGCCACCAGCTACAAGGTGTACTCCAGCACCGGCAACATGCTCGAGAAGGTTTCCTCCGGCGAGCACCTGCTCGGCTACAACATCATCGGCTCGTACGCGATGGTGCGGGCCAAGGAGGACCCGAACCTGGGCCCGGTGGTTCCAAAGGACTCACCCCCGGTCCCCCCCGCCCTTCCCCTGCCCGGCCGGCGTGATTAGGCCCCTAACGCCGCAAAGCTCTGGGTCGATTACATCCTGTCGCAGCGCGGCCAGAAGCTCATCGGAAGTGACGTGGAGCTCTTCTCGGTTCGCGATGATGTCGAAGCGGAATACACCGCGGCGAAGCTCAACCGGCAACTCGGGTCCAACGTGAAACCTATTCCGGTCGCCTCCGAGATCACCGAGTACCTTGATTCGACGAAGCGCCTCGAATTCCTCCGTCAATGGAAAGCAGCGCTCGCTTCGGGGGCCGGCAAGTAATGCCCCGGACGGCGGAGGGTCACGCATCGCCCGAGGTGCGCGCAGGCGTGCTCGGGCTGCTCTCGCCGCGCGCATTGACGATCCTCGTCACGGCGATGGCGGTGTTCTCGCCGCTGTCGCTTATCCTCTACCAGAGCCTCCTGTCGGCGCCGTTCTTCGATGCGCACAAGGA
>CAYQVE010000215.1:0-5480 GCA_964420785.1 uncultured Enterobacteriaceae bacterium | reverse complement strand
CCCCTCATTGAGGGGTGTTTTTTTAGCTTTTGGTTTGCGAAGCTATACCGAATTTGTTCATCGTATGTACGTGAATCACAGTCTTATGTATGATGCCCGACGGTTTCGAGTAGCAGGCTTTCTTTGAAAGCCGAGTAGCTGGGGCGGAGGTGGCGAAGTGTCAAGGGTTGATGAAACGGAGTTGGTTCGTTGGCGAGCCTTGCCCGCCGCGCTATTGATTTCACGCCTGGCCGTCCATGCCAAGCGCGACTCCACGTTTGTTCCGATCAAGGGAAACAGCACGGAGCGTTGGCATGCGAGTATCGGCGGTCGGGAGTACGAGTTCATCGCCGACGGACCAAAGTTTTACGACACCCGTGCTGAACGGGGTGGCGGGGGCGCAGTGGACTTGATCATGTACACGCACCGCGTCGATTTCCGTGGGGCCGTTGCGTTACTGCGGCGGCTGGGCGTTTAAAAGAGCGATTGCCGATGTTTGTGACCGTCAAAGCCAAGGTCTACACCGACGCCACAGGCGCGAGTACCGAGCTTCCGGTGCTCCTGACGCCAGCTGGCGTGCTGGAGCCGCTGCTCGATTACTGCCTCCATCGGAGCCACGACCGCAGCCTGATGTGGATGAGGAAGGTGACCCGCTCGGTGCGGATGTTCCTCGAATACCTGCATAGTAACCCGGCCGGGCGAGACACTTACCGCCTGTTCCAGAACTTCGCGCAGCGGCTCCACACCGGGACCTTCGACCGGGAGACTGGGCTCGATCCCAGCGGCTTATGCTGGGCGCCACGCTCTCCGCAGGATGCTTCGCACATCATCACCCATCTCTCGGATTTCTTCGATTGGCTTGGCGAAATGCGCCCCGAGGCGGCCAAGGTGAACCCCCGCTATTCGGGTGGCGCATTCGACCGACAGGCCGACGAGGCTGCGTACCAGCATCGACGCAACAAGGCCTTCCTTGGACACACCTGGGCGGCGAACGCCTTCCCCGCCGAGACCGGGCACCGCGTGCGAGGTCAACGCCTGCCCAAGGTCGACAGGGGCGAACCGCCGGCCTTCCCGGAGGAGCGCTTCGAGGAGCTGCTCGCCAAAGGATTCTGCGCGGCTGGGCGCTACGACTATCGCGGCATGCTCATCACCTTGTTGCTGCACGGCGCCGGGTTCCGCGAGTCGGAACCGTTTCACCTTTATATCCCAGACGTATTCCCGGACCCTGCCAATCCCTGCCAAGCCAAGGTCCTCATCCATCACCCGAGCCACGGTGCGGCACCTGCCGATTGGCGCGACGAGCGAGGACGCCCACGTAAAGGCAACCGAGCCGAATACCTAGGCCATCTGTTCGGCCTAGTGGCCCGCACCGAACTGATGGACCGTCGGCACGCCGGCTGGAAGGGTGGCACCCACGACGGCCCTTACTACAAGCAGGCGTACTGGTTCCTGCCCGAGTATGGCGAGTGGTTCCTGCACCTCTGGCACAGATACCTCGAACAGGTCGCGCGCGCTGAGCGCGACCACCCGTTCGCCTTCATCAACCTGAACCGCGAGCCTGTCGGCGGCATGTACACGCTCACCCAGTACAACAAGGCGCACGCCGCTGCCTGCTCGCGCATCGGGCTGACGGTGGGCAAGGCGCAGGGCACGACGCCGCACGGCCACCGCCACGCCTACGGTCGGCGACTACGCAACGCCGGCGTCGACAAGGCCCTCATCCGCCGCTTTATGCATCACGCCTCGCTGGAGAGTCAGGAGGTCTACACCCAGGCCAACACCCGCGAAGCACTGTGCGAGCTCGAAGCGGCCGCACAGCGGCTGCGGGAGCGGCATACCGGGACGCCGTCCGTGTCCGGCCTGCTACTGTCTGAACTCGAACTCAACAATTAAGGAACCCTGATGGCCGAAAAGGAAAAAACGACGGCCCGCCAACCTTCCGCGACCCCAGCCGGCAAAGCGAAGAGAATCCGACGTGATACGGACGTCACCCTCGGCTGGGTAGAGCGCGAGTATCCGCAGCTCGCCGCCTGGCGCACCCTGGCGGTGAAGTGGTTGAAAGGCGAAACCAATGGTGTCAGCAGAAGGCTCCAAGCCTTGGTGGCTTTCTTCGAGCGTTACATTGTCCGACACGGCCTGCCGCTCGACCCGGCAGTGTTCCTGGCACGCACCACCGTCCTGCCCGGATTCTACGCGGTGGCCTGCCCGGATTCACAGGAGGGCCTCAAGTACAACAATCTCGTGCACGCCTTCCTGCAGTTTGTGCTGCTGCATGAATTCAGTGCGCCGAGCGACGACGGCCAGCCGGTGGTCTCGCCCGCCTTCCGCAATCCCGTGCCCCGGCTGTCCCAAAACGGCCAGCCGAAGCGTGATGAGAGCGTGCATTCGCCGCTGCCCTACGGCTACATCGACGAGCTGCGGCAGATACTCGCCGCAGGCCCGAACTTCAGTGACTGGCAATGGGCGCAGAGCGCAATCGGTGCCGAAATCGGTAAGGGCGGGCGTATCGCGCCAGACTGGTTCGAGGTGACCGAAGAGCAGATTGACCGGAACGACCCGGACTGTGTGTGGCGGGTCCGCACAGTAAGCCCGAACTATCGCGGCGGGCAGGTGCTAGAGATGTGGAGCCCGGTCCGCTGGGTGGCCCTGCTCGTCAAGCTCATCCTGCCGCTGCGCACGCTTCAGGTGCGCATGCTGGACTCGGGAGAAGCCGATACGTGGCGCTACGCGGCGGGGAACTGGACCTTGAATTCGAGCCGGCTCGCTCATGGCAGCGAGCGCAGGCCACTGCAACAGGGGGTGTTCCGCCGTAGCGACCCGCTCGCCGATGGCGAAGCCGTCTCGACCGTGCTCTACATCAACACCAACAAGACCGCCGACATCACCAGATCCGGTCCCGAGAAGGGCTACGTGTTGCCGTGGTCCTTCGGCGGACCAGCGTACCAGGATGTTTTTTACTGGCTAGAAAAGCTGCGCAACTGGCAGGAAAAGTACAACCCCATCTCGCGGCGCACGCCTTGGAAGGAACTTGACGGCCGACACATCCCCGCCAAGAGTGAGATACAACTCGCGGGCTACCCGGACACCTGCTTCCTCTTCAGGATCCCGGAGGCACAAGACGGCGAGCGCCATCTGCCTATCGCGCGCAGGAGGTTGGATAGCGGTTGGTTCTGGTTGCTAGAAGCGTTGGAGCTGCGCCTCGCCGACCGGGGCGAGACTCATCGTAACGGTGCACCGATTCGCCTCCTGCCTTCGGCGGAAAAGCAGAAGCTTGGACACACGACTCTCTTCCCCTTGCACAGCCTGCGCGTCTCCCTCATCACCGCGCTGGCTCTGGAAGGACAGGTACCGTTCCCCATACTGCAAAAGCTCGTCGGCCACAGCCGCCTGCTGATGACCTTGTACTACACCAAGCCCGGCGCAATGCATATCCGAGACATGCTGCTCGGCGCGGCGGAGCGGCTGGAGGCGAACAAGGAAGCGAGCATCCAGAACTTCCTGCTCGACACCGAGCACGCCGAACTCCTGCAAAAGGCCATCTGCAACAGCGTACCCAACCTCGCCGCCGCCATACCGCTGCATCCCGCCGCGCGCAACCCGGCGGGCTGGATGCCGATGCACCACGGCCTGTGTCTCGTCGGCGGCAACACCAGCGAGGTCGAGGACAACGGCGCGGTGGGCGGCTGCTACAATGGCGGTTCCCCAATTGGTTCACCCTCACTTCTCAAGTACGGGCCGGTTCCCGGCGGCAGTCGCAACTGCGTACGCTGCCGGTGGTTCGTGACCGAGCTGCACTACCTGCCGGCGCTGGCTGCCCACTTCAACACGCTCGCCTATCACTTCGACGAGGCGCGCAATGCCTGCATCACTCGTGAAAACGAACTTCAGGACCTGAAGAAGCAAAAAGCGGATGCGGAAGACGCGAGCCAACCGTTCGCGCGGATGGACGCCTACCGGCAGGCCGAACGGATGTGGGAGAGCGCCATGAAGCGCTTCAGCGACCGCGCCGAAGACCTTGTCGCCTGCTGGAGGCTCATCGAACGCTGCAAGGCGGCGCTTGAAGCCGCCCAGGGCAATGGCAGCCAGTTGGTCGCCGCCGGCACGGTGGGCGACGTGCATGTCGCGTTTGAGGATACGGAGTCGGAGTTGCTCCAGCTCGCCGGCGTCTGCGAGAACGTCGAGGTCTACCCCGACCTCGAGCCCGGCAAGGCGGTGTTCCGCCGCAGCCAGCTGCTCGATGCGGTGCTCTACCGCGATGACCTGCAGCCAGTGTTCATGCTGCTAAGCGAACAGGAGCAACTGCTCGCCGGCAATGCCTTCATGCGCCGCCTCGCCCAGCAGATGAACCCGGGGAATCCTGCACTGGGCCAGCGGGAAGTGATTCGCTTGATGGACGCGGGCATGAGTCTCAGCCGGCACTTCGATATCGATCTTGCTGCGCTGCTGCCCACGACGAATCCCGTCCCGGCGTATCCAGCCAGGCGCCAGGCACTCGCCAGAGACAAAGCATGAACGGCGCGACGAACATCCACCCCGACGCTGTGCTCGAGTCGCTGCTCGCCAAGGGCGGGCGTTCGAACCGGCGTACAAATCTGGCGAAAATGCATGACCTCTGCCGCAGGCAACATGCGGCAGGTTCGCGCGACTTCTCGCTACCGACCGTCGGCCGCCTGGCAGAAGCCGAAGGCATCATGAAGGGGCGTGTCCTCTACAACGCCCAGTCGGCCGACTACAAGGCCCTGATTGAAGCTTGGGCTGCCTACTCTGGACCACCCGCGACCAAGCCGTCGAAGACGCTGGCGAGCCACGTATATCTGATGCGTATCGAGGACCCGGCCATCCGCTCCATCATGCAGTCCATCATCGCGGAACGTGACAAGCTCAAGGCGCAGCTAAATGTGCTGAAAGCCAATGCACAAGTGACGGTGGACCGGCGCCCACTCGGCGCGACCGTCGCGGCGGCACCTGGCTCGCAACCGGTGACCGTGCTCGCTATGGCCGCACAATTCACGCCTTCGGAGCGCGAGGCCCTGCAGAAGGCGGTTGCGGCCGACTACCTCGAAGCGCGCGGCCTGCGGGAAGGCAGCCACGGCGAAATCGTCAACGAGCGCGGCCGGACAGTGTTTGAGGTGGGGTTCGCTCGCGCGATTCGAAAAGTGCTTGTGCAGGCAAAGCAAAAATGAAAGGAGAACAACATGAGTGTGGCTTATTACCTTGCCTGCATTGAATCCGGGCAGTATGTGTGGGTAGGGGCACTAGGTCCGAACCGCCAAGCTATGCCGGAAGGGCAAGCCGGCGCGATATCGCGATTTGCGCTGGCCCATCGTGGCAAGCCGCTGATTGTGGTGAGTGATACCCATCCGATCCTTGATGATGGGGAGGAGTGGGAGGCATCGCCTGAGGCATAGATGATCGGGCAGACGATGTCAGATCGTCGGTCTCAGTTCGGCCCAGAGCGTGTCAAAACGCGTAGCCACCGGGAATTGACGAATCCTCTCTCA
>CAYQVE010000214.1:0-5485 GCA_964420785.1 uncultured Enterobacteriaceae bacterium | reverse complement strand
GGGGTCGCAGTCGGGGTCATCACACCCAGCCAGATCACCGCGTCGTAGCCGGGCAGGCCGGCTTCGTCCAGCGTCGGCACGCTCGGCGTGATGGAGGAGCGGGTCTTTCCAGAGGTGGCGACAGCGCGAACCTTGCCCGCCTGGGCAAGCGACGCCATGGTCGTAATTGCATCGAACATCATCTGCACGTCGCCTGCGAGGACGCTGGTGCGCGCCTCAGCGCTCCCCTTGTGCGGCACGTGTACGACGTCGATTCCTGCCATCGCCTTGAACAGCTCGCCCGCCATGTGATAGGGCGTGCCCGGCCCGGAGGAAGCGTAATTGAGAGCTCCCGGCTTCGATTTGGCGAGCGCGATGAGCTCCTTCAAGTTGTTCGCCGGCACCGAGGGGTGAACCACGAGAAGGAGGTCGGAATAGTTTATCGGTGAGATCGGAGCGAGGTCCCGCATCAGACTGTAGGGCTTCTTCGTGAACAGCGATTCGTTTACCGTATGTGTGTTCGACATCATGAGGAGCGTGTATCCGTCGGGGGAGGATTTCGCCACCATGTCGGTGCCGATGATCGCACCGGCCCCGGGCCGGTTCTCGATTACAAAGGGTTGTCCGAGAGTCTTTTGCAGGCGGTCGCCGACAAAGCGCGCGTAGATGTCCGCCGGCCCCCCGGCGGAGTAGGGTACGACGATCTTCACCGGTTTGGTCGGGTAGGCGGTCTGCGCCAGCGCGCCGGTCGCGAGGCAAGCCATCGCAACCGAACCTGCGATTTGACGCAGCGACTTGTTGAAAGCCATGGTTCCTTTCCTCCTGACTCAGGTGCCGCGATTTGAGCGAATTTGAAGCGCTCCTTGGAAACAGACAACGCCCCCGATCTATCTGGTGGTGACATCACCCGCGGGGGGCGTACCGGTGCTCGCACCCTGCTGGGACTGCGCCGGTGGCGAGGGATTCATCTTTCGCAGCGTTTCGATCGGCGCAGGCGGCGCAGAAGACGGATAACCGGCTGAGTCGAGCAGCCCGTTTAGGAGGCCTTCGTGAAACCCGGTTTGCACTTGAGTGCCGACGACCAGCAACGGCAGATCGTTTTTGCCGGACAACCTCTTCACCTCATCGGCGTCCTTTTGAGTGAGGACGCTTGCTTCCGTAAAGGGTACCGCGCGCCTGACGAGCAACGCGCGAGCCTGGTCGCAGGGGGATCCGCAATTCGGGAGGGTGTAGAGAGTTACGGGAAAGTTCTTCGCCGCCACCTGGGTCGCGTAAGGCAGATTGGAGACATCAGTGCCGCCACCGCGAAAACTCTTTCGCTGTACGTTTCTTGCATCCGGTGGTGGGGGCGTTTGCGTGTAGTGGACCCTACCGTCCCGATCCACCCAGCGGTAAGCCTGTCCGAGGGCGTCGGCGCACAGAGTCGAGAGGATCGCTGCAGCAACGAGCAGTATGCGCATGCGGTGAGCTCCTCAGGGCGCGATCATACCATTGTGACGCAGCAGGGCTTCGATTCTCGGTTCGCGGCCTCGAAACGCAGTGAACGATTCGAGCGCCGGTCGGCTGCCGCCGACGGCGAGAATCTCGTCGCGGAACCGCGCACCGGTGTCCGAGTCGAGCACCCCGTTCTGCTCGAACAGGCTGTACGCGTCGGCGGAAAGCACCTCGGCCCACTTGTAACTGTAGTAACCGGCTGCGTAAGCTCCCGCGAAGACGTGCGAGAAGTTGTTGAGGAACCGGTTGTACTCCGGCGGCAGCGCCACGGCGACTTTCGCTCTGATTTCGTGGAGCAGCTGCAGTGGCGTCTTTGCGCCCGCGGGGTCGTAGTCGTGGTGTAGATGCATGTCGACCAATGCGAACTCGATCTGTCGCACGGTCTGCATTCCGCTCTGAAAATTCTTTGCCGCGAGCATCTTGTCGAACAGACTACGCGGTAAAGCCTCCCCACTTTCGACGTGAGCCGTCATGCCGGCGAGCACGCCCCATTCCCAGCAGAAGTTCTCCATGAACTGGGAAGGCAGCTCGACCGCGTCCCATTCGACGCCGCGTATTCCGGAGACACCCAGATCGTCGACTCGCGAGAGCAGATGGTGCAACCCATGACCGAATTCGTGAAACAAGATCATCACTTCGTCGTGCGTGAATAGCGCGGGCTTGTTGCCGACCGGTGCGGGAAAGTTGCAGATGAGATGGGCAACCGGCGTCCGCAGGCCGCCGCGGATCCGCTGTCGCGTGATCGCCTCGTCCATCCAGGCACCGCCACGCTTGGTTTCGCGCGAGTACAGATCCAGATAAAACTGACCAATGAGGGCTTCGTCCGAATCGGTAATCCGGAAAAAACGCACCTCCGGATGCCAGGTTTCAGCCGTGTCCGGAAGAATGCGAATGCCATAGAGGGCTCCGACCAGTCGGAACATGCCCTCCAGGACCTGCGGTTCCGGGAAATACCGCTTCACTTCCTGATCGGAAAACGCGTAGCGTTTCGCGCGCAGTTTTTCCGATGCGAACGCGATATCCCAAGCCTGCAGGTCCCGGATTCCGAGCTCCGCGCGTGCGAACTCCTCCAGTTCAGCATAATCCCTGCGTGCGTGAGGCAAGGCCCTCGCGGCGAGATCATCGAGGAAGGTGAGAGCGGCTTCGGGTGACTCGGCCATTTTCGGGACAAGGGAAAATTCCGCGAAACTCCTGTAACCAAGCAGTCGCGCCTTCTCTTTTCGCAGGAGAAGCTCACGAACGATGACCGAGGTGTTGTCGAGTTCCGGATTTCCGAATTCGCTCGCCCGCGTGACGTGCGCGCGGTACAGCCTTTCCCGCAGGTCGCGATTCTCGGCGTATTGCATCAGAGGTCCGTACGACGGCGCGTGTAAGGTAAACTTCCAACCCTCGTGGCCGTCCTGACGCGCCGCTTCCTTGGCGGCTTCCAGCACATCCTCCGGGACGCCGAGCACCTCTCCACGGTCGGCGATCAATGCCGAAAACGCATTGGTTGCGTCGAGCAGATTCTCGGAAAACTTGGCTTCGAGCGCTGCAAGTTCTTCCTGGATTTTGCCGAAGCGTCGCTTGTTCCGAGGCTCCAGTTCGGCTCCTCCAAGACGATAATCGCGCAAGTCGTTCTCCACGATCTTGCGCTGAGCTTGAGACAATTCCTCGAAACCCTTCGAAGCGTGCAAGGCCTTGAATTTTTCATAGACCCGAAGGTTTTGCGCGAGCTCGGTACGGTACCGCGTGATTTTCGGCAGATTCGCGTTGTAGGCGTCGCGGATCGCGGCGCTGTCGTCCACGGCGTGCAGGTGGGCGACCACGCCCCAAGCGCGCCATAGCCTTTCATTGGCGTTTTCGAGCGGGTCCGCGAACTCCTTCCAGGAAGCGACCGTGGCCTTCGCCGTGAGCCGGGAGATCAGGGAACGGTTCTCGCCGAGCAGCTGTTCGATCGCGGAGGCGACGTGCTTCGGCCTGACCGACCTGTAGCGCGGCAAGCCCGAGAAATCGAGCAGCGGGTTGGCAGTTTTCTCCGGGTTCAACTCTCGATTTCTCCGAGTGTGGCCCACAGACTTTTGCTTCATGGTCTCAGGAACTCCTGCGGCCGGCCGAGGCGCGCTCGGCGGACATTACCGTGTTCTCAAGCAGCATTGCGACCGTCATGGGGCCAACACCGCCGGGCACTGGCGTGATGCACGAAGCGGTTCCGAGTACGCTCTGGAAATCCACGTCCCCGGCGAGTTTGCCGTCCGCAAGCCGGGTAATGCCGACGTCGATGACGACGGCCCCAGGCTTCACCATGCCGGCTGTGACGAGCCGGGGTCTTCCCGCCGCCACCACGAGAATATCCGCTTGGCTGGTCATCGCGCCCAGGTCGGGGGTTCTGGAGTTGCAGATGGTGACCGTGGCGCCCCTTTGCAAGAGCAGCAGCGCCATCGGTTTGCCGACGACGTTGCTGCGGCCGACTACGACGGCGTGCCGCCCCGGCACGTCGATGTCCTCGTACTCGATCAACTTCATCACTCCGAGGGGCGTGCAGGGCACGAAGCGCGGGTTGCCGGCTGCGAGCAGGCCCATATTGGTCGGATGAAATCCGTCTACGTCCTTCGCTGGGGCTAGGGCCTCGACTATCCGCTCCGCCGAAAGGTTCGCGGGCAACGGGAGCTGCACGAGAATGCCATGGATGCGGGCGTCTTGGTTGAGGATCCGGATGCGCCCGAGGAGCGTCGATTCATCCGCGTCGACCGGCAATTCGATGTGCTCCGAATAGAGCCCGGCTTCGCCGCATGCCTTCATCTTGTTCCGTACATAGATTTGCGAAGCCGGGTGGTTTCCGACTTGCAGCACCGCGAGGCCGGGACGCACGCCCATGGCAGCAAGGGCGGCGACTCGTCGAATCAGCCCTACGCGTAAGTCGCGCGCAATGGCGTTACCGTCAATGATGCGGGTCTGCACGGGCGAGAGTCGGCGCGGCGAACACGGAAGGCGCGCATTCTAGCATCCGCAGTTTCCTAGCCTTGGTTCAGCCAAGCTGACTCGGTCTCCAAGCCGGCTCGATCTCTTTGATTGCGCGAGGCTCGTTTTCGTATAATGCGAAATTGCCTTTTCATAATATGGAACAGGGTGCAATTGATCCTGTAAGGCCGGCAGGGTAAGCTTCAAGCGATTGTCCCCAAGTCTCACACTCTCGCTCACGCCTTCGCGCAGAGGGAAACGTCATGTCCGCGCTGCCTGAATTCACCGCCGCCGACGATCCAGACGCGCCGGAAACGCAGGAATGGCTCGACGCGCTCGAGGCCGTTCTCGAACGCGAGGGGCCCGAGCGCGCCCATTACCTGCTGGAGAAGCTCGTCGACAAAGCACGCCGTTCGGGGGCCTACATTCCCTTCTCGCTCAATACGGCCTACCTCAACACGATCCCGGCGCACATGGAGGAGCGCTCGCCCGGGGATCATGCGATGGAGGAACGCATTCGCTCGTTCTGCCGCTGGAACGCGATGGTGATGGTAGCGAAGGCCAACAAGTCGGACGACGAGCTGGGCGGCCACATCGCGAGCTTCGCCTCGGTCGGAACGCTGTTCGGCATTGGCTTCAATCATTTCTGGCACGCGCCGCACGAAGGGCACGGGGGGGATCTCGTCTACTTCCAGGGACACTCGTCGCCTGGTATCTACGCGCGCGCATTCTTAGAGGGTCGGCTCACCGAAACGCAGCTCCTGAATTTTCGTCGCGAGGTGGACGGCCACGGCATCTCTTCCTATCCCCACCCGTGGCTCATGCCCGATTTCTGGCAATTCCCCACCGTCTCAATGGGGCTCGGGCCGATTCAGGGCATCTACATGGCGAGGTTCCTGAAATATCTGCAGGCGCGAGGGCTGGCAGGCACAGAGAACCGGAAGGTGTGGGTCTTCTGCGGGGACGGCGAGATGGATGAACCGGAATCGCTTGGCGCGATCGGCCTGGCTGCGCGCGAAAAGCTCGACAACCTGATCTTCGTCGTCAACTGCAACCTGCAGCGGCTCGACGG
>CAYQVE010000213.1:0-5527 GCA_964420785.1 uncultured Enterobacteriaceae bacterium | reverse complement strand
CCATCAGTTCCTCGCGGTGCGCGAGGGTGTGCTTGAGGAGCGCCACCTGGGTCTCCATCGGGCATTCGTCGAAGGCGAAGATCTGCTCCTCCACCCCTTCCATCTGAAAAACGGCGAGGCGCCGTGCGCGCGCCCGGTCGATGAGCCGGGCGTCGAGGCTCTCGGGCGCATCGGCCGTGGAGTGGCGCAGGTTGATGAGCGCGCCCCAGGGCTTGAGCTTGCCGATCACATCGCGCTCGAGGCCGCTCGGCGCAAGCTGCTCGAGCACGCGCGCGAAATCGTCTGTGCCGATTTTCTCCTCGAGCGTCTGGCGGTCTGAAAAGAGTGCCGCTTCCGTGAAACGCTCGCGCGTATATGGGTCGGGCAGGAACTCGACCAGCAGCGCATGCGCACGCGTGAAGGCTTCCTCGGCCGCCGCCGGCGGCATCGCCACGCGCGCGTCGGCATCATGGATCGTTCCAAATACATGGCTCGTCGCGCTTCCCTTGCTCACGCGCCAGAGCAGGCCGCGCTCATAGCGCACCGCCGCCCATGCGGGCGCCGCTGCCATGGCGGCAGCGCCGAGAAGTAGCTGCCGCCGGTTCAAGCTTTCGGCCCGATCATGTCTTCGGGCTTCACCCAGCTATCGAAATCCTGCGCGCTCACGTGGCCGAGGGCGAGCGCCGCCTCACGCAGCGTGCTGCCCTCCTTGTGCGCCTTCTTCGCGATCTCCGCCGCCTTGTCGTAGCCGATGTGCGGGTTGAGCGCGGTGACGAGCATCAGCGAATTGTGCAGGAGCTCGGCGATGCGCTCGCGCTGCGGCTCGATGCCGGCGGCGCAATGATCGCGGAAGCTCTCGGCCCCGTCGGCCAGCAAGCGCACGCTCTGGAGGAAATTGTGGATGACGAGCGGCTTGAACACGTTCAGCTCGAAATTTCCAGAGGCGCCTCCGATGTTCACCGCGACGTCGTTGCCGAGCACCTGGGCGCAGAGCATGGTCATCGCCTCGGACTGCGTCGGATTGACCTTGCCCGGCATGATCGAGCTGCCGGGCTCGTTTTCCGGAATCGAGATCTCGCCGATGCCGCAGCGCGGGCCGCTCGCGAGCCAGCGGACGTCGTTCGCGATCTTGGTCAGCGCCGCGGCGATCGTCTTCAGCGCGCCGTGGGCGTTCACCAGGGCGTCGTTCGCCGCGAGCGCCTCGAATTTGTTGCGCGCGGAGACGAAAGGCATCCCGGTCGCCCTCCCCAGCTCCTTCGCGACGCGCGCGCCGAATTCGGGATGGGCGTTCAACCCGGTGCCCACCGCGGTGCCGCCCAGGGCGAGCTCGCACAGGTGCGTGAGCGAGGCGCGAACGTGGGCGATGCCGTGGTCGAGCTGCGACACCCAGCCGGAGATCTCCTGCCCGAGCGTGAGAGGGGTCGCGTCCTGGAGGTGGGTGCGGCCGATCTTGACGATTCCGGCGAACGCCGCGGACTTCGCCGAGAGGACGTCGCGCAGCGACGAAAGCGCGGGCATGAGCCGGTCGTGGATCGCCTGAACGGCGGCGACGCTCATCGCCGTGGGAAAGACGTCGTTCGAGGACTGCCCGCGGTTGACCTCGTCGTTGGGATGCACGCGGCGCTTCTCGCCGCGCTCGCCTCCCAGGAGCTCGCTCGCGCGGTTGGCGAGCACCTCGTTCATGTTCATGTTGGTCTGCGTGCCCGAGCCCGTCTGCCACACCACGAGCGGAAACTCGCCGTCGTGCTTTCCCGCGAGCACCTCGTCGGCGGCCGCGGCGATGGCTCTCGCCTTCTCCTCGGGAAGCTCCTTGAGGTCTATGTTCACCCGCGCGCAGGAGCGCTTGACCAGCGCGAGCGCGCGGATCAGTTCCATCGGCATGCGCTCGCCGGAAATGCGGAAATTCTCGAGCGAGCGCTGCGTCTGCGCGCCCCACAGCCTGTCGGCGGGAACGCGGATCTCGCCGAAGCTGTCGCGCTCGATGCGGTAATCGGCCATCGTCAAATCCGGAAATGTCGTGCGGGAGCATGATATACCCGCTTCGCGGGCTCCCCTGATTCCTGGTTCATTTCTTTCCCCCCGGGCGCCCATCCTGTGATAATTGGCACGACATCGCGGCGCGCATACATGAATGCCGCGCAGTAATGCATTGATTTTCGGAAGAGATGACAGACACCGAACAGCGGGTGTCCAATATAGGGGACATTTCGGAGGTTAACTATACGTTAAGTTTCACGGGAGGAGAGGATGTGGAGATACTTACTACTCTTTCTCGTAGCAAGCATCGTTGATGCTTGTGGAGGTGATGTAAACACCCCGGCAAGTATCAATGTGTACAAATCTCGCGGCTCCATGCAATGCACCGGGGGAGGCACTTCACCGGCAGTCATGAGCCTTGAGCTTACAAACGCTGGCATTTCTGTCTTGTCGTTCACCTGCGGGCTCGACGGTTTAGCCCATCCCGCTGTTTGCGGTACTTCTGATGGCGCCATCAATATCTTTGAGATACCAGAGAGTCAAACAGGAGGAGCACTGTCGTTGTCGTTCTTATTGTTAAGTACGTTGCCCACGGCGGTCCAGGTCCCATGCATCGCGAATCTTCCATAGCGATGCTCAAGCTTCGCGCTACGGTCCCGTGAAACTTAACTTGTCAATCCAGAGCGGACGCGCGCAAGCGCGCGCCGCTGATTTCCGACGTTAGGCGTCACCGAAAGCCACGCGAGCCGACAGGAGACACGAGTAATCGCCGCTCTCATCAGTATGACCATCGAGTCAACGATAAACGAAGCGTTCGAAACCGTAGCGCTCACGCCAGCGCACATTGAGACGGTGGAAGAAGCGATTCGTCTGCTGGACCTTGGAGAGCTACGGGTCTGCGAGCCTATTGACGGTGTGTGGAAAACGCATCAGTGGCTCAAGAAAGCCATCCTGTTGTACTTCCGAATCCGGCGTCTCGAAGTCGTAACCTCAGGCCCGTTCCGGTTCAACGACAAGATACCGGTAAAGTCGTGGGATGGATCTGAGGGAGTTCGGGTCGTTCCGCAAGCGTTAGCGCGCCGAGGCAGCTACATCCAATCGGGCGCCATTTTGATGCCTTGTTTCGTTAACATTGGTGCTCGGGTTGGCTCGGGAACGATGGTTGATACCTGGGTGACGGTCGGTTCTTGTGCCCAAATCGGAAGAAATGTCCACCTTGCTGGTGGCGTCGGAATCGGAGGCGTCTTGGAGCCTCTCCAAGCTAATCCGGTGATAGTGGAGGACAACTGCTTCATTGGCAGCCGCTGCGTAATCGTTGAGAGCGTGCACGTAGGCGAGGGAGCGGTTCTTGGTGCAGGAGTTGTGCTGACGTCGTCAACCAAGATCATCGACGTTCGCGGCGAGCGCGAAACGGTGCTGAAAGGTGTTGTTCCAAGTTACACGGTCGTGGTGCCGGGAACGACAATTAAGTCGTTTCCTGCGGGGCAATATGGCACCAGTTGTGCGCTGATCATCGGCACAAGAAAGGACTCAACAGACAAGAAGACGAGTCTGACGGCAGCTTTGCGTGAGTTCGATCTTGCGACGTAGCAAGCGAACGTGGAACGTGACGCATAACCATTAGTTCGGCCGCGAAGTTCATGAAGGCTGCGCTCATCGACCGTTACGGCAGCAATGACCTCGTCAGAATAGCTGACGTTCCCATCCCATCGCCCGGAGACATGGATCTGTTGGTTCAAGTTCGAGCAGCGAGCGTGAATCCGCTTGACGTTAAGACGCGCGATGGACAATTGAAGGTGTTGCTGAAGTACCGCTTTCCGCTTGTCCTTGGCAACGATCTTTCGGGCGTCGTCACCGCAGTGGGGGAACGGGTGACACGCTTCAAGGCTGGCGACGCGATCTACGCGCGCCTGGATAAGGATCGCATTGGTGCGTTTGCGGAGTTCGCAGTGGTCCGGGAGGGCGCCGCCGCCCCGAAGCCGACCAACGTCACCTTCGAAGAGGCAGCTTCGCTGCCGCTGGTCGCGCTGACAGCGTGGCAGGCACTGGTCGAACTGGGAGGGCTGAGTGCCGGCCAGCGGGTTCTGATTCACGCGGGCAGCGGCGGGGTCGGAAGCGTGGCCATCCAACTCGCCCACCACCTCGGTGCAACGGTCCTCACCACGGTCGGGAAACGCAATATCGACCTTGTGAGGCGTCTGGGCGCCGACATCATGATTGACTACCGCAGCGTGCGTTTCGAGGATGTGGCCAAAGATTGCGACGTCGTGCTAGACAGCGCAGGCGGCGACACCCTCCTAAGGTCCTTCGAATGCGTGAAACGCGGCGGCGTGGTGGTGAGCATCGGCAGTACGCCTTCAGCGGCCTTCGCACGCAATTGGGGGCTTAACCCGATTCTCGTCTTCGCAATCGCTGTGATGTCGCGAAAGGCAATGACCGCATCCCGAACGCACGGTGCGCGCTACGAGTATCTTTTCATGCGGGCTGACGGCGAGCAACTGAGACTGATCACGCGGTTGGTGGAAAGCGGTACTATCAAACCGGTCATGGACAAGGTCTTCCCTCTCGACAGCGTGCGTGATGCACTTGCGTACTCCGAGTCGGGAGGGGCAACTGGCAAAGTGGTGATCAAGCTGAACTGATGTGAAGTCGTCTGCGCCGCGGCCTAACCCACGCTTAGGCGCCTGGATAGAATTGGCTACGATTGGGAGGATCGGATCATGGCTCTGAGCTCAGCAGTGCGTCGGCGGCTGGAAGCACAAGGGTTCTGCGACCTGGACGAGGCCACGCTCAACGAAGTGGGGCCCTGGCTGAGGTGGTCGCCGGCATTTTGTACTCTTTTCATGGCCGCGGGCGTCGCATTGAAGTCTCCTATGGTGCTATGGGCGCTCGCGTTGACCGCACTTTTGGGGGCGCTACTGCCGTTCCATCCGTTTGATCTTCTCTACAATTACGGCGCGCGGTATCTCACCGGTACACGCCCCCTGCCCCATCAAGGCCCACAGCGTCGCTTCGCGTGCGGCGTTGCAACGGTCTGGCTTCTGGCGACCGGTTGGGCGTTCTATGTCGACGCGCCTCTCATCGGCTACCTCCTCGGCGTGCCTCTCATTCTTGTCGCTGCCCTGGTCAGCATCACGCACTATTGCATCCCATCCTTGATCTACAACACCTTGTTCAAGGCTCGAGGTCCGGCACGTTCGTGAGACCCAGCGCGTTCACAACCATGAAAATCGACATCTTCAACCACGTCATGCCGGTGCACTACCTGGACATGATGAAGCAGCACCTGAAGGATCAGGGCATCCTGAAGCGTATGAGCAACCTACGCATGCTCTGGGACATCGAGGAGCGGGTGCGGATGCTCGACGAAAAATTCCCGGACGTGCAGCAGGTGCTGACGCTGTCGCTGCCCTCGCCCGAGCTGGTGGGAGGGCCCGATCTGGCGCCCGAGCTCGCGCGCATCGCCAACGACGGCATGGCGGGCATGACGGCGAAATGGCCGAAGAAATTCCCCGCGTTCATCGCCTCGCTCCCAATGAACAACGTTCCTGCGGCGCTCGAGGAGATGGAC
>CAYQVE010000212.1:0-5613 GCA_964420785.1 uncultured Enterobacteriaceae bacterium | reverse complement strand
AATGGCGCGCGGGCCCCCGCGGTTTGGACAGGCCGGACAGGCCTTCGATTCTAGCCCGGCCTCAGGGCGGGGCGTCGATCAGGACGCGCCGAGAAAGTCCGCGAGCCGGGACATCTCACCCTGCTTGAAGAAATTAGTGTGATGCACCTGATTCCCATGAAAGGCGACCACGCGATCGCCCGGCAGCTGGAACATTGGAGTGTTCGACACGCCTTCGGTGGGCACCACCAGATCGCTGGACGTATACGGGGTGCTCGCCGCCCGCTTCGATAAGCTCGGCCTGAATCGGCGCGCGCTTCTCGGCGACCTGCTCCGGCGTCCAGCCGCCGGCGACGATCAGCCAGTCTCCGGGCTTTCTCGTCTTTGCGGCGTCGCGAAGGCGCGCAAGAGCCTCCGCCCCGATCCAGTTCACATCGGTCGCGAACGACAGCGCCGCGCGGATCGTGTGCATGTGCGAGTCGATGAGGCCGGGGATGGTGCGGCCCTTGAGATCGACGATGCTGCCCTGCCCGCAGGATTCGCGGCCGACGAGCTTCTTGATCTGCGCGTTGGTACCGAGGGCGGCGATGCGCCCGTCGCGGATCGCGAGCGCCTGGTGCACCGAGGATGCTGCGTCGAGCGTGACGATCCTGCCGTTGAAGAGAATGGTGTCGGGGGGCTGGGCGAGCGCCGAGCAGGCATAAAGCGCGAGCGCAGATGCCAGACCTGCCGACCTGCGTTTCATGCACCCTCCCTACGCCTCACCCCGGCTCCTGCCCCTTCGCCTTGAACACGGCGCCGGCGGACGGCGTGGTGAGGAACTTGATCAGCGCCTTTGCCGCCGACGAGTCCTTCGAGCCCACGCCGACGCCGGCATGGAAGACGGTGTAGTTCTGCAGTTCGGGAGGCAGAGGCCCGAGGACTTCGACGCCGGGCGCTGCCATCAATTCGTTGATGAGGATGACGCCGAGCTGGACTTTTCCCGAGGCGACGAGCTTGCCGACCTCGGCGCCCGAGGCGGCAGGGACGATTTTCGGCTTCATCCGTTCGGCGATGCCGATGCGCTCGAGCAGGCTCGCAAAGTAGATGCCGCTCTGGCCTTCCTTCGCCCAGGTGATGGAGTCCGCGTTGAGGAGCGTGCGCCTGAGCGCCTGCTCGGTGCGGATGTCCGGACGCCGCGCGCCCTTCTTGATTCCGATTCCCACGCCCGAGCGCGCGATCGCCGCGCGGCCGCGCGCGTCCACCTTGCCCTGCTTCGCGAGATCGTTGAGCCCGGCTGCGGGGAGTATGGCGAGGTCGAAGGCCTGGCCGCCTTCGATCTGGCGTTTCAGGGCGGCGGCGAGGCCGTAGGAGATCACGAGCTTGTGCTTGGTCTCGCGCTCGAAGGCGGGCGCGAGCTCGTTCAGCGCCTCCCTGACGCCGTTGGAGGCGAGGACCTTGATTTCGGCGGCTGAGACGGAAGTCGTGGCGAGCATGGCTGCGATCACGGCAAGTGTTTTGGAGTTCATTTTATCTCCCTCAAATTTCGAGCAGGTCGCGCCCGACGATGATTTCGCCCTTGTAGTGCTTGCGCACGCCTTCGGTCCACATCTCGTCGGTGATCGAGTTGTCGTCGGGCGGCACGAAGTGCGTGAGGACGAGCGTCCTCACTCCCGCTGCCGCCGCCAGCTTGCCGAGGTCCTCGGTCACGATGTGGCTCGCGAGCAAGTGCTCACGCAGCGTCGCGGCGTTGGGGACCTTCTTCAGCAAAGCTTCCAGGCCGGCGAGGTGCATGACTTCCGACACGAGCACGTCCGCGCCCCCGGCGAGAGCGATCAGCTCGGGCGAAGTGGTGGTGTCGCCTGAGAAAACGATAGCGCGGTCCGCGGCGTCGAAGCGGTACGCGTAGGCGTGAACGATCGGAGGATGGCGCACGCGCGCCGCGGTGACCTTCACGTCCGGGTTCTGCATGACGAGGCCGGGCTCCGCGAATTCGTGCGCGGTGACGAGCTTGCGCAGGTCGGGCCGGCCCTCGTCGCCGATGCGCGTCTCGATGTCGAAGCGGTTGAGCTGCCAGTACGCCTCGGTCATCGCCTTGATCGGCGGCGGGCCGTAGGCGTCCACCGGCGCGCGCAGCCCCGCGGCCCAGGCGTCGTAGATGAGGTTGCCGTAATCGAGGTTATGGTCCGAGTGGTGGTGCGTGATGAAGACGTAGCGCAGCGTGTTGGGCGCGACGCCCGCGCGCACCAGCTGATGCGCCACGCCCTCGCCGCAGTCCACGACGTAGGGCACGCCGTTGACGACGATCAGGTTCGCCGATTTCGAGCGCCCGGGCGCGACGATCCGCGGGCCGCCGCCGGTGCCGAGCAGGACGAGACGGGTTTTCGGTTTTGCCGGGCCTTGGGCGCGCAGGGGCGCGAGCGCCGCAGCAGCCGCCAATGCCGCCGCGCCGGAAAGAAAATTCCGGCGGAATGACGAGATCATTTCCCCCCCACGATGAGCCCAGGGAGCATCCTACGCTTGTGTTCCCGGTAAAGAACAGTCGGGGAAACCTGACACGACCCCCCCGGCGCCGCCTTTACTTGAGCGCGGCGAGCAGCTCCTGGAACTTCGGGTCGCCTTCGATCAGCTCGCGCCGTTGCTCGTCGATGCTGCGCCGCGACTTCGCCGACAGGAACCATCCCAGGGGCGGTGCGAATTTTTCCTGTTTCAGGCCGAAGTGGAAGTAGCGGCGGTGCGTGTTTCCGTCCGGCGCGTTCGATTCCAGGAACTCCTTGGTCAGCGACTGCGAATAGGTTCCGCGCGCGACCCGCGTGTTGAACAGCGCGTCGATCGGCGACATCACTTCGGTCAGCCAGCGATGCGGCGCCGGGCGCGCCGCTTCGTCCGTGCTGGTCTCCGGCTCTCCGGGATCGTTGTTCACGTAGACGACGAGGAAATCGAGATTCAGTTTCTTCTCCCACCGCGGGTAGAGCGCAGAAAGGACGTCGAGCGCCGTCGCGGTCCCGGAGTTCTCGAAATATCCGCCGTCGACGACATGCGCGGCGGTCTCCTTCTCGCTCCGCTTGCGCAGCGAGCCCGCCGGGCTCACGTAGGTGAAGCGCGCGCTCAGGTGCGCCGCGGTGCTGACGGCGATCGGGTAGTCGATGAAGGAGAAGACGTCGGCGGTGTCGTTGAAGGTGCCGGGGTCGACGGCGAGGTTGCTCGCGATCATCCGTTTGCCCGTCTCCACCCAGGTGGCGTTCAGGAGGAGCGACGGGATGCGATGCTCGCGATCGCCCTCCCACAGCGCACCGAAGGGCTCCGCAAGACGATCGTTGCCCATGCCTTGCCGCCACGCGTCCTCCCAGGACGTCTCGAGCGCCCGCGCCCGGTCGAACCGCTCCACCGGAAAAGGAAGGAAGCGCTGCACCAGGTCCGGGAAGAGGAAGGCCGCCAGCGCCGGCGACAGGAAGTCCTGCCCGAGGACGTGCGCGGCGCAGCGCTCGATGCCCGTTTCGGCCTTCCCCCGGATATCGCACAGTTTTCCCCCCGTGCCCGGAGCCTGGGCGAGCAGCGCGTCGAACACCACCGCGCCCACGCTCCCCCCCGACACGCCGCTGATCGCGTAGACGTGCCGCGCGAAGGAAGGCTCCCTCTCCTGGATCGCCGCGAGCAGCGTCGCCGTCCAGTACGCAGCGCGGATCCCGCCGCCCTCCGCGGCGACGATCACGACGGGAAAGCGCTTCTTCGGGTTGCGCCCGCGCTCGCTCGAGGCCAACCATTTGTCGAAATGCTTGAGGAGCCCGGGCTCCCGGGGGACGGCGGGCGCCGCAGCTCCCGCCTCGCGCACCCGGTGGTTGTCGTTCAAGCTGCTGATGGCGACCGCCCACACGAACAGCACCACGAGGAGGGTCGGGGCGCGATTCATGCGCGGGATGCAGGTGAGGACGAAGTTGCCGAACACGAGCCACGCCGACCACGCGAAAAGGACGATCGCGAGCGTGCCCATCCCCTGCGGCAGCCACACCGGCGAGACGACGAACAAGGCGAGGAGCACCCAGCTCGCTCCGAGCACGACGAGCAGCGCTCGGGTGATCCCCGAGATCGAAAATTCGAGCCGCTTTTGCGGGCCGCGCCTGAGCAGCGCGTTGATTTTCGCCGGCACGACCACCCGCGACTCGAGCGCGAGCGCCTCGCGCAGGCCGTCTTCGTATCGCCAGGCGACGGCGAGGAGACCCGCGGCAAGGAGGATGTACGCCGCACCCTGGACATACTGGGCCATGGCGATCGAGCCGATCGCCACGCTCAATACCGAGAGAAATGCCAGGGCCCTCGGCATGTAGCGCTCGATTTTCCTCACGCGCAGCGAGTCGCTCACCGCGCGCGAAGGCTGGATCGCGAGGAGCGCGATGGAAGTGAGCCAGGTCGTGCCGAACCAGATCAGCACCGCCGCGAGAAAGAACAGCTGATGCGCCCAGTAGCGGGGATCCCGCGTTTCGCCGCCGAGCGCCTCGACGAACTCCCGCCCCTGCCCCACGAGCGCGAAGAAAACGAAGCCGAGTATCGTGAGCAGCGTGCTCAGGCGGCACGCGAGCAGCACGGCGAACAGGTCTGCGGCGATCCCCAGGCTGTTCCGCAGGAAGGCCCAGAGCGGTTTCACGCGAGCGCCCCGGGGTCAGACCCTGCGCACGAACGCCGGCGTAAACTCCTTCACCGTTCGCACCCCGCACTGCATCATCGCGACGCGGAATTCGGTGCGCAGGATCTCGAGCACCTTCGCCACGCCCGCCTCGCCGAACGCGCCGAGTCCCCACAGGTAAGGCCGGCCGACGCACACGCCCTGCGCGCCCATGGCGAGCGCCTTGGCGATGTCGGTGCCGCGGCGGAAGCCGCTGTCGACGAGCACGAGGATGCGGCCCTTCACCGCCTCCACCACTTCGGGGAGCACGTCGATCGTGCCGCGGCCGCTGTCTTCGCCGCGCGCGCCGTGGTTGGAGACGATGAGGCCGTCCGCGCCGTACTTGACGGCGAGCGCCGCGTCTTCGCCGGTGAGGATGCCCTTCAACACGATCTTCATCCGGGTCGCGTCCCTCGCCCGCTTGATGAAGTCCCAAGTCATGTTCGCGGACTGGAGGTTGGGCACGCCGGTGAGGTCCACGCCGTCGTAGGCGGGCTTGCGCTTCACGCTGCCCTGCAGGCCGCCATCGTGGCAGGTCTTGCATTCGCGCGTGTCCTTGGCGCGCAGACGAAAGAAGGTCTCCTGGTTGCGGCCGGCGACGCGGTCCACCGTGATCGCAACAGCCGAACATCCGGCGCGCTCGGCGCGCTTCAGGTGGTGCTCGGCGATCTCCCACTTCGGCGAGGCGTAGAGCTGGAACCAGATCGGCGCGCCGCGCGCCGCGGTGCAGTCCTCGACCGAAGTGGTCGCCGAGGTCGAGAGCATCTCGAGGTGCCCGCCGGTCCTGGCCGCGCGCGCGACCGCGACCTCGCCTTCCGGGTGAAACGCCTTGTTGCCGCCGGTGGGCGCGATGATGATCGGGTTCGGATACCTCGTGCCCAGGATCTCCACGCTCATGTCCACCTTCGAGACGTCGACCATGCGCCGCGGCCGCAGGTAATACTTGTCGAAGGCCTCGCGGTTCGCGCGCAGCGTCATCTCGTTGTCGATCCCCG
>CAYQVE010000211.1:3502-5657 GCA_964420785.1 uncultured Enterobacteriaceae bacterium | reverse complement strand
GACCGCCGACACCGAGCTCGCCGTGCCCGCAATCCTCGATCTCGCGGCGCAACAGGCCCGATGGTCGAGCCGCGGGCTGCCAGGGCCGAGGCGGTCGGTGTGATGCGGGCCGCTTCTTTCATGTGTCCAACGACCGGTGACGCACGTCGCGCAACAAGTCGCGATCCTTGCCGGTCTTCTCATATGACTGGACGGGCGTCCGGCCAGATCACCAACCCAACGAGGAGGCAGTCATGCGTTTGAAGAGCACCCCCGGCGTTGCCGTCGCAACCGCCGCCGCCCTACTGTTCGGCACCGGCCTTGTCAGCGGCGCCTTTGCTGGTGACGAAGCCAGGATTCACTGCGCGGGCGTGAATGCCTGCAAGGGCCAGTCAGCCTGCAAGAGCGCCAACAATGCTTGCAAAGGCCAGAACTCCTGCAAAGGCAAAGGCTTTCTGGAGATGACCCGCAAGGAGTGTGCCGATGCGCAGGAGAGAGCGCGCGCCGTTCTCCAGGGCCACGAATAGCCAGCGCCATGAGTAGCCGCAGCGACGCATGACGCATGAGTTCCTTGTCCGATGGTTGATTGCATGGCCAGAGCGCGTCGCCGGATACCTCGGCTGGCTCGCCCCGCTGTTCGCCCGCATCACGGTCGGCTGGGTGTTTCTGGGGAGCGGTTGGGGCAAGCTCAATAACCTCCGGCAGGTCATCGAGAACTTCGTCGGTTGGGGAATCCCCCTGCCGGGCGTGCTGGCGCCGTTCGTCTCGGGCGTCGAGTTCTTCGGTGGCCTGTTTCTGCTGCTCGGGTTGCTGACGCGCATTTCCGCGGGCGCGCTCGGGATCACGATGATCGTCGCGATCCGCTCGGCGAAGTGGGCGCAAGTCGATTCATTGGAAAGCCTGCTCGGCTTCGATGAGTTCGAGTACCTGGCGCTCTTCCTCTGGCTCGCCATCGCCGGTCCGGGCTTACTGTCGGTCGACCGCTGGCTCGAGCGGTGGGTCGAAGGTAGTGCACCGCCGTCCGCTGATTCGCGTTGAAGTGGATGCGGCGCCGGTGCCGCCGCCGGCAGACATCGGGGATTCATGCGGCCGGCGTAATAGCTGCCGTATCCTCACGGTCGTCTATGCAACAGGAGCCCCGGGGGTCGCGCCATGAAATTCATCCTCACCCTCACCGATGCACATGCCGCCTTCGGCCGGCTGCTCGATCATTTCCGCTCTCTCCTGCTCCTCGGAACCCGGCTGTACGTGGGCTGGCCCTACTGGAAGGCCGGCTCGCTCAAGATCAGCTCACTGAGCACCAGCCTCGAGCTGTTTCGCGCCGAGCATCACGCGGCAGGCCTCTCCGGGCCGGCGTTCGTTGCCGAAGCATCCGGCGAGCTCTTGTGTGCGGCTCTGCTCCTGCTCGGTCTTTTCGGGCGGGTCGGTGCGCTCGGCGCCTTTTGCCTGAATGCGGCGGTCCTCATCTCCTATCACCCCGTTGGACTCATGGCAGGCGACGCCGTCGCCCGCGAGCGATACACCCTCTGGGGCTTCATGCTGCTCGTATTGACCATCTTCGGTCCCGGCCGCATTGCGCTGGACACGTGGCTCGAGCGGCGCTCCGCGGCCCGCTGCCGTCCCGCGACCGCAGCGCTGGCGAGGAGCTGAGGGGCCTCTGTGACCGAAGCGCTGGAGGCGGTGGGTACGCGTCTGTCGCGCTGTCGCTTTACACGGCTGCCGTCTGCGCTCGAGCACGAGTGGCTCGTCACCAACGGGCTCGGCGGCTTCGCGTGCGGCACAGTGGCACAGGCAAACAGCCGCCGGTACCACGGAGTTCTGATCGCGGCTCTGCGACCGCCAGTCGAGCGCACGTTGATGGTTGCCAAGATCGATGCGACGGTGCGCATAGGCGACGAGGTCTTTCATCTCGGCTGCAACGAGTTCGCCGACGGCACACTGGCGCCCCGAGGCTTTGAGCTCCTCAGCGACTTCCGTCTCGAGCACGGTATCCCGGTCTGGACTTACGCGCTCGAGGATGCCGTTCTCGAGCAGCGCATCTGGATGCCGCACGGCCGCAATACCGCTTGCCTGCAGTTCATGCTTCGGCACGCCCGGAGACCGCTCGAGCTCGAGCTCGTGCCGCTGTGCACGTACCGCGACTATCACGGACACACCCAGGGCGGCTGGACGCTCG
>CAYQVE010000211.1:0-3402 GCA_964420785.1 uncultured Enterobacteriaceae bacterium | reverse complement strand
CCGCTGTGCACGTACCGCGACTATCACGGACACACCCAGGGCGGCTGGACGCTCGCCGTCGCGCCGGAACCCAGCGGCTGCACGGTTACGGCGTATCCGGGGGCCCGCCGCTATCGGTTGTTCGTCGATCGCGGGCAGTTCCATTCCCGCCCAGACTGGTACTGGAGGTTTCTCCACCGCCAGGAAATGGAGCGCGGCCTCGATGCCCTGGAGGACCTGTTCCGACCGGGCGTCATCCAGGCGCAACTCTCACCGGGCGGAACTCTGACACTGGTCGCCACCGCGGAACCCGATTTGCGGCAACCCACCGTATCCATCGACGAGGAGCTTCGGCGCCGGCGGCAGCTGCTGGGTGCGGTACCGGAGGAGGCGCCACGCTGGATCCGGCGGCTGACGCTGGCGGCCGACTCGTTTCTTGTGCGGCGCGGCAGCCCGGGTCGCGCGCGCTCGCCCGGTAACACCGTCATTGCCGGCTACCCCTGGTTCAGCGACTGGGGCCGCGACACCATGATTGCACTTCCAGGGCTTACGCTGTACATCGGACGCGCGGATGCGGCGGCAGCGATCCTGCGCACTTTCGCCGCGCATACCAGCCACGGGATGCTGCCTAACCGTTTTCCGGACGACGGCGCGGAGCCCGAATACAACACGGCCGATGCCACGCTGTGGTATTTCCACGCACTCGGTGCGTATCTCGATGCCACCCAGGATCGCGCGCTGCTTGCAGAGCTCTATCCCACTCTCAAGGACATCATTCATTGGCACCGCCAGGGCACGCGCTATGGCATTCATGTCGACCCCGTAGATGAGCTGCTCCATGTCGGTGAGCCCGGCGTACAGCTCACCTGGATGGACGCGAAGGTCGGTGACTGGGTGGTGACCCCACGCACGGGCAAGCCGGTAGAGATCAATGCCCTCTGGCACCTAGCCCTCAGCTGCATGGGACGCTGGGCGCCGCTGGTGGGTGATGCGCCTGCTGCAGCCGACTATCGCCGCTGTGCCGTCCGCGTCGCCCACGCGTTCGAGCACGCCTTCTGGTACGAGGACGGCGGCTATCTGTACGACGTGATCGATTGCGGGAGTTCCGAACCCGCGAGCGGCGCCTCGCGGGTCGACCGGAGCCTGCGACCGAATCAAGTGCTCGCGCTGTCGCTCGGCACGGGCTTGCTCGATGCGCGGCGCGCCCGCTCGGTCATCGATGTGTGCGCTCGCAAGCTCCTGACGCCCGTCGGGCTGCGCAGTCTCGCGCCGGGCGAGCAGAGTTACGCCGGAGAATACCGCGGAAGTCCGCTGGAGCGCGACGCGGCGTATCACCAGGGCACCGTCTGGAGCTGGCTGCTCGGACCCTTCGCGCTCGCGCACTACCAGGCCTACGGCGATGCTGCGGACGCGCTCGCCATTCTCGCCGGGCTCGCTCCGCACCTCGATGAGGCCTGCATGGGCACGATCAGCGAAATATTTGATGGCAACGCGCCGCACGCGCCGCGCGGGTGCTTTGCCCAGGCGTGGAGCGTGGGCGAAACGCTGCGCGCCTGGCACCTCCTCGAGCATGCGCAAGCCGGAGGCGACAACCTTCTTCGACGCGCAGGAGCCCAACCGTGACGCCGCACACTGCCGAACACGCGCGCCTCGCTGCGCGCTTCCCTGCAGGACAGGGCTGGAAGAAGTGGGGTCCCTATCTTTCCGAACGGCAATGGGGAACGGTTCGCGAGGACTACAGCCCCCACGGCAATGCCTGGGAGTATTTTCCGCACGACCATGCGAGAAGCCGCGCATATCGCTGGGGGGAAGACGGTCTCGCCGGCTTTTCCGACGTCCAGCAGCGGCTGTGCCTCGCGCTGGCGCTTTGGAACGGACACGACGCGATCCTGAAGGAACGCCTCTTCGGTCTCACCAACAGCGAGGGCAACCACGGCGAGGACGTGAAAGAGGTCTACTACTACCTCGACGCCACGCCCACGCATTCCTATCTGAAAATGCTCTACAAGTATCCCCAGCGCGCCTTTCCCTACACCCGGCTGGTCGAGGAGAACCGGCGCCGGGGCGCCGGCGAGCCGGAGTTCGAGCTGCTCGATGCAGGCGTATTCGATGACGACCGCTACTTCGATGTCATTGTGGAATTCGCACAGGCCGCGCCCGATGACATTCTCATGAAAGTCACCGCGTACAATCGCGGTCCCGAGGCAGCCTCCCTTCACATCCTGCCGCAGCTCTGGTTTCGCAACACCTGGAGCTGGAAACCGAACGCGCGCAAGCCGGGCATGCGCCTGGCGCAGCCTACGGCGGTCGTAGCCGAGCACGCGCGGCTCGGCCGCTACTATCTGCACTCCGGGGCTCCGGTGCTCGCCGCGCTCTTCTGCGCGAACGAGTCGAACCCCCGGCTGTGGCGCGAGGCTGCGCGCGCCGGCTACTGGAAGGATGCCTTTCACGAGCGCGTGGTGGACGACCGGGTCGATGCGGTGAACCCCGCCGGCGAGGGCACGAAAGCCGCTCTTTGGCATCGGTTCCATATCCCTGCGGGCGGCACCGCCGAGGTGCGTCTGCGTCTGTCCCGGGAGCGTGAGCCGCGCTTCGGCGACTACGACGCCGTGTTCGCAACGCGACGGGCGGAGGCGGATGAGTTCTACGCCGAGCTGCAGACGGGCGTCGAGAGCGCGGACGCCCGCACTGTGCAGCGCCAGGCATTCGCCGGCATGATCTGGAGCAAGCAGTTCTACTACTACGACGTCCCCGAGTGGCTGCGAGGCGATCCGGCCCAGCCCCCGCCGCCGAGGCAGCGCCGCTGCGGCCGTAACTTCGAGTGGACGCATCTCAATAACGCCGACATCGTTTCGATGCCCGACAAATGGGAGTACCCGTGGTATGCGGCCTGGGACCTCGCCTTTCATTGCATTGCCTTCGCGCACCTCGATTCGGCGTTCGCCAAGGAGCAGCTCTTGCTCCTGACCCGCGAGTGGTACATGCATCCAAACGGGCAATTGCCCGCTTATGAGTGGGCGTTCGGCGATGTCAACCCTCCGGTGCATGCCTGGGCCGCCTGGCGCGTGTTTCAGATCGACCGCAAGCAACGCGGCGATGGCGGCGATTTGGCATTCCTCGAGCGCGTCTTTCACAAGCTGATGCTGAACTTCACCTGGTGGGTAAACCGCAAGGACGCCGAGGGACGCAACGTGTTCCAGGGCGGCTTCCTCGGCCTCGATAACATCGGCGTATTCGATCGCAGCGCGCAGCTGCCGACCGGGGGGCACATCGATCAGGCCGACGGCACCAGCTGGATGGCGATGTACGCGCTCAATCTGCTGCGGATCGCGCTCGAGCTGGCGCTGCACAACCACGTGTACGAGGATATCGCCACCAAGTTCTTCGAGCACTTCCTGCAGATCGCCGAGGCCATGACCAGCA
>CAYQVE010000210.1:0-5727 GCA_964420785.1 uncultured Enterobacteriaceae bacterium | reverse complement strand
ACGGTTCGCTGGGGCGCTCGCCGGAAGAGCGCCGCGCGGCCTACGCGGCGTTCTTCGCGCGGAAGGGCGAAGGGATCATTCCAGTTTCACGCCGGCGGTCCGGATCACTTTCGTCCAGAGCTCGTAGTCGCTCCTGATCCGCGCGGAAAGTTCCTCGGGCCCGCTGCCCGCCGCGACGCAGCCCTGGGCGAGCAGGCTCTCCTTCATTTCCGGCGTCGTCAGGATGGCCGCGACATCGCGCTCGATGCGCGCGACCAGCGGCGCGCGCATTCCGGCCGGCCCGAGCAGCGCGTACCAGAAATCGATTTCGTAGCCTTTCAGGCCCGCCTCCGCGGCCGTAGGCACGTCGGGCAGCGCGGGATAGCGGCTGCTGCCGGCGACGGCGAGGGGACTCAACTTCCCCGCCTTGAAATGCTGCAGGCCGGTGAGCACCGCCACGTAGGTGATCTCGATCTCCCCGGCAAGAATGGCGGTCATCGCCGGCGCGATTCCCTTGTAGGGCACGTGGACCATCTTGATTCCCGTCAGCTGCATCATCAGTTCGCCGGCGAGGTGCACGGGGGTGCCGATTCCCGAGGACCCGAACTTCACCGCGCCGGGGCGCGAGCGCGCGTACTCGATCAGCGCGGCGAGCGTCTTCGCGGGGAACGCGGGGCTCGCGGTCACCACCATGGGCGCGGTTCCGACCATGGTGATGGAACTGAAGTCCTTGTTGATGTCGAACGGCAGCTTGCCGTAGAGCGCGGGGTTGCTCGCGTGGGAGGAAAACGCCATCAGCATCGTGTAGCCGTCGGGCGCGCTCCTCGCCACTAGGTCGGTCGCGATATTGCCGCCGGCGCCGGCGCGGTTCTCCACCACCACCGACTGGCCCCAGCGCTCGGTGAGCTTCTGCGCGAGGAGCCGCGCGATGATGTCGGTTCCGCCCCCGGGGGGGAAGCCGACCATCAGTCGGACCGGCCTCGCGGGAAAACCCGGGCTGCCGGTTTGAGGCCAGCAGGCCGCGGTCCAGATCGCGAGTGCCGCGCCCGCAAGCAAGGTGGCGAGATTTCGGATGGGCGATTCCTCCCGGGAGTCGCGGCTATTCTATTTCAGTTTCCGTACGACGCGGACCCCGGCTCCGCTCTGCGCCGACTCGAGGATCGCCTCGAGCACGGCGTCGCCACGCCCTTGACCCTACGAGATCTGCGCGCCGCGAAAAGCCGGTCGCTGCAGTTCAAAGGGAGAATCCGGGCGTTCCACAGTGCCCGAATCTTACGTGAGTCGCAGTGACGTGTCCTTGGGACCGATTCAGCTCATGCGGCTCTTTTGAAACCGCGCTCGATCTCGGCCAGCACGCTGCGGATGTTTTTCAACGCCGACTCGAGTTGCGTGCGGCTGATCACCAGGGGCGGAGCGATGCGCACGACGGTGTGGTGGGTATCCCTGGTAAGGAGCCCGCGCGCAAGCAGCCGCATGGCGACCTCGCGCGCGCTTGCCCAAGCCGGGTCGATTTCGATGCCGCTGAATAGGCCCAGGCCGCGGACCTCGCGCACCACGGGGCTGTCGATTGCGCGCAAGCCCGAGAGCAGAATCTCGCCCAGTTCAGCCGAGCGCTCGACCAGGCGTTCCTCCACCAGAACGTCGAGCGCCTCGAGCGCAACCGCAGCTGCGAGCGGGTTGCCGCCGAATGTGCTGCCGTGATCGCCCGGCTCGAACACCGCCATCACCTCGCGGCGGCCGAGAAACGCCGATACCGGCAGCAGTCCGCCGCCCAGGGATTTGCCGAGGATCAGTCCGTCGGGCTTCACGCCCTCGTGGTCGCAGGCGAGCAACCGACCGGTGCGCCCCAGCCCAGTCTGGACTTCGTCGGCGATGAGCAGCACGTTGTGCCTGCGGCAGATACGTTCGCATTCGGCGAGATAGCCGCGCGGAGGGACGATGATCCCCTGCTCGCCCTGAATAGGCTCAACCAAAAACGCCGCGGTGCTCGCCGTGATCGCGCGCTCGAATGCCTTCGCGTCGCCGAAGGGCACAAGCTTGAATCCCCGCGGAAACGGCCCAAACCCATCGCGGTACTGCGGCTCGGTGGACATCGCGATAATCGCGATCGAGCGACCGTGGAAGTTTCCGCTGCAGGCGATGATCTCCGCCGAGTCTTCAGGGACGCCCTTCACCTTGTACGCCCATTTGCGCGCTGCCTTGAGCGCGGTTTCGACGGCTTCGAGACCCGTGTTCGTGGGGAGCGCCTGATCCTGTCCGGTGAGCCGGCACAGGCGTTCGAGAAACAGCGGCAAGCGCGTGTTGTAGTACGCCCGCGAGGTAACGGCAAGCGTCTGAGCTTGGCGCGAAAGCGCCGCGACGAGCCGCGGATGGCAGTGGCCGTGGCTCACTGCGGAATACGCGGACATCAAGTCGAGATAACGCCGCCCATGGTCGTCCCATAGGTGAGCGCCTCGCCCGCGCACCAGCACTACGGGGAGGGAATCGTAATTGCGCGCGCCAAACGAGCGCTCGAGTTCCTCCGGCGAACGCGCCGACGCAGCCGGCGCCCCGATCACCGCAGCGAGAATCTCTTCAACGATCACTGCGGTCTTGCGCCCCCGATCGAGATACGGGTTGTATTCGACGACTTCGAGCGCGAGCAAAGAGTGGTCGGCGGAAAAATTGCGCAACGCGGCGATGAGGCCGGGCGCGGGGATGCCGCCGGCGACCGGCGTGCCAACGCCGGGCGCATCGCTCGGCTCGAGCGCGTCCAAATCGATCGAGATTCCGTAGCCGGCGGTGCCGGTGCTCGCGATGCGGACCGCGTCGCCGAGCACCGCGTGGATGCCGCGCTCCTCGATCTCCGTCATCGGGAAGATCTTCACGCCGAGCTCGGCGAGGAGAGCGGCCTCCTCGGACTCAAAGCTGCGGACGCCTACGAGGCACAGGTGCTGGGGCGCGAGCGGCCCTTCGGCGCCTCGGGCGAGATCCGGATCCGCGCCGTGCCCGAGCAGCGCGGCGAGCGGCATTCCGTGCCGCATTCCGCTGGGGCTGGTCGACGGCGTGTGGCTGTCCATGTGGGCGTCGATCCAGACCAGCCCAAGAGGACCGCGGGCAGACAGCGCCTTGGCTGCGCCGCTCCAGGTTCCTATCGCGCAGCTGTGGTCGCCGCCGAGCACGATCGGAAACTCCCCTGCGCCGACGACAGCGCCGACCTCGCGCGCCAGGCGCGCGCAGAAATCGACGATCACGCCATCCCGGGATTTGCGGCGGCGAAGCTGAGGCTGCAGCGTGACGCGCCACAGCACATTGGCGCCTTGAGCGGAAAGGTGCGCCAGCAGCCCGCCGGCAAGCAGTTGATGCGGACCTCGGCCGCAGCGCGGATCGCGCGCGCCCAGCCCCAAGGCAGCGCCGATGAGCACCGCCGGCCGGGTGAACCGTTCATACAATCCGAATGCGCGCATGGTTCGTTCTCGGTCCGAACACTGGTTGCTTGGGACATTTTAGACCGATATGGAAAGACGGGGTTCGTGTGCGCGCCGCGATTCTCTCATTATCGACGCCGTCCCTGCCAGACCGGGACGCGCGGTTCGTTCGCGAACGCGGCGCGTCCCGCTCGCGACAAGGCTATCATGCGGCCGAGGTTTTCCGAATGGCGGAACGCAGACAGATTCTAATCGTGGGCGCGGGTGCGATGGGCGGCCTTTACGCGGCTCACCTGGCGAAAGTCGCCGACGTCGCGGTGCTCGATACCAACCGGGCGCACGTCGAGGCGATCCGCGAGGACGGCCTGAAACTCACGGGCTGCACGGAATCGGTGACGAAGCTCGCGGCTTTCGCGAGCGCTGCCGAGATGGGCAAGCGTCGTTTCGATGCGGTGATCATCCTCGTCAAATCGCAGGCGACCGGTGCGGCGTTCGAATCGATTCGCCCGGCGCTCGAAGGCCGCCTCGTGCTCGTCACCTTTCAGAACGGCATGGGCAACGAAGAGCTGCTCATGGGACTCACGGATCTCGAAGTCGCGCACGGCGTGTCCTTCGAGGCGGCGCGCTACGACGGACCGGGGCGCGTCCATCACCTCGTGCACGGCGAGGACTCCTGGCTCGGGCCCGCGCGCGGAAAAGTGGAGACGATCGCGTGGCTCGGCGAGCTGATGACGAGCTCGGGGCTCCCCACCCGTGTCGTCGCCGACCCGCGCGGCGCGATCTGGGGGAAGTTCATCTTCAACAGCGTGATGAACCCGATCGGCGCGATCGTGCAGGGCGTGAACGCCGCGCGCTACCAAGTGCCGGAAATGCGCGCGCTCATCGACGACATGGCGGCGGAGTGTGTGCGTGTCGCCGAGGCAATGGGGATCAAGCTCGTGTTCGACCCGATGTACCTCGTCAAGAAAATCAGATCGGGCAAGTCGCCGCTCACTAAGCACGCCGGCTCTATGGCGCAGGACATCGAGGCCGGGCGCGAGACCGAGCTCGATGCGATGACCGGTTACGTGGTGAGGAAAGCGAAAGAACTCGGTGTGCCCGTGCCGGTTACCGAGAGCGTATACCGGATTGCGAAGGGCGTGGAGTACGCGGCGAAGGCGAAGCGCGCGGGCGGGTAGGCGCGGTTGTGAAGGGCGCCAACATCGAGCCGGAGTGACTATTCGAACGACGCCACGCAGTCGATCTCGACGTTCACGCCCTTCCTGTGGGGCGTCGCGACTATGCAGGTGCGCGTGACCTTTTCGCCCTGCAGAAAATCGCGGAAGGCTTGGTTGAACGCGGGGAAGTCGTCGGCATTTCTCAGAACCACGCGCATGTTCACGACGTGGGTGAAGTCCAACCCTGCGGCGCTCAACACGCTTTTCAGGTTCGTCAAAGTCTGCTTGGTCTGTTCGCGGATGTCGGCGCTCACCACCTCGCGTGTTTTCGGATCGAGCGGACCCTGACCCGATACGAACAGCAGGTTGCCCGCGCGGATCGCCTGGGCGAGCGGCGAGGGCGTGCCTTTGTCGGTGAAGCCCGTCGTGGGCGCGCTCTGCGACGTGACGATCTGCTTGGGCATGACGCTACTCGAACGCCGCCTTGATCTCTGCCGGTATCGGCATCGCCTTCAGGCGCTCCGGGTCTTCGGGGTGACGGTGCGCCCAGACGCGGATCTCGTAGCCTTCGACTGCACGTACGCCTCGGTTCAGCACGGCATGGCTGACCTCGAAGGTCTTGTCGTTCCACTTGCCGACGTGGGACTCGATCACGATCTCGTCGCGGAACTTGCAGGGCGCGAGGAAGCGCGCCTTGGCCTCGACGATCGGCAGCCCCATGATGCCGTATTTCCTCCCGAGCGAATCCCAGTCCAGGCCTACCGAGTCGAAAAAGAGCCGCGTGCTCTGGTCGAACCACTCGAAATAGTTCGGATAAAAGACGATGCGCGCGGGGTCGGTGTCGCCCCAGTGAACGGCGACGTTGTGGTGATAGGTTTTCACTTCGTTGCTCGAGTCTCAGGCGCTGGATTATAGCGCCCCGTCTCGGCGGGACGCGCATGCACTACAATAATCGTTGAAGAGGGGCGGAGAGCAGATCGAGCGAGGAGCTAGACCATGGCGGATCCGAACAAGACGAAAGTAACCATCCTGACCGGAGCGTACCGCATCAAGGGCTACATCGAGCTGATGCCCGGCGCGCGGGTGACCGACTACATGGTCGAGGCGAAGGACTTCATCGCTGTGACCGAGGCCGAAGTCTGGGAGCTCGGGGACCGCAAGGTGATGACCGCTCCCTTTCTCAA
>CAYQVE010000209.1:0-5749 GCA_964420785.1 uncultured Enterobacteriaceae bacterium | reverse complement strand
GTAGAAATTGAACACCGTCGGCGAGCGCATCGCCGATTGGCCCAGCGAGGTCGTGGGGTCGTCGGTGACGCCGAGCTGGAAATTGCCCGAGGCCGAGCTCGCGTTGAAGGAGCGCATCCAGTTCGCCGCCCGGAGAATGGGCTCGCGCACCTTACCGAAGCCCGGGTCGGCGAGCCGCGCCGCCGTCCGCGCTTCCGCGTCGAGCAGGATCGCAGCGACGGTGGCGCGCAGATCGCCCCGCTGGCCGGTGCCCGTGCTCCAGAGCCCCGAGGTGTAGCGCCCCGCGTTGAACGCCTGGGCGACGCGCGCGACGTAAGCCGGAGTGGGGTTGCTCGTCACGAGGCGCTGGATGAGCTGTCGCGATATGAATGGGCCGACGTTCGGACGGCTCGCGATCTCATCGAGCGCGGTGCGCAGATCGCCGTCGGGATCGGCGCTCGCGCCCGCGGGGATCACCGCTGTGAGAAAGCGCTTCTCCGAAATCGAATGGAAGCTCGGGTAGCTCTGCATGAAGAGCACCTCGCGGTCCGGATCCTGCATGCCGCCGCCGAAGAAGCGGGTGTCGGACTTGTCCGGGCCGGCCCAGCTGAAGCCCGTGAACACGCGCGACAGGCCGACGATGTCGTCGTTGTTGTAAGTCTCCACCGGCAGCCCGCCGACGAGCTTCGGCGTGCCGTCCGGGTTCAGTTCGTAGAGACCGATGGAAAAAAGCTGCATCACCTCGCGCGCGTAGTTCTGGTCGGGCACGCGATTGCGCGCCGGGTCCTCCTTCTGGTTGCGCAGGTGCGACAGGTAGAGGCCCATCATCGGATGGAGCGTCACCTCATTGAGCAGCTGGCGGTAGTTACCGAAGGCGTTCCGACCGAGCATGTCGAGATAGGAAGCGACGCCGCGCTTGAACTCGGAGACGGTCGAATCCTGCAGCGAGACCACGAAGATCTGCGACAGCGCGAATGCGACGCGCCGGCGCAGCTGGTCCTGGCCGGTCGCGGCTTCCCTCCAGAACGTATTCATCACGTGGCCGTCGTTGAGGCTCTGTCCGGGGGCGAGGCTCGCGCTCACGGTGTTGATGTACGCCTCGTGCGAGCGGCCCGGCATGAAGAACTGGTCCTCGAGCCAGGCGCTGTAGCCGTAGGTCTGTACTTTATTGACCTCGGCCTGGGTCGCGCCGAAAGACGCTTGATTGAGGAAGCGCGCCGCGTCCGTGGAATTCGGCAGGGGATAAGCGGACGGAGGCACGCTCGAGAGATCGACTCCGCTGCCCCCCGGGACTTGCGGGCCGCCCGACTTGGAGCAGCCGCCGGCCAGACAGGCCAGTGCGACGACGAAAAGCGCGGCGCGTATGTGCTGGAAGCTGACCCCTGTCCGCGGTCTGCGGGAACCAGGGTCCAGGGGCCGCGCGGAGTCCGGCGCGGTCGCGTGTCGTAACATCGCTGCACCCTCGATGTAGTGGCCTCCCCTTTTGGTCACGCTATCTTAGGTAGGAACGTCGCAGGCATTGTCGCCCCCGAAAGCCCGGGCGGGCGTAGCAATGCTGCGCTCCGTGTAACGCACTTACGCTTATTCCCGTTGACTCTGCGGTTCTCCCCTGGGGAAAGGGTGGCTGGCGGGCTTCTCAAGCCGCTTTCTTTCGATTTCTCTCCAGCCAGCCGTCGACTAAAGCGACGGTCTGATCGACCGCAGCCAGGCGCATGCCTTGCTGCGCTGCGATGGCCTGCACTAGGCGGTCGGTGCGCTCGATGTTGGGCGCGCCGTTCGCGAGAGCGCGCGCCGCGGAGGACGGGGTCAGGAGCGAGAGCGCCGCGCTCGCGTACTTTTCGAAAGGCACGAGGTCTTTCTCGTTCGCGCCCAGGGACACGCACAGCTTCATCACCCAGTTGTATACAGCGCGCGAGGCTTCGAGGTCGCTGTGCACGGCTTCCTTGATGGGCCGCACGCTGTCCTTCAGCACGCAGCGGTAGTTGCCGGCGAGCAACATGGCCCACTTCGCCAGCGGCACGAAGACCGAGTCGTGCACCTTGAGCTTGACGGGCAGCTCGATCCCTTCGAAGCGTGCCGCTTCGATATCCGACTCGAGCCCGCGGAGGATGGCGGTGTGGGTCTCCGAATCGAAGCGCGCCGACTTGAAGTTGGTCGGCAAGCGCACCTGGAGCACGTTGACCTTTTCCTCCGGCGGGCGGAACGCTTGCGGGTCCGGGCTGCAGAGCGTGACGAGCTTCGGATCGAAAGCGTCCCATACGCTTGCGTCGGTGTAACAGCTCCGCAAGGCATCGGCATCGATGCCCGGAATGCGCTTGAGATACGGCAGCGGTGGCATGTTCATGATCGACATGCAGGGCACCCTGGCTTTGGCCACCGCGGCGAGAAGCTCGCGCACGCCGGGCGAGCGATACTGCGGTTCCTGCATGGCGAGCGCGACCAGATGGTAGTCGGAGGGGTTGACCCCGGCGGTGCCGCCCGCGGACATCTTGCCCGGAAGCTTCTTCGAGTTGATCTCGACGAGCCCGTCACGGCCCTTCACCGGCATGCCCACGATCGCACCTTCCTTGTTGATCAGGTCGGCCTCGGCGGGCAGGCACACGAGGTGCACGGCGTGCCCCGCGAGCGCGAGCTTGGTCCCCAACAGCGAACCGTACGAGGCACCCATGATCAGAATCTTGTATTTGGTGCCCATCACTCAACTCCTCCTTTTCGTCCTCTTGCGGAGTGTGGGATGGTAGTCAGTTCGTTGCTACAGAGCAATCATGACGCGAGCATTGGCGTTTGCGGCGCTGCGTCATCGGAGAAGCGTCCCCGCCAACGCTAGGCCCTGCGCCGCAAACGTTCGATCTTCCTCTTATCGGCGCGCCGCAGCTTGTTCCTTGCGGCCCGCACGCGCTGCTCGCTGCGGTGGCCGCGCCGGTCCTCGCGGCCAAAGCGCTTCTTCTTCGAAGCCGAGGCGAAGATCTGGCTCCACTTTCCGTTCTTGAAGATGATCTGGTAGCCGCCGGATAGGATCTGAAACGGCTTGCTGACCTTCTTCATCTGATCGAAGCGCACCGAGCCGGGCTTGTGAAAGACCTCGAAATAGGCCGGATAGACGAAGTCCGTCATCGGGATGCCGTTGACTTTGAAGCTGAGCTGCTCGACCGGATCGGCGCTTTCGTAGGCATACATGACCTTCGGGTCGGGGCCCGTCGTCATGATGTTGATCGCCGGGTCGACCAGCATCTCGACGAGTTCGTGTGACGCCGACACGCTTACCAGGTCGTGGTTGTCCAGGGTCGTTTTGACGAAAACCTTGGACTGCGGCAGCCCGTCGGGCGTGAGATCGTGATACGCGAGGGCGCCGGGTTGATCGGCATTGTCGAGGAAAACCATCGCCCAGGCGTTTTTTACGAATCCCTTGGACTTGACCAGCTTCGCCGGCGTTCCCCACACCGGCATCACGCAGCGATCCACGAACGCCTGCATCGCGGCGATCAGGGCGTCGAAGTCGACGCCTAGCGGTGTCGACGCCTGATTGAAGCACGCGACGGTGGGAACTCCTCCCTGATTGAATGCACCGAACGTCGGTCTTGCGGCCCTCATGAAGTCCTCCTTGGGAAATGCCGGGAGAAAGCGCATCCTGCCACATCCGGGTTGGACAAGGCGCTTGCGCTGGAGTACGGTGGGCGCCGTTTCGCGCGAGAGGAGAGGAGGCGACATGCGCGGCAAGAACGTCAGGGTCCGTTCGAGCGAGGGCGGCGAGTTCGATTGCTATCTGGTCACGCCCGGCGCCCGTGCAAAGGTTCCGGCGATGGTGATCGCTTCCGCGGTGCACGGCGTGAACGCGGACGTCCGCGCGATCGCCGACGAGTTCGCCTCGCGCGGCGCCATCGCGGCGGCACCCGATCTGTTCTGGCGCTCGATCCCGGGGCCGCTCGCGCGCGACGACGATCGCACGAAGGAGCGCTCGCAGCCGCGCCTTGAAAAGATCCGGACGGGGGAGGCCGACCTCGCCGATACGCTCGCGGGGCTTCGAGGGGAGCCGCTGTGGAACGGGCGCGCCGCGGTGATGGGCCTGTGCTACGGCGGCCCTTATGCCATCGTCGGACCCAAACGCCTGGGCTACGACGCGGGCATCTCCTGCCACGGCTCGCAGATGCTCGATTACATCGGAGAGCTCGATGGCCTCGAGCTGCCCGTCTGCATCATCTGGGGCGACGCGGACCATCAGGCGCCGGCCGAGGTGCTGGCCGCCTATCGCGGCGCGGCGGCGCGCATGAAGAACCTGGAACTGCACGTATTCCCGGGCGTGCTCCACGGCTACATGATGCCGGACAACGCGAAGGCGTTTCATCGCGAGACGCGCGAATTCTCCATTGAGCGCGCGCTTGCGATCCTCGAGGGACTCCGCGCCGGCAAAGCGGGCCGGCGCAAGGCGGGGTGATGCGAGGTTCGCCGTGCGGCATGAGCTCCCTCGGCCTGCTTGTCGTGCTCGCGATCGCGATAGCGGCGGGCTATTACGCGTACACCGCGGTCTCGGGTGGGGACGCGGCGCCCGGCTGCAAGGGCGCCTTCACGGCCTGCATGCAGAAATGCCGGCGCACCACGACCGAAGCCCCCGCCGCACAGGCTTGCCAGGAAGGCTGCCAGCGAAACCTCACCGCGTGCGAACGACCGGGTAGGTAAGTGACCGCGGCCCGCTGCTATCCGGTGGGCCGCAGCTCGAATCGCTCGAAGCTCCCGGGAATTTCCGATACCTCGACTCCGGTCACGCTCGCGCCGCGCGGCCCGCGGCGCGCCCAGGCGAGGATTGCGTCCACTGCATCGGTCGCGCCGTCCACCACCGCCTCGACCGTCCCGTCGCGGCGGTTCCTCACCCAGCCGGTGATTCCGAGCCGCTCGGCTTCCTCGCTCATCGAGTAGCGGAATCCCACCCCCTGGACGCGGCCCGAAATTTTCAGGTGCTTCGCCACATGCGCCCGGGAGGCACCGGTTTGATGCCGCGCAGTCGTTTTTTCAATTCGCCCATACCACCGCATCGTCGACCGCGTACAGCTTGCACGCCCCTTGGCCGTCCCTGTTGCAGGTGTCGAGTGCGCGTTTGTGCGGGTCGGTATCTCCGCTTGCCGACGCCCACGCGCCGTTCGGCGCAAGGGCGAACGCCCGGGGGAAGTCCTTGGCGAGAAAGGCCGCGTAACCCGCCTTGCCTTTTTCCCTGACGTAAGGGACCGACTCGAGGTTGTAGAGCGGGGCGAAATCAGTTCGCGGCGGTACCGGCAAGGAGAACGGGTTCGCGTATTGGGGCCGCGTGACTTCGTGGGGAAGGCCGAGCTGCTGCAGGAACCCGGAGACTTCGGGTTGCCAGATCCCCCGGCCCGCCAGCGAAGAGAACATCGGATGGGCCGCCCTGGCGAGCTTGCCGAAGGGCCCACCTGAGCGATACCTTTGAGGAAAGGGTGAGTCCATGCGCCTCGCTTCGCTCGGCATCGATCATAGATAATTCTTAGATACATATTTCTGTGCAGCCTGAGTACCGTCGAAGGCTGAGAGGGAAAACCTTCGGTTTTCCCCTCATGCCTAAAAACCCCGCACCCTCCTGCCTTCTCGTGTGATGAAGAAAATGCAGAATGGTGCGGGGCTGGTGCCGCTCGCAAGGAGTCGGCAGTGTGCAGTTCGACGTACTGCGTACTCCCTACCCTTTGCCGAATCAGGAGTCGGCGACTCGTGAGGATGGGTGTGGGCCCGGAGCTCGGGCAGCCTCTGCATATGCCCGCAGATAGGG
>CAYQVE010000208.1:0-5758 GCA_964420785.1 uncultured Enterobacteriaceae bacterium | reverse complement strand
GCCGTGCCGCAGCGCGCGCAGTAGCCAGGGGCGGTGGCGAGGCGGCGGCCGCACTCCGAGCAGAACTGCGCGTCGGCCTCAGGGCGGGGACCGTGGGCGGGACAAGCGGGAGCGGGGAGCGGGGAGCGGGGAGTCGGGGCCGCGTGGATGGGACTGCTCCCGGCTCCCGGCGCCCTGCTCTCGGCGCGTAGGGCGGCAATCGCTTCGGAGGTGTACCGGGTTTTCAAGACGTCGTAGTCGGCATCGGAGAGTTTGCCGGTCGCGCGGTCGAACTCGATCTCCTTCAGGGCGCGCAGCGCGACGGCGCGGGGACTGAGGTCGTCGTCCGGGTCCTCCCCCTCACTCCCGCTTTCCGTTTCGGGATTCCCGTACGCCTCCATCTCGGGTCGAAAGATCGGTCGCAACACGAAGTAGACCGCCCCTGCGGCGAGCAGGATCCCGGCGGTCAGCTCGAGGACGCCGGTCAAACCGAGAGTCGTTCGAGCTCGCCGCGCAGGCGCTCGAGCTCTTCGGGCGTGCCACCCGCGCTGGGGGGCGTGGCGGGGACCCGTGCCGGCGCCGCCGTCCGCGTCCAGCGGCGTAGCCCCAGCGTCAGAACCACACCCGCCGCGACAAACTCCGCCGCCGTCTGCGCCAAGGAAAAACGAAATCTCCTCGCCCTCGATCTCGATCTCGACTCCGGCGACGCCGCCTCCTTCCTCGGGCTGCGCCCGCAATACTCGCTCTACGACGTGGTGGAGAATCTCGACCGGCTCGACCAGTCGATGCTCGAAGGTATCGTGACGCGCGACGCGCTCGGGCTGGCGCTGCTCTCTCCGCCCGCGGAGCTCGAGAAAGCCAGAATGATCCGCGGCGACCACATCAAGGAAATCGCCACCTTCCTCATCGAGAAATACGACACCGTCATCGTGGACGGCTCGCGCGGACTCGACGATCAGTTGCTGGGGTGCATCGAGCTATCCGATTCTGTCTTTCTGATCATGACCGGCGAGTTCCTCTCGGTGCGCAATGCCCAGCAATTTCTGGGAACGCTCGGCCGCATGGGCTTCAGCCCCGAGCAAATCAAAGTGGTCGTCAATCGCAACCGGAAGAACGCCCAGTCGGTGGGCGTGGAGCAGATTCAACAGACGCTTGGCTCCCGCGTGTTCTGGGCGTTGCCGAATCGCTACCAGGAATGCATGGAGGCGGTGCATCAGGCGCGCCCGGCGGTGTCATATCCAGGCGAGATGCAGCAGGCCTTCCTGGGGATGGCCAAGAAGATCCACGGCGCGAACGGCGCAAGTCCTGCGGCGGAACAGCCGGCGGCCGAAGCGGGTCCAGGCCGCAAGAAGTTTCTCGGCATCATTTAGGACATGCCCATCCCGCCCCGTCCCCGAACGTCCCTTCCCAGCCGGCCGGCGGTCCCTTCGGGCGCGCGCCAGGCCGAGCGGTCGTTCGAGCTGAAATCCCAGGTACATCAGAAGCTGCTGAGCTCCATCAACACGGACCAGATCAAGCTCATCAGCAAGGAGCGGATGCGCGTCGAGATCGGAACGGCCGTCGAGAGCCTGCTGATGCAGGAAAACATCCCCATGGCGCTCGCCGAACGCGACCGCTTCATCGAGGAGATTCTCGATGAAGTCTTCGGCCTGGGTCCTCTGGAACCGCTACTCAAAGATCCCAACCTCACCGACATCATGGTGAACAATTACCGGACCGTGTACGTGGAGCGGAACGGTGTACTGCAAAAAACGCTGGTGCGTTTCAAGGACGACCGGCATCTGCACCACATCATCGAGAAGATCGTCGCCGCTGCCGGGCGCCGCATCGACGAGGCCTCGCCGATCGTGGACGCGCGGATGTCCGACGGCTCGCGCGTCACGGCGGTCATCCCCCCGATCGCCCTGGCCGGTCCGGCCATGGCCATCCGCCGCTTTGGGCGCCGCGTGCTCTCGAACGAGGAGCTGATCCGCAACCATACGCTCACCAGCGGCATGCTCGACCTGCTGAGCGCCTGCGTGGAAGCGCGGCTGAGCCTGGTGGTCTCCGGCGGCACCGGCGCCGGGAAGACGACGCTGCTCAACGCGCTCTCCCGGTTTATCTCCGAGGACGAGCGCATCGTCACCATCGAAGACATCGCCGAGCTGCAGCTCCAGCAGCGGCACGTGGTGCGCCTCGAGACGCGCCCCGCCAACATCGAAGGACAAGGCTCGATCGCGCAGCGCGACTTGGTGATCAATGCGCTGCGCATGCGTCCCGACCGTATCCTGGTGGGAGAGGTGCGCGGGCCGGAGGCTCTGGACATGCTGCAGGCGATGAACACCGGTCACGACGGCTCCATGACCACCGTGCACGCCAATACGCCGATCGACGCTTTCCATCGTCTCGAAACGATGATCCTGATGGCCGACATGAACCTGCCCGACCGCATCATCCGCCAGCAACTGGTCTCCGCGATCCAACTGGTGGTGCAGGTGACGCGCCTGACCGACGGGTCGCGGCGCGTGGTCCGCATCAGCGAAGTCACCGGCATGAACGAGGAGAGCATCGAGCTGCAGGATATTTTCGAATTCGAGAAAGCCGGCCTGTCCGACGCCGGACGCGTCATGGGCCGCTTCCGCGCCACCGGCGCCCGCCCGCGATTTCTCGATCGCCTGCGCGCGGCCGGCATCCACTTGCCGGCGCAAATGTTCGCCGAAACGTCGGAGGTGAAAGGCTAGTGCCGGTCTTCTCCATTTTTCTGATCTTCCTGTTCTTCACCGGGGCCGCCGCCATCGCCTGCGAGTACGCCGTCTGGGGACCGGAACGGCGCGCGGCGGAAGCCGCCGAGCGCCGCCTGCGCGGGCTGCGCGCCGAGCGCGTCCAGCGCAAGGCTGGTCCATTGCTGCGCGAGCGCTCGCTCTCGAGCGTCGGCTTCCTCGATCAGATTTATTCGCAGTTGCGCGTCATGAGGCAATTGCAGGCCATGCTGGAACAGGCCGCGCTCCCTTACAAGGCCGGGGCGGTGCTCTCGACCGGAGTCATCATCGCCGCCGCAACCATCGTGCTGGGCGAAGTGCTGCAGATCTTCCCGGTGCGCATCCTCGAAATCATGGTCGCATTCGGCTTAGGTTTCCTGCCGATCTATTACGTGCTGTGGAAGAGAGGGAAACGGATGGCCCGGATCGAGGAGAGCCTGCCCGAATGCATCGACCTGTTCACGCGGGCTATGCGGGCCGGTCACAATATCCATAGCGGGATCGAAGTGCTGGCTAAGGAGACCCCGGAACCGATCGCCGGCGAATTCAAGAAAGTGGCCGAGGAGCTGACGCTCGGCTCCACGGTGGAACTGGCGCTGCATAACCTGGGCGACCGCGTCCCGCTCCTGGACATGCGTTTCTTCTCGACGGGCTTGGTGCTGCAAAGGGAGACGGGCGCGAACCTGGTGTCCGTGCTCGAGAACCTTTCCACGGTGATCCGCGAGCGCCTGCAATTGCGCGCCAAGCTTCGCGCGCACACGGCCCAGCAGCGCTTTTCGGCGGCCTTGCTCTGCAGCCTGCCGGTCTTCACGCTGCTGGTCTTCGCCTTCGTGAAGTACGACTACGTCTCGATTCTCTGGACTACGGAACTCGGGTCCAAGTTCTTTACGTATGCCTTGATTTCCGAGCTCATCGGCATCCTGGTGATCCGGAAAATTTCGTCGGTGCGAATGTAATGTCTCCCGCGCTCCTCTTCGCCGTCTTTGTCGTGGCGCTGCTCAACGTCACGGCCTTGCTCTGCGGGGCGATCTACTACGTTGAGATGCGCCGCAGCCCGCTGCGGCTGCGCATGACTGAGTTGCAAGCGCGCGCCGGCGGGATCTCCATTCGCCGCGAAGAGGATTTTTGGGACATTCTGCTGAGCCTGACCTTCGGGATGATCTTTGGCCCCTCCTGGTTCGTGGAAAAAGAGCTGGAGCTGCTGCGCGCCGGCATCCGGCGTCCCGGAGCCGTCAAGGCCTACGGCCTGGCTACGCTCGCGTTCATGTCGCTGCTAGTTGTGGGGGCCTATCAGTTGATGGGCGGGGAATCGGCGCCGCAGACAGCCCTCGCGATCACGGGCGCTCTGGTCATCGGCTACTTCTTGCCGGAGCAGGCGCTGCTCTCGCTGCGGGCTCGCTACCGGCAAAGCCTGCTCGCGGCACTCCCCGATTCCACCGACTTGCTCAGCATCGTTTTGGGCGCCGGGCTCTCCCTCGATCAAGCCATCGCCCGCGTGTGCGAGGAATTGCAGTACGTCTATCCCGAGCTCTCCGAGGAGTTTTACCTGATGACCGTAGAGGTGCAGGCCGGCCAGGAACGCGGTGTGGCCTTCCAGCACATGGCCCGGCGCACCGGACTGGCGGAGATTCGTTCGCTCTCGGGAATGATCATCCAGTCGGAGCGCTTTGGGACGGGCCTAGCGCAGTCGTTGCGCATCTTTGCCGACTCGCTGCGCGTTAAGCGCCGTCTCGATATCGAAGCCGCCATTGCGAAGGCCGCGGTCAAGATGATCTTCCCGATCGTGGTCTTCATCCTGCCCGCTCTGTTTGTCGTGGTGTTGGTTCCGGGCGTGCTTTCTTTGTTGCGCACTCTGGCTGGACTCTAGTATCTTCCCCTTGGAGAACCTATGGATAATGTCAGCATCATCCGCGTCGTCGCCGGCGTACTGGCGATCGCCTTTGTCGTGATCATCATCATCCGCCGGAAGAACAAAGCCAAGAAGGACGAGTGGCAGTAGCGGTGGCCCTTATCGCTTGGGCTTTTTTTCTTTCTTTTCCTTGGGAAGCTTAGCCAGGATGTCCATCCCCGCAGGTTCCTCGATCACTTCCACGGTGTAGACCCCACCGGTCTTGATTCGCCAGATGGTGACCGTCTTGCCGACGAGCTCCTCCATCCGCTCAAAATTGCGGATCGGGGGGCCGTTCTTCTTCCAGATGGTGGGACGTTCGATGGTGAAATCCTGCTCGCCGTGATCGGTCTGCAAAGTCATGAGCTGCTGGTCGTCGGCGCGCTCGGTGAGACGATAGATGCGGCCGCGAACCGGATCCATTCTGGAGGCTCGCTGGTCCCCGCTTCCGTCCGGCCCGCCGTACATGATCCGGCTCGTAGCAGTATTTAGATTGTATGTATTGCCGCCCGCACTGAAAGTAAAACCTGAGGCTGTGGCCGACCCGCTTTCGAGGGGCCGGAAGTCGTGCTGCTGGATCCACCCGCCCAGTTTGCCTCCCCCGGATTCCAGCAGGATCGTCGTGCCGATGGTCTTGCCGCGATCGTGGATGACCGCTTCATAGACCAGCCGCTGCGGCTGCTCCTGAGCGGGAAGCGTCAGGGCGAGCACGAAGAGAGCGACGAGCCGGTACATGCTGGCTTCTATTATCGCAGAGAACCGAGCAAATCGATGCGTCCGAACCCGGTATAAATCGTCCGATTCGTTTTGCCGGTCGCGATTGATGAATTGGAGATCGCGAAGCGCAGGTTCTGCAACAACACGCCGTGGTTGATCAACAAGGCGGTTTGCCCGGCGACCATCGGGGCACTGAACGACGTGCCCCAAACTCCGGCCCAGCGGCCGCCCGGGAAAGCAGTGACGATGCCCGCGCCCGGCGCGACCACGAACAGAGTGCCTCCGTAGTTGCTGAAGTCCGCCCTGGTGTCGTCCGGATTGGCGGCGCCCACCGAAAACACCCCCGAATAGCCTGCCGGGAAGAGGCGGATCTGGGAACTGTAGTTGCCGGACGATCCCGCGAACTGGACCCCTTGTTGGGTGGCATTTCGCATGG
>CAYQVE010000207.1:0-5773 GCA_964420785.1 uncultured Enterobacteriaceae bacterium | reverse complement strand
ACCAAAGGAGGAGGGATCATGAAGACAATGCGACATCTTGTAATGGGAATTGCCGGTGCCTGCATGCCGCTGATGCACCCAGTAGCACTCGCGCAAAGCGCTGCCTATCCGAGCAAGTTAGTAAGAGTTGTCGTCCCGTTTCCCGCAGGTGGAGCGACGGACATCATGACTCGAAATATCACCCAAAAGCTCAACGAGGCGTGGAAACAGCCGGTCGTGGTCGAGAACCGAGCAGGTGCCAACGGCATGATCGGTGCCGAGGCGGTCGCGAAGTCGCAGGCTGACGGATACACCTACCTCGCCGCCACCATCGCGCACTCCTCAGGCGTCTCGCTGTTTCCCAAGGCGCCGTATCAGCTGCAAAAGGACCTACAGCCAGTAGCGATCATGGGTCTCATACCGCTAGTCCCGGTCGTGCGGGCAGATTCGCCGATCCGATCTTTGCAGGATCTCGTTGCCACCTCAAAGAGCAAGAGTCTGAACGCAGGCTCTTCCGGCAATGGAACCGCAGCACACCTGGGGCTCGAACTGTTTAAGAGCGCTACGGGGACGACGATTCAACACGTCCCTTACAAGGGTGGAGCCCCTGCAATGACAGATCTGCTCGGTGGTCAGATCGACGTAATTTTTGCTCTCCTGCCTGAGTGCCTACCGCATGTGAAATCCGGGAAGCTTCGAGCCCTCGCGGTGACGAGCGACAAGCGATACCCACTATTGCCCGATGTTCCAACGACCTCAGAGGCGGGGATCCCCGGGATCGAGGTCACTAGCTGGAACGGACTGATGGTTCCATCCGGCACCCCAAGGGATATTGTCTCGAAGATCAACGCCGAAGTGACCAGGATCTCCGGGGTACCCGAAATGAGAGCCCGGATCGTCGAGTTGGGGTTCCAACCTGTTGCCATGAGCGTGAGCGACGCGGAGAACTACATTAGAGCCGACGTCGAGCGCTGGGCTAAGGTCATTCGAGACGCCGGCATAAAGGCAGACTAACTTTGCCACTGGCGTGTATGCCGCCGAACCAGCCCGTGCAGCGGACGCGCCGCAAGCGGCGCGCCGCTGAAGGGAGATGTTAACTTGCGGATGGACACATGAACATGGATTCCGACATCTGGGAAAATGTGTTTAAGCGCGACAAAGGCTTTTGTCGATACTGTGGCCGTGGCCTTTTATCCCCGTCAACAATGGTACTTACAGCGAGAGGTTCGATGACAGCGATTCAGGTGGCGCTGTTACGGGCGCGACACGCCGAGCATGACCGACCCCAAGTGTTCTGCAACTCAGGCGATGTCGGGAACGGGATGGTAGGTCAGTTCCAAGCCTCCTTGCGGGGCTCGTCTTCGACAGCACGGGCAATCGCAGTGCGAAGGCCGCTTCGAGGTTTACCAGCGCGGAGCGGATGCGAAGCTCGAGACCTGCCCGGACTGCGGCAAGGCGGTCGAGCGCATCATCTCGCCGGTGCCGGTGCACGGGAAGTATTCGACCAAATCCAACAGCAAGATCAAGGACCTCGGCCTGACGAAATTCGTCAAGACGAGCGACGGCTCCTACGAGCGCACCGTCGGCAATTTCGGGCCGAAAATGATCCGCGAACCGAAAAAATAAATCAGGGACAGACCACGATTTCGGGTTTGCTCTCTGAAATCGTGGTCTGTCCCTGATTTACTTCAGTCCGTGCGGATGTTGCCGTCGCGAATCACTTTCGCCCACTTCGCGATCTCGGCCAGCATCTCGTCCCTGAGCGCTTCGGGCGTGCTGCTCGCGAGTTCGATGCCCTGCGCGGCGAGCTTGGCGCGCAGGTCGATCATCTGCAGCACCGCGTCGGTTTCGCGGTTGAGGAGCGCGATGACCGCCCGCGGCGTGCCGGCCGGCGCATAAAGCGCGTAGTCGGTCGCTGAAACCACGCCCGGGTATCCCGCTTCGATCAGCGTGGGCAGTTCCGGCAGCTGCGCCGAGCGCTGGCGCGAGGCCACCGCGAGCGCGCGCAGCTTGCCCGACTTCAGGTGCGGCAGGTAGGCCGGCAGGCTGTCGAGCGCCATGTCGATGCGCCCGTTGAGGATGTCGGGCAGGATCTGCGTCGTCCCCTTGTACGGGACGTGCGTCATGTGGATGCGCGCCGCCTGCGTGAACATTTCGCCGGTCAGGTGGATCAGCGCGCCGGTGCCCGACGAGGCGAAGGTGAGCCGCCCCGGCGCCGCGCGCGCGAGCGCGACCAGCTCGGCCACCGTGGTCGCCTTCGACGACTCCGGCACGATCAGCGCGATCGTGCCCTGCCCGATGCGCGACACCGGGGCGAGATCGCGCCGGATGTCGAAGCCGAGGTTCTTGTGCAGGAGCAGCACGATCGCCTGGCCGCCGATCGGCCCCACGAGGAGCGTGTAGCCGTCGGGCGCGCTTTTCGCCGCGGCCTCCGTGCCGATGGTGGTGCCGGCGCCGGGCTTGTTGTCGACGAAGATCGGCTGGCCGAGGCGCGGCGAAAGTTTTTCGGCGACCGACCGCGCCACGATGTCTACCCCGCCGCCCGGCGGGAACGGCACCACGATGCGAATCGGCTTCTCGGGATAGATCGCCGCCGTGTGCGATGCGGCCAGCGCCAGCACGCAGCCGGCGAGCGTCGCTTTCAGGAACGGGCGAATCCGATCCACGGCGTCAATTTACCACTAGACTCGCCCCGATTGTCCGCGGTTGGGCGCGGGCACGGGGGCGGATTGAACATAAGACCGATTGTGCACCCGCTCAGGATCAGCTTCAAGCACCCGATCGCGGCGCCCATGCAAGCTACCCCGGCATGGGCGGCGAATTGATTCTCCTATCCGTTCAGTGGACGAAGATAGCCAACACGGCAGAGACGGGTGGTGGATTACAGCAGTTCCCGATGCAGGCGTACCAAAACGTCGCCACCTACACTCCGGTGGGCGGTGGTGCAATTCTCTTCGGCGGCCAGACCGTCTGGTACGCCTACAAGGCGAACAGGACGTTTGCCACGATGGCAAGTGCACCGCTCACGCTTAGAGTGACCCAAGCGTTGATCGTCCCCGACCCAGTCGGCGGGAAGATCATCGTGCATGGCGACAATAACGTGATGTACGACTACAACTACGCCACGAACACGTGGACGGCGAAGAGCGGCCCGACTGCGCCCCCGCTTTCCACTTAGAACGGCAGCAGCTTTGCGGTAAATCGAGCTGCGACCGAGCCCCACGATTTCGGCTACCTGCTTGAGTCGCAGAATTCGGGCGCTGTCTCGGGCGCGCAATAGTTCGCTCTTCGCGTCTATCTGTCTTTTGGACAGTGTTGTATTGAGTACTAGAATAGCCCATGCCAGCGTACCTGGCATCAGAGAGTCCATAATGATGCACTCTTCAAGACTGGCGATCGCTCGTTGCGTGGCCTCGGCCATGGCGGTTCTGCTGAGCTTCGAGCCGCTGTCGCTGGCCTCGGCTGCGGGCGAAAATGTCGTGACCGAGCCCGGCGGCAAGAAGGAGTTTGCCTACGCCAACCGCCTGATCGATTCCAACGACCCGTACTTGCTGCTGCACGCGCATAACCCGGTCGACTGGTATCCCTGGGGGCCCGAAGCGCTGGCCCGGGCGAAAAGCGAGAACAAGCCGATCTTCCTTTCGGTAGGTTACAGCACCTGCTACTGGTGCCATGTTGCGGAACGGATGATCTACGCGAAGCCGGAATTCGCCGAATTGATGAACGCGTGGTTCGTCAACATCAAGGTCGACCGCGAGCAGCGCCCCGATCTCGACCGCATCTACATGCTCGCGACACAGGTTCTGACCGGCCGCGGCGGCTGGCCCAACAATCTTTTCCTCACGCCCGAGCTGAAGCCGTTTTTCGCCGGCAGCTATTTTCCTCCGCAGGAGGACGAATTCGGCCGCGCCGGGTTTTCCACCATCCTGAGAAGGGTCCATGAAACGTGGGTCAAGGAGCCGAAACGGTTGACCGACGTCGCGGACCGTGTCCACGCGGTCCTACAGGATTACCAGCGGCAAGCCGCGGGCGGCGCGCCGCGGCTGCTCGATCCCGACGCCTGGCTTGCCGTCGCGGTGAAGTCCCTCGCGCAGCGGGCGGATAAAGACAATGGCGGTCTCGTTGCCGGCGGCAACACCAAGTTTCCGCAGACACCGATGCTCGAACTCCTGCTCGCGAGTTACCGCATACGGCGCGACGCGGCGACGCTCGAGCTCCTGACGGGCGCGCTGGACGCAATGGCTTACGGCGGCATTCACGACCATCTCGGCGGAGGGTTTCATCGCTACAGCGTAGAGCCGAGCTGGTCGGTGCCGCACTTCGAGAAGATGCTCTACGACAACGCCCAGTTGCTGAAAATCTATGCCGAGGCGTTCGCCGTCACGAAGAACCCGCTGTACGAAGGCGTGGCAATCGACATCGCCGGCTACTTGACTCGGCAGATGACGGCGCCCGGGGGAGGTTTCTATACGGCCGAGGACGCGGAAGTCGGCGGCAGAGAGGGCGCAAGCTACACCTGGTCACGGCCGCAGATCGTGTCGATCCTGGGCGCTCAGGCAGCCGCGCGCTTCTTCGACGTCTACGGCCTTACACCGCTGGCGGCTTCCCCCGTCGCGCAAGGCCTGGAGCCGAAAAAGGCGGCGGAAGAGGAAAGCGTCATCCGGATCCGCCTGCCGATCGCGCGGACACTGGAGCGAGCACGGCAGGCCGGAGTCGTGAAAATGCTCGCCGCCCTGCAACCGGCTCGCGAGTTGCTCCTGCACGCGCGCAGCCGGCGTCCCCAGCCGCTGCGCGACGAGAAGATCATCGCGGGTCAGAACGGGCTCGCGATCGAGGCCTTCGTCGAGGCGGCCACCGTCTTGAAGCGCCAGGAATACCTGGAAATCGCCGAACGTGCGGGCGAGCGCGTCTGGAGGCTCGCCTACGATTCGAAATCCGGCGCGCTCATGCACGAGGTTTTCAAAGGCAAGGCGCAGACCGACGGCTACCTCGATGATTACGCTCTGTTGGGGCGCGCGTCTCTCGCCCTGCATGGCGCCACGAAGCAGGCGCTGTGGCTCGAGCGGGCAAAGAGCTTGGGCGAGGCGCTCCTGAAACGCTTCACCCGCCCTGACGGCAGCGTGCGCATGAGCACGAGCGCGCAAGACCTGCTGATCGCGCCGATAGACGACGGCGACAATACTTATCCATCTGGCACTTCCGCTGGCGTGGGATTCCTGCTTCGCCTGGGCGCGGCCGCGGCGAAACCGCAATATACGGACGCCGCAGCGAAGATCGCGCAGCGCTTGAGCGCGCGGCTGGAAAGCGAGCCGCAGTCTTGGAGCACGATGCTCGTCGCGCTCAACGCGGCCAAATTCGATCATTCGATCGAAGCGCCGGGAGCTCTCTCTTCCGCGAGCGCTCGAGGGAGCGAACCCGGGCAGTTCAAGCCCCCAAGCACCGCAGACCACGTGACACTCGATGCGCTTGTGAGCGCAGCCGGGGCCGAATACGCCAGAATTGCGATCACCCTCAACATCGATCCGGGATATCACGTCAACGCGAACCCGGCTTCCTTCGCTTATCTGATACCGACGAGCGTGAGCCTCGAGGGCATCACGCCGCTCTCGGTTGACTACCCGCAGCCGATCCTTTTCAAGCCGAGCTCCCTTCCGGAGGGAATCAAGGTTTACGAAGGACGCCCGACCCTGACGCTGACGATTGCAGCGAAGGACCTGCAGAATAAGACCGCTCTGCGTGCGAGGATTACTGCGCAGGCCTGCGATGCCGAAGTCTGCTTGCCACCTTCGGAGAT
>CAYQVE010000206.1:0-5802 GCA_964420785.1 uncultured Enterobacteriaceae bacterium | reverse complement strand
AGCGCGCGGTGGCTTGCGACCTTGAGCGAGCCGATCGATCGCCCGCTGGCTTCCGCCGCTTCCTTCAAGGAGCGCTCCTCGAGCTTGAGGAGCCGGAGCGCCAGGCGTTGACCAGAGGGCAGCTTCTCGATCTCGATCCGCAGCGCGCGCTCATTCGCCTCTGTCTCATCTAAGTTCGCTGGAGGTGCGGCAAAGGTTTCGTGCGCGCGATCCAACGGCAGTTCCCGAGCCCTTCGCCGCGTCCGGCGGCGCAGCCCATCGGTAATGCGGCGATTGGCGATGGCGACGAGCCAGGGGCCAAACGGCCGCGCCGGATCGAAGATGTGCCGGATCGCGTGCACGGTCAGCAATATGTCCTGCAAGCAGTCCTCGATATCGGCGTCCTCGACCCCGCGCCGGGTGGCAAGGGCCCGAAGATAGGGCGCAATCTCCTCGAGGAGGCGGCGATAGGCGCTACGGCCTCCCGCTTGAGCGCGAACCATCAAAACGGTCCAATCGACTTCGCGGCCCTCCCGGCGCGCATCAGCGCAGCCCTCGGTGCCAGGTCGATCGGGTGCGAGCGCTGACCCACCGACCAAGCGCAGCGTTGGCCTGAGATTGCGGGAACGCAACGGCATTTGCCCGGGCCTTGTTACCGCCGCCCGTAGCATCCCACCGTTCTAGAGTTCCCGCGATCAAGACGCCGTGAACGGGCTCACGATGCTGCGCGGGAGAATTTCTCGTGAAGCCGTAACAACGGGCGTGGCTTGGCGAACCTCTTGATATGAATCTCGGTTCCGAGATTCGCAGCGAGAGAGGTTTGACCCATGAATCGTCGTCAATTCGCCGCCACCGCCTTGTCCTCGGCCGTCGGACTCGCGCTGGCAATGCAGGCGGCGCCGGCCCGGGCCGCCGACCCACCGCCCATCGTCAAACAAAACATGGAGCGCATGGCCAAGGAGAAGCTCGAGAAGTGCTACGGCATCAACGCCGTCTCCAAGAACGATTGCGCCGAGGGCGCTCATTCCTGCGCCGGCCAGGCGACCCAGGCCCGCGACGGCAAGTCGTTCGTGCTTGTGCCGTCGGGCGCCTGCGCCAAGATCCAGGGCGGAAGCGCGAAGCCGATCTAATTCGCGTGCGGCCGCATCGTCCCCAAGCTGCGGTCGCCAAGATGGAACGCGGCCCGATCCCTGCCAAGGCGGGGATCGGGCTGCGCTTCCAGCACCACGAGGCCGTGGTTGATTCGCGCCCGCCCGTGGCTTGGTTCGAGGTGCACGCTGAGAACTACATGGGCGGCGGTACGCCGCTGCGCTTTCTCGACGCGGTCCGCCGCGACTACCCGATATCCCTTCACGGGGTTGGCCTCTCGCTCGGCAGCGCCGACGGGCTCGATGACGCGCATCTGGGACGACTCACGCGCTTGATCGCGCGATGCGAACCCGGCCTCGTTTCCGAACATCTCTCCTGGAGCGTAGCGGCAGGCGCTTATCTTGCCGATCTCCTGCCGCTACCGATGACCGAGGAAGCCCTCGCGCTCGTGAGCCGGCACGTCGATCGGGTGCAGAGGCGGTTGAACCGGCGCATTCTCGTCGAGAACCCCTCGACTTATCTCCGCTACAGGCACTCAGCCATCCCTGAATGGGAGTTCGTCGCCGAACTCGCCCGGCGCACCGGCTGCGGAATCCTCTGCGATGTGAACAACATTTACGTGAGCGCCCGCAATCATGGATGGGAAGCGTCGGCCTATCTCGCGGCGCTTCCGTCCAGCGCTATTGGGGAAATTCACCTCGCGGGTCATTCGCTTCGGAGCCTCGATGGCGGCCGCGAGCTGCGCATCGACGACCACGGCTCGCGCGTGATTGCGGAGGTGTGGGCGCTCTACATGGAGGCCCTTGCACGCTTCGGTGCAGTTCCGACGCTGATCGAATGGGACACAAACGTTCCGCCGTTCGACGTGCTGCTCGATGAAGCTGCCCGGGCGGCGGCTCTGCTGACTGGCGCAGCGGAGGAGGCGAGCCGTGTCGACGCTGCTTGACCTTCAACACGCGATGTATCGCGCGCTCATCGTGCGCGACGAGCGTGAAGCCTCAGCGTACATTCTTGCCGACGGCATCGAGCCCCGAGATCGCCTCGCGATTTACCGCAACACGTTCGTCAGCACGCTCATCAAAGCCCTGCGCCTCGTCTATCCCGCGGTCGATCGCCTCGTCGGCGCCGAGTTCTTCGAGGAGGCTGCCGCGGCCTTCATCGCGGATGCGCCGCCGCGAACGGCTTGGCTCGACGCTTATGGCGAGGCATTCCCCGATTTTCTCGCCCGGTTTCCGCCAGCAACTTCGGTTCCTTACTTGCCCGATGTCGCCCAGCTCGAATGGGCCGTGAACAAGGCCCTGCATGCCGAAGACGTCGCACCGATGGACGTCAATGCGCTCTCGACGCTGCCGGAGGGGGCTCACGAGCGCGTGCGCTTCGCGCCGCACCCTTCGCTGAGTCTCCTAAGGACCGCCTATCCGGCCGATACGATTTGGCGCGCGGTCCTAGCCGGCGACGATGCCGCGCTCGCCGGGATCGATCTCGCGGCGGGACAGACCTCGCTGCTTGTGGAGCGGGGCGCTCTAGGCGTCGATGTGCATCGTATGAGCGAGGCGGCCTGGCGCTTGACCGCCGCCCTCTGCGCCGGACGCTCGCTGCAGTTCGTGCTCGACGCGGCGCGCGGCGTCGATGCTTCGCTCCTGCTCGCCGAGCATCTGGCACACGGCCGTTTTGTCGGGTTCGAGCTCGCGAACGCGTCGGCCCCTGACAAATCGCTGGAGGCCTTGTCATGACCAATCCAGCCCTCGCTCTCGCGCGCCGCTCGCGGCTCGTCGCCTGGTACGCGCGCGCACTGGGCCGGCTCGACGCGATCCCTTATGCGCTGCTCGCGATTCCGCTGCGGTTCGCGGTCGCGACCGTCTTCTGGAACTCGGGGACCAGTAAACTGCCGAGCTGGGACAGCACCATCGCGCTGTTCACCGACGAATACAAAGTGCCGGTGCTTCCGCCCGAACTCGCCGCCTACATGGCGGTGACGATTGAGTTGAGCACGCCGGCGCTGCTCGTCCTCGGCCTGTTCACCCGGCCCGCCGCGCTTGTGCTGCTGGCGATGACGGCGGTGATCCAGATCTTCGTGTATCCGCTTGCTTGGCCGACGCACATTCAATGGACAGCGATGCTCCTCGTCCTCCTGGCGCGCGGCCCCGGCGCGATTTCCGCAGACGGATTCCTTCGCAGCCGGCTCATCGGCCGCGGGGAGTCCAAGCTCTAAAAACTCACGAGGAGAGCCGCGGTCCGTCCTATCGCGGCGCACGATAGGCGGGCGGCAGGCCAGCCTCCTGTTATCGATCGTTCGAGGAGTTGCGTGATGTCCATCGCATTTCTCTCCCGATGCCTATTGCTGTTCTTGGTGGCTGCGGTTGCGCTGGGCATGCGAAGCGCCGGCGCGGACGGACCTTCGCATTGGAAGCATGAATGGCCCCAAACCGATTTCTCGAAGGTGACGATTCCGCTCTCGGAAGTCCGCTCGGTCATCGGCAAGGACCGGATTCCGGCCATCGACAAGCCGAAATTCGTGCCGGTGCGGGAGGTTTCGGCGGCGAACCTTCCGGATGGCGAGCCGGTCATTTCCTTCGTGATCGGCGACGACGCGCGCGCCTATCCGCTGCGCATCCTTACTTGGCACGAGATTGTGAACGACGTTGTCAACGGCATTCCGGTCGCGGTCACCTATTGCCCGCTCTGCAATTCGGCTCTGGTGTTCGATCGGCGCCTTGGCGGCCGCGTGCTTTCCTTCGGCACGACCGGGAAGCTGCGCAATTCCGACCTCGTCATGTACGACCGCGAGACGGAAAGCTGGTGGCAACAATACACCGGCGAGGCAATGGTCGGCGCCCGGTCCGGTGAGAAGCTCACCTTACTTCCCATGCGGATGGAAAGCATGGGCCGCTTCCGGCAGCGATTCCCCGACGGGAAGGTGCTGGTGCCGAACGAACCAGAGTCCCGCAACTACGGCCGCAACCCCTACGTTCGCTACGATTCGAGCGCGCGGCCCTTCCTCTTTGACGGACCCTTACCAGAAGGCATTCCGCCGCTCGAACGGGTGGTGGTCGTAGACGGCGTCGCCTGGACCTTCAGCCTGCTTAGGAAGCGAAAGCAAGTCATCGCGGGCGATCTGGTCGTCACCTGGGAGCCCGGGCAGAACTCCGCACTCGACTCGGCACTCGTCAAGGACGGCCGCGACGTGGGCAATGTGGTGGTGCAGCGCCGCGGAAAGGACGGCTCGCTCAAGGACGCGATCCATGACGTGAGCTTCGCTTTCGCCTTCCGCGCATTCTTTCCGAGGGGGACGATTTATCACGAGTGATGCATCGGCGCCCCGCACAGGCTTCAGCGCGTTGCGTCTGCCTCTGCTACCGTTGTACGGCGTCGCTGGTGCTTGCCCGGCTTCCAACCGCGCTGCGCCAAGTACTTTTCACCGACGGACAGGGGCTCGTCCTCGAGCGGCGTCCCGATCGTGTCGTTCCAGCGGTTGAGGAAACCGAACAGGGCGATCACGCCGACGATCTCGACGATCTGCTCCTCGCTCCAATACCGCCGCATAGCTGCGAACATCTCGTCAGTTGCGCCGTTCGGCACCGAGGCGGCGGCCAGAGCCAAATCGAGCGCGACGCGCTCCGCGTCACTGTAGAGCGGACTCGTCTGGTAGTCCCAGACGGCGGCGACCTTCCCCTCGTCGACGCCGAAGTGCAAAGCCCCGCCCGCGGTGTGCGCCATGCAATACTGGCAGCCGGCGGCGCGGCTCGCGACGTGCGCGATGAGTCGCTTGAATCCCCGATTGACCTGGCTTTGAGGATCCCAAACGGCGCCGAGCAGCTCGACCAGCGCCTTAACGAGCTTCGGCTTGCGCTGCATGATGAGCACACTGTTCGGAACAAAGCCGAGATTCGCGCGCACGGCCTCGAATTGAGGACCCAGGTCCGGCGAGTGCTCCGGCGCGAGCGGCTCGAGTCGCGGCGATGGTTCTGATCGCTGTTGCATCGTTCTCTCCCGTTTCGCCTCAATCAGGACTCGGAACCAAATTGAATCGCCACCCAATTGACTCAAGTGCGGTAACTGTCGCTCCAATGCGACCGTCTCTTACAGTCGCGGCAGCCAACCGGCATAGACAGCGGCCTGATACGCGAAGGCCGCCGCCGCGATCAGCAAAAGAATCCCAGCCATACGCTCAATACGCGGCACCCATAGCATTGCCGAGCCCAGTCGGGTCAGGAGCCCGGTGGTGGCGCCGACCAGAAGAATTGGCACGCCGCGCGAGATGCCGAACACGAACAGCAGCGCAGCGCCCATCAAGGCGTCGCCGCTTCCGGCCGCCGTCATCAGCACGGGTAGCAGCAGCGGCGTGCATGCAGGACAGGTGGAAAGCCCGAACGGAATGCCAAGGAGAAACGCGGCCCCGAAGCTGTCAACCGCGCGCGACGAAGCGTACAGCAGCCGGAGCTTGACGCGGATGACGCGCAGCAGCGCCAGGCCAAGGAAAAGCAGCAGCAGGCTCAGCAAGAAATAGGTGTGCGCCATGTAGGGGGAGAGCACGCGCAGGACAGCGAAGCCAAACACGCCGAAGAGAGCGCCGAGCGCGGCATCGACAAGCGCGACACCAAGGACGAATCCGCTCGCAAGCAATACTGCTCGATTCCAGCTCGGACGCCGAAGGGCGGCCTGCCCGCCCGCCGAAAATCCCGCCGCGGCCGCCAGCAGCGGATAGGAGCTGGGCGCCACGCCGACCAGCAACCC
>CAYQVE010000205.1:0-5823 GCA_964420785.1 uncultured Enterobacteriaceae bacterium | reverse complement strand
GCGCGTCGTCGGCCAGGACGAGGCGGTGCACCTCGTCGCCGACGCGATCCGGCGCTCTCGCGCGGGGCTCTCGGACCCGAACAAGCCCTACGGCTCCTTCCTCTTCCTCGGCCCTACCGGCGTGGGCAAGACCGAGCTGTGCAAAGCGCTCGCGGCCTTCCTGTTCGATTCGGAAGATCACCTCATCCGCATCGACATGTCCGAATTCATGGAGAAGCACTCGGTCGCGCGCCTGATCGGCGCGCCTCCCGGCTACGTCGGCTACGAGGAGGGCGGGCACCTCACCGAAACAGTGAGGCGCAAGCCTTACAGCGTGATCCTGCTCGACGAGATCGAAAAGGCTCACCCCGACGTCTTCAACGTGCTATTGCAGGTTCTGGACGACGGCCGCATGACCGACGGCCAGGGCCGCACCGTGGATTTCAAGAACACTGTCGTGGTGATGACCTCCAACCTCGGCTCGCACATGATCCAGCAGATGCAGGGCGACGATCCCGGCCTCATCAAGACTGCGGTCTTGGCGGAGGTGAAAACCCAGTTCAGACCCGAGTTCGTCAACCGCATCGACGAGATCGTCGTGTTCCACGCCTTGGATGAGAAGCACATCCGGAACATCGCGAAGATCCAGCTGCGTTACCTCGAGGAGAGGCTGGCAAAGCTGGAGATGGGTCTCGAAGTCGCCGACAGCGCCCTCGCGCAGCTCGCCAAGGCCGGTTTCGACCCGGTCTACGGCGCGCGGCCGCTCAAGCGCGCGATCCAGCAGAACATCGAAAACCCGCTCGCGAAACAGATCCTGGAGGGCAGGTTCGCAGCGAAGGACATCGTGCGCGTCGAATACCGCAGCGGCGCGATGCAATTCGAGAAAGCTGCAGCGAAATCCGCTCAAAAAGCGGCGGCGCACTGAAAAAAGCCTTGATGGGAGGCGATGCGCCGGGCAGAACCCGTGCTTTCCAGACGGGTCCCTGTCTCGTTGATCCAATGTTCGTCGCCGACTCCAGGCGCCTCACTCACGCCGGCGCCAAGAAAATAGCCGACACCGCCGTGGCCAAGGCGAGGCAAGCCGGGATCGCGATCTCGGTCGCGGTCGCCGATGCGGGCGGACATCTGCTCGTGCTCGAGCGCATGGACGGGGGCCGCTTTCATTCCCTGCACTCGGCGACGACCAAGGCCATGTGCGCCGCCTCGAACAAGCGGCCCACCTCTTCGCACGGCGCTCAGGGGCAGGCGCTCGACGTCGCGCATGCCCTCGGGCTCGCGCTGGCGGCGGGACCGGAGCGCTGGACGGCGATGGAAGGCGGCTGCCCGGTCTTCGTGGAAGGAGAATGCATCGGTGGAGTCGGCGTGAGCGGCGCCGACTGGGCGACGGACGAGCGCATCGCGCGCGAAGCGGTCGAATCGATCGGCGCGAGCCCAAAGTAGCAAACGATGGCGCTGGAGCCTCTGCGCGTGGCGTGCATCGGCATGGGTTGGTGGTCTGACGTCCTCGCCGACGCCATCCAAAGATCGAAGAAACTGAAGATCGTCTCCTGCTACACGCGCTCGGAAGACAAGCGCAAGACGTTCGCCGCGAAGTACGGCTGCACCGCGGCGCCCGACTACCAGGCCATCCTGCAGGACCGCGGCATCGATGCGATCGTCAATACCACGCCGAACGATGCGCATCTCGAAACCACGCGCGCAGCCGCGGCGGCGGGCAAGCACGTCTTTCTCGACAAGCCGATTGCCAACACTGTTTCCGAGGCGCGGGCCATCACCGAGTCCTGCCGCAAAGCGGGCGTCGTGCTCGCCTTGGGTTACCAGCGCCGTCGCGAGAGCCATTTTCGATGGATTCAGAGCCAGATCGGCGCGGGTGTATTCGGAAAGCTCGTCAACGCGGAGGCCAACATCAGCCGCGACAGGCTAGGGAAATTCGATCTCAATTCATGGCGGTATACGGCGGCGGGAATGCCCGGCGGGGTGATGTTGCAGATCGGTATTCACTACGCCGACGTGCTCGAATACCTTCTTGGTCCGGTGAAGGCGGTGAGCGGAAGGTTCGCGCAGCTCGTGCTCCCGGGCGACAATCCGGACGTCGCGAGCCTCGTTCTCGAGCACGAGAACGGCGCCCTCTCGACGCTCAACGCGAGCTACGCCTCCGCTTCGGAGTACTACCTAGTGAATATCTACGGCAAGGAAGCGAGCGCGTATTACGATATGCATCAGGGCCTGCGGATGCTGAAGCGCGGCGGCAGCGGTCCTAGCCCGGTCGCCTGCGAAAAGAACGATACCTTCGTCGAAGAGCTCGAGGAATTCGCCAAGGCGGTCCGCGGCGAAGGCCGGCCCGAGATGGGCGGGGAAGGCGCCACCGCTTCGCTGGCGGTCATCCGGGCCGGAATCGTGTCGGCGCGCGAGGGGCGCCGGGTCGAGGTCGCGGAAATACTATCGAAGGGCTGAGATCAGGAGACTGTTCATGAAAGCAGGATTGTTATTTGTCGGTGCGCTCCTCGCGGCGGCCGCCCAGGCGCAGGAGCCCTCATTCCCCCATAAGGGTCCGATAGAGATCACGGTTCTTTTCCCCGCCGGTACGTCGGCCGACGTGACTGCCCGCTTGCTCGCCGACGGAATATCGAAGCAGCTCGGCGCCAAGGTGATCGTTTTCAACCGCCCGGGTGCAGGAGGCGCGATCGGCTACAAGTACGTTGCCGCCCAGAAGCCCGACGGCTACTCCCTCGTCTGGAATTCCAATTCGGTCTCCACGACCTACCACTCCGGGATGATGCCGCTCGATTACCGCGCGTTCGACGCCGTGGCACGCGTGCTGGTCGAGTCTCCCGTGATCGCCGTGCTCGGCGGCTCCAAGTGGAAGTCTCTGGGCGAGCTCGTCGCCGAAGCGAAGTCGCGCCCCAAGCAGATGACAGTCGGAAATTCCGGGAACGGCAGCCACCCGCATATTTCCTCGGTCCCCCCGTTCAAGGCTGCGGGTGCCGAGGTCGTGGACGTGCCGTTCGGCGCCGCGCAGGTCGTTCCGAGCCTGCTGGGCGGGCAGGTGGACGCAGCAGTGCAGTTGCCGGCGGCCCTGTCAGCGTACGCGAAGACAGGCCAGGTGCGCCTGCTCGCCGCGCTGACCTCGGCCCGCGATCCGGCGCTTGCCGATGTTCCCACCGCGCGCGAGCAGGGTTTCGACGTGTCGCTCGAGGCCTGGCGCGGTATCGCCGTGCCGAAAGGCACGCCGAAGGCCGCGGTCGCCGCCCTCGAGGAGGCGATCCGGAAAACCGCGGCGAGCCCCGACTTCGCTCAGGCGAGCGAAAGGCTGGGGGTGCGTCCCGCCTTCATGCCGGCAGAGGAGTTCGCAAACCTGATCGCGAGGGAAGATACTGAGCTCGCGCGCATCATGCAGCTCATCGGCTTGAAGAAGTAGGGGGCCTCAGCGCGGCGTCGGCGCGGACTGCGCTCGCCCGCCGCACCATGTCCTGCCAGAGCCTGGACGTGTCCTTCAGGAAAACCGTGTCGGCTTCGGCGTCGACGACCAGCCAGTCGCCGCGGTCGAGTTCTCCACGCAGCTGGCCCGGTGCCCATCCGGAGTAACCCGCAAAGAAGCGGATCTTCGGCGGAGGATTGTTGAGCAGGGCGTCGATCGAGTCCGGCGCGACCGCGAGGTACAGTCCCGGAAGCATCATCACGGCCGCGCCGGAAAACCTGTCAACCTGGAATACGGCGAACAAGCCTTGGGGGGCCACCGGCCCGCCGAAGAATATCGGCTCCTTGAAGGGTTTGAAGCGCTCGCTCGGCAACATCTCGGCGAGCGATCGGTTGGTGGGCCGGTTGATGATGACGCCGGTCGCCTCCGCGCCTTCCTCCTGGGTGACCAGGACCACCGCTTCCCGGAAATTCGGGTCGGGCAGCCCGGGTTTTGCGATGAGGAAAATCGTCTTGGACGAGCTTTGCGCATAGGCGGCCGTCGCGAGGACGAGAAGCGCGAGAAGCGCGGCTCGGCACGAGCGCATCATCCGGCGGCCCAGGCGGTCACCGCCCGCGCGCGCCGCAGGAGTTCTTCCCAGAGTCTTGCCGGATCCTTGCGGAACACGAGCTCGGGGTCGGCGTCGAGGACGTACCACAATCCCCGGTCGACCTCCTGGCGCAGCTCTCCCGGCCGCCACGCGACGTAGCCGACGTAGTAGCGCGCCTCGTTGGGAGTCTGCTCGATGATGTGATCGACGACCGTGCCTTGAGTCGCGAGGAACAACTCTTTCATGATCCTGATCGATCCGGGGCCCGGCGTGTGGTCGATATGGACCACCGCGAAAATCGCCTGGCGCAGCATCGGCCCGCCGAAGTACACCGGGTCGCGCACGAGCTTGGACGGGGCGTGCTCGGGGAAGAGGCTGGAGAGCGAACGCCCGGTGGGGCGGTTCACGATGACGCCGACGTGCCGGTTGTTCTCGACGGGCACCGCGAGCAGCACCGCTCCCCTGTAGTCCGGGTCGACAAGGCGCGGCGCCGCCACCAGTGTCACGGTGCCGTCCGGATCGCCTTCCTGAGAATGGGCGCTTACGCCGGGAAGACAGGCGAGCAAGGCCAAAGCGGCGAATCGGACCATCGATCTCCCCAAGTTATTCACTTTCGCTCCGGAGTTTAGCCGAAGAACCGAATCTTGGGAGAGCCGCCAGCTGCGGGCGCCGAAAGCAGGCGGCCAGATGATCGTTAACCATTCCCACCGCCTGCATGTAGGCGTACACGATGGTCGAGCCGACGAAACGGAAGCCGCGAAGTTTCAGGTCCTTGCTGATCGCGTCCGATGCCGGAGTGCGGGCCGGCACCTGCTTCATGCTGCGCCTGAGATTCTGCAGCGGACTCCCGTCGACGAAGCCCCACAGATAGGCGTCGAACGAGCCGAATTCCCGCCGGACTGCGAGAAAGGCGCGGGCGTTTCCTATCGCCGACTCGATCTTGAGGCGGTTACGCACGATTCCGGCATCGGCCATCAATCTCCTCACGTCGCGTGCGCCGAAGCGCGCGACCTTCGCGGGGTCGAACCGGGCGAAGGCCCTGCGGTAATTGTCCCGCTTGTTGAGAATCGTCGACCAGGCGAGGCCCGCCTGGGCGCCTTCCAGGATCAGCAACTCGAAGAGCCGCATGTCGTCGTGGACCGGGACTCCCCATTCCTCGTCGTGGTAGCGCAGGTACTGCGCGCTTCCCAGGCACCAGGGGCAGCGGCGCTTGGCGTCGACTTCATTCATCGCTCCATGATACCGTTTGAGCCCTCACCGGGAGGGCTGGTCTGTTGCTGGTGGCGATCGATATCGGCGGGACTTTCACGGACTTGATGGCCTTTGACGAGTCCACCGGCCGCTTCGCGCAAGCCAAGAGCCTGACCACGCCGGCTCATCTGGTGGAGGGCATCATCGATTGCCTGCAGAAGAGCGGCGTGGATTGCGCGGCGATCGGCGAGCTGATTCACGGCTCGACCACCGCGATCAACACCTTGATCGAGAGAAAGGGCGCGAAGACCGGGCTGATCGTCACGCGAGGGACGCGCGATGTGTACGCCATCGGGCGCGGCAACCGTCCGGAGTCCTACAACCTCTTTTTCCACCGTCCCCGGGGGACCGAACAACGGGGCCGGCGGCGTCGCAGCGACCGTTCCCGGGGGTCTGTTGAATTCAGCGGACGGTGACTACAGTTTCGCCGCCGGTCGGCGGGCGAAGGCTGCCGACTTCGGTAGTTTTGTGTGGGCTGACGGCACCGATGCCGACTTTTCCAGCGGAGCCGTCAACCAGTTCCGGGTGCGCGCTTCCGGCGGAGCCGAGTTTGCTTGGATACTCACACCAGGAATCCGCTCCGCAG
>CAYQVE010000204.1:0-5853 GCA_964420785.1 uncultured Enterobacteriaceae bacterium | reverse complement strand
GGCGTTTCACCTGGGGTTTTGGCGGCGCGACCTGGCCGTCCAAGGGCTGCCCGGTGAGCGCAAACCCCTTCCCGTCGCGTTAGCTGCAGGCGTCCAGATTACCTTTCGCGACGAGTCCCGCCGGCAGGATGCCCCAGTTGATTTCCGACAGGCCGAACATCGCTTCCTCCGCGGCGATTGCGAAGTCGCATGCGACCAGCGGCGTGAACGCGGCCCCGTAGCAGAACCCGTTCACCATGGCGATCGTCGGCTTCGGGAAATGCGCGAGCTGGTTCCAGCGCCATTCCTGGCTCGCGAGGATCGCGCGGCGCTTCTCGACCGGCTTGTCGTCGAGGTCGCGGAAGAATAGCTCTATGTCCTGGCCTGCGCTCCAGCTCTCGCCCGCGCCGGTGAGCACCAGCGCTTTCGCCGCCGGCGCCTCGGCGAGCTCGCGCAGCGCCGCGATCATTTCCTCGTGCATCTGCGGGCTCATCGCGTTGCGCTTGTCCGGGCGGTTCATCGTCACCCAGGCGATGTCGTCCGCGACCTCCACCTTCACGGTCTGGAACTTCGGAAAATCCATCTTTTTCCTCCTCGAGCGGAGCGCCTCCCCGCGCCGGGCCATTGTAGCAACGAAAGCAACGGCTCACTCCGTCTTGACGCCTCCGGCCTTCACCCCGGACACTGTAGCACCCGCGCGCCCGCCGCGGGCTTGACATCGCCCCGGCCGTTGCGGCGACAAGGGGGAGCCATTCCCGACACGTACGAAGTCTTCGCGATCAAGTACGCAAGTCTCGCGAACCGCAAGGCGAGCGAGAACTTCATCGGCGGCGACCCGCACGAGAGCGCGAGCGAACTTGACTATTTCGTCTGGCTCGCGCGCTCGGAGGACCGCCCGAGCCGTAAGCCGAGGGCACGGTTGGCGTAGAATCGACCGCTGCTGAAGGTCCACATGAAAGTGACAACGAGCGGAGAAACTCTGGGAGCGACGATAGCCGGGCTCGATCTCGCGCAGCCGCTCTCGCAGGACGAGTTCGATGAGGTGCTGCGCGCTCTCGGGCGATTCGGCGTGATACGTTTTCCGCGGCAGGAGCTTACGGGCCGGCAGCTCGCCGATTTCAGCGCGCGCTTCGGGAAACTCGAGATCAACGTCGCGAACGCCTTTCAGGAACCCGGGATCCCCGAGGTGATGATCCTCTCCAACATCGTGGAGAACGGCAAGCCGATCGGGCTCGCCGACGCGGGGCAGGACTGGCACACCGACATGTCATACAGCAGCACGATCGCTCTCGCGAACGTCCTCTACGGCATCAGGGTCCCCAGGCGCGACGGCAAGCCGCTCGGGGCGACCGAGTTCGCGAACATGCACGCCGCCTACGACGGCCTCCCTGCCGAAATGAAGCGCGACCTCGAAGGCATGAGCGTGCTGCACGATTTCAACAAGTTCTGGGAAATGATGAGGCGCGAGAAAGGCAGCAAGCGCCCGCCGCTCACCGAGGCGCAGAAGAGGGCGAAGCCGCCGGTGTCGCACCCGATTTTTCTCACGCACCCGATCACCGGGCGCCGCGTGCTCTACGCCAATCCCGGCTATTCGATCCGGATCAACGAGTTGCCGCAGAAGGAAAGCGACGAGATGCTCGAATTCCTGTTCGAGCACCAGTTGAAGCCCGAGTACAGGTACGCGTTTCACTGGGAGGAGGGCGACGTCCTCATGTGGGAGGACATCGGAACCATCCACAACGCGGTGGCCGATTACCGACCCGTTGAGCATAGAGCGGTCAAGCGTTGCCAGGTGATGGCGACGATGTTCCATTCCGAAGCGCGTGAGGGGCGATGAAGAAAGCAACTGCAGTGCTCGTCGCGGTCGCCTTCTGCGCGCTTGCCGGCGGCGCCGCGGCACAGAGCTATCCCGCGAGGCCGGTGAAGATCGTGGTCGGCTTCGCGGCGGGCGGGCCGACCGATGTGATTGCGCGCATCGTCGCGCAGGACATGACCGGTTCTCTCGGCCAGTCCTTCGTCGTCGAGAACCGGCCCGGCGCCAACGCCATTATCGCGACCGAGGCGGTGGCACGGTCCGCGCCGGACGGATACACGCTGCTTTTCTCCTCGCTCTCGCTGCTGGTGAACGCGATACTCATGGAGGGCAAGGTCCACTACGACCCGTTCAAGGACTTCGCACCGGTGAGCAACGCGGCGGTCCTGCCGATGGTGGTCGTGACCAGCCCGGAGACCCGCATCAATTCGATGCAGGATCTGATCGCCCTCGCCAGGGCAAAGCCGGGGGAGCTGAGCTACGCGACCTCGGGCAATGGCGGCTCGACGCATCTCGCCGGGGCGATGCTGGAGAACTTCACCGGAACGAAGATGATCAACGTTCCGTTCAAGGGCAACGGCCCTGCGCTCGCCGAGGTGATGGCGGGCCGCGTGACCTTCATGTTCTATCCGATCGTCGGCATCGCCGACCAGGTGTCGGCGAAGAAGCTGAAAGTGCTTGCGGTCGGCACGCCCGGGCCGCACGCGGATTTCCCCGCGGTGCCCACGCTCGAGCAATCGGGCCTCCCGGGGTTCGAGGAGACCGCGCCCTGGGTGGGCCTGCTCGCCCCGGCGGGTACGCCGGCGCCGGCGGTCAATCGCCTCGCCCGGGACATGCGCAAGTCGCTCGCCGGGCGCGAGACGCAGGAGCGGATGAAGGCGCTCGGCGCCGTCACAGTCGCCGACACTCCGTCCGAATTCGCGGCGTTCCTCAGGAAAGACTACGAGCGCTGGGCGCGCGTCATCAAGTCCTCCGGAGTGAAGGCCGAATGAGCGCGGCAGGCGAGATCGGCAGGACCGAGGGCGCCGTTCCGGTTTCGGAGTCCTCGTGTCCCGCTTCGGGGCTCGCGGCAGAGCGCGTCCTGCGCGCCTGGAATATAGAAGACTTGCGCGGGATGGCGAAGAGGCGCCTGCCGCGCGCGATATTCGACTTCTTCGACGGTGCAGCCGAAGACGAGATCACGCTGCGCGCCAACCGCGCCGCCTTCGAGCGCGTGCGCCTCGCGCCGAAAATGCTCTCCGGCGTCGCGCGCGTCGACACCTCCACGACTATTCTCGGCGCGGGCTCCAGGCTCCCGATCGCGATCGGCCCTACCGGCGGCATCGGCTTCGGCTGGCCCTTCGCCGACGTGGGCGTCGCGCGCGCGGCCGCCGCCGCCGGGATTCCGTATACGCTCTCGACCATGGCGACCGCGTCGATCGAGCGCATCGCGCGCGAGGCGGGCGGGCGCCTGTGGTTCCAGGCCTACATCTTCCGCGAGCGCGGCATGACCCTGGGCCTCGTCGAGCGGGCGCGGCAGTCCGGCTACGAGGCGCTGATGGTCACCGTGGACGTTCCGGTCGGCGGCAAGCGCGAGCGCGACTTCCGCAACGACTTCGCGATCCGCTTCCGCTTCACGCCGCGAAACGTCCTCGATTTCGCCACGCGGCCGTTGTGGGTGCTGGGGATACTGCGCCACGGCATGCCGGTCCTGGAAAACGTCGTCGGGCTCGCCCCTGAAGCGAAGAGCACCGCCGAGATCGCCTCCTCGGTCGGGCAGTTCTGGGACGCCGATTTCGACTGGGACGGGCTGAAGGCGATGCGCGACCACTGGCCGGGGAAGATGCTGGTGAAGGGAATCCTTCGCGCCGACGATGCCGAGCGGATCGCTTCGATCGGCGTCGATGCCGTGGTGGTGTCCAACCACGGCGGCCGTCAGCTCGACGGGGCGGTCGCGGCGCTGGCCGCGCTCCCGCCCGTCGTGCGCGCGGTGAAAGGCAGGATGAGCGTCCTCGTGGACGGCGGAGTGCGCCGCGGCGTGGACATCGTCAAGGCGCTAGCCCTCGGCGCCGAGGGCGTGATGCTCGGCCGCGCGACGCTCTACGGCGCCTGCGCGGCGGGCGAAGCGGGTGCGGCGCGCGCGCTCCATATCCTCGGCGACGAGCTGGTGCGCGCCATGCAGCTCTCGGGCGTGCGCTCGGTGGGCGAGATCGGGCCGGATCTGCTCGCGGATTGAGGGAACACCAGCGCGATGCTTACATCGACCTTTCAGTCCCGGCGCGAGCCTTGCGACTCGGCCCGGGCTTAGGGTCTCCGAGCGGCGCCGAGAGCGGGAGCTTGACTTCGGCGCGGGCTGGTCTGAAAATGGCCCTCTCGCGGGGAAATGCAGACTCCCCGCCCGGTGAAAAAACCGGTCCAAGACGTCCAGCGTCCAAGCTCTGCTTCACTTGACTTCGTCAGGAGAAGCTATGGACGCGGCCACATCGGCAAGTTTCATATCGACGAGAGAAGCTCTGTCCGCCATTCGCGGCGGCCAGCCCCCATTGATCATCGACGTGCGGCGAGAGCAGGCGTTCCGCGCGGCGAACCGCATGATCGAAGGTGCGCTGTGGCGCGATCCCGAGCGCGTCACCGAGTGGGCGGGCGAGCTGCCGCGCGCAAGCCGCGTCGTCGCGTACTGCGTGCACGGGCACGAGGTCAGCCAGGGCGTCGCAGCAGCGCTCGCCGGCCGCGGCCTCTCCGCTCAGTACCTGCAGGGCGGCATCGAAGAGGGCTGGAAGGCCGCGGGCGGCGCGCTCGACGCGAAGCCCGCGGGCGCGAACACGCGCTGGGTGACGCGCGAGCGGCCGAAAATCGACCGCATCGCCTGCCCCTGGCTCATCGCGCGCTTCGTCGACCCCGGGGCGGAGTTTCTCTACGTGCCGACGAAGGACGTCATCGCCGCGGCGAAGGAGCGCGACGCGACGCCTTACGACATCCCCGACGTCCACTTCTCGCACGAAGGCGAGCGCTGCAGCTTCGACGCGTTCCTGAAGCACTACCGCCTGACCGATCCGGCGCTCGCGCAGCTCGCCGTCATCGTCCGCGGAGCCGACACCGCGCGGCTCGATTTCGCCCCGCAGGCGGCCGGGCTCGCCGCGATCTCGCTCGGGCTCTCGCGCAACTTCGCTGACGACCACGAGATGCTGAAAGCAGGCATGGTGATGTACGACGCGCTCTACGCGTGGTGCAAGTCGGGGCAGGACGAGGTGCATACCTGGAATTCCACGGCGTACCGCTAGGCCAGTCGCGCGCAACGTTCCGGAGGGCAAGATGGATCACGCGATGAAGTCGCTTTCCTGCGACCCTGCAGCCAAGGCGGCGGCCTACGTGGACGCCTTCATGCAGAACATCAATTGGGCGAATGCCGCGCGGCGTCTGCCTGCGATACAAGGAGGTGCAGTGTGAAGAAGGTTCTTGCATCAACCATTTCAACTCTCGCATCGGTGATCGCCATGACAACGACTCAGGCTGAAACTTTTTCATTCGATCGTGACGCGACCGGTGCTCTGCCTGCGGGCTGGCGCGCCGGCGTCACTGGGCGCGGCTCGCCCAAATGGTCGGTCGAGGCCGAGCCTTCGGCGCCGAGCAGGCCCAACGTCCTCAAGCAGTCGGGCAGCGGATTCTTCCCCTGGTGCGTGAGGCCGGACGTGTCCCTCGCCGACGGCTACGTGGAGGTGAAGTTCAAGCCAGTCTCGGGTCGAGAGGACCAAGCGGGAGGCGTGGTATGGCGCTGGAAGGACGGCGACAACTACTATGTCGCGCGCGCCAACGCGCTCGAGAACAACGTATCGCTCTACTATACGACGAAGGGGAGGCGCAACACCCTTAAATACGTCGATGCGCCGGTGCCCGGCAGCACCTGGCACACCCTGCGGGTGGAGTTTTCGGGCAAGCGAATCCGCGTGATCTTCGACGGCAAGCCGTACATCGAAATGGACGACGACCGCATCGCCGGCCCCGGCGCCGTGGGCGTGTGGACCAAGGCGGACAGCGTGACGCTGTTCGACGATTTCAGCTACGGCGCGGCATCCTCGCGCTGA
>CAYQVE010000203.1:0-5896 GCA_964420785.1 uncultured Enterobacteriaceae bacterium | reverse complement strand
GCGGCCCGGCAACTACGAAGTGAAGCTCGGCACGCCGTTCGCGAAGCTGCTCGAATTGGCCGGCGGAATGCGCGACGGACGCAAGCTCAAGGCCGTGATCCCCGGCGGCTCGTCGATGCCCGTCCTTCCCGCGGAGGTCATGATGCGCACCGACATGGACTACGACTCGATCGCCAAGGCCGGCTCGATGCTGGGCTCGGGCGCGGTGATCGTCATGGATGAAACCACCTGCATGGTCAAGGCCCTCGAACGCCTGTCGTATTTTTACTTCGAGGAATCCTGCGGCCAGTGCACGCCCTGCCGCGAAGGCACGGGATGGCTGTACCGGATGGTGAACCGGATCGAGCACGGCAAAGGCAGGAATGAAGACCTCGACCTTCTCACGAACGTCGCCGACAACATCGCCGGGCGCACCATCTGCGCGCTGGGCGACGCGGCGGCGTTGCCGGTGAAGAGCTTCATCGAGCACTTCCGCAGCGAATTCCAGTATCACATCGACCACAGGCGCTGCATGGTGACGGCTCCCGGATATTCCACCGCGCCCGGCGCTCCCGTGCGGCAGGCGGCATAGTGAACAACTTCGCTCATATAGGGGAGCACGAGGGGATGTATCCCCTCGTGTCGTAAACAGGCTCATGCCCAGAATCACGGTCGACGGCAGGGAAACCGAAGTCCGCCACGGCGCCACCGTGATGGAGGCGGCGAACGGCCTGGGGATCTACATCCCGCACTTCTGCTATCACAAGAAGCTCTCGATCGCCGCCAACTGCCGGATGTGCCTGGTGCAGATCGAAAAGGCTCCGAAACCCCAGCCCGCGTGCGCCACGCCGGCCACCGACGGCATGAAGGTGTTCACGCGCTCGGACTACGCGAGGCAGGCGCAGGACGGCGTGATGGAATTCCTGCTCATCAACCATCCGCTCGACTGCCCGATCTGCGATCAGGGCGGGGAATGCCAGCTCCAGGACCTCGCGGTCGGCTACGGCAAGAGCGCCTCGCGCTACACCGAGGAGAAGCGCGTCGTGCTGAACAAGAACCTGGGCCCTCTCATCTCGACCGACATGACGCGCTGCATCCACTGCACCCGCTGCGTGCGCTTCGGACAGGAGCTCGCCGGCGTCATGGAGCTCGGCATGATCGGCAGAGGCGAACACGCCGAGATCCTCGCCTTCGTCGGGAAAACTGTGGACTCGGAGCTCTCCGGCAACATGATCGATCTGTGCCCGGTGGGCGCGCTCACCTCGAAGCCGTTTCGCTACACGGCGCGCAACTGGGAGCTTTCGGGGCGCAAGTCCGTCAGCCCGCACGACAGCCTGGGCTCGAACTTGATAGTGCAGGTCAAGCAGAACCGCGTGATGCGGGTGCTGCCGCTCGAGAGCGACGAGCTGAACGAGTGCTGGATCTCCGACCGCGACCGCTTTTCCTACGAGGGACTCAACTCCGAAGAGCGGCTCCAGCGGCCCATGCTGAAGGAGGGCGGACGCTGGCGGGAGGTCGATTGGCAGTCGGCGCTCGAGCACGTTGCGAGGACCCTCTCGGAAATCCGCTTCAAGTACGTTCCGCAGGAAATCGGCGCGCTCGCCAGCCCCCATTCAACCTTCGAGGAGATGGCGCTGCTCGCGAAGCTCATGCGCGCGATGGGGAGCGACAACGTCGATTTCCGCCTGCGCCAATCGGACTTTTCGGCGGACGGGAAGCGCGCCGGAGTCCCCTGGCTCGGGATGAAGCTCGCGGAGCTCGGGGCATTGGACCGCGTGCTCGTGGTCGGCTCGTTCCTCCGCAAGGATCACCCGCTGGTCGCTTCCCGCCTGCGGCAGATCGCAAAACGCAAATCCCAGATCAACGTCCTGCACTGCGCCGACGACGACCTCCTGATGCCGGTCGCCAACACGGCGATCGTGCGCCCGAGCGAGTTGGCGGGGACGCTCGCCCAAGTGCTGAAAGCCGTCGCCGAGACAAGGCAAAAGCCGGCCCCCGCGGAACTCGCCGGCCTGAGCATCGGCAGCGAGGCGAAGGCGATCGCCGCCAGCCTCGCTTCGGGCCAGAGCGTCGCGGTGCTGCTCGGCAACCTCGCCGCGCAGCATCCTCGAGGCGCGCAACTGCAGCGGCTCGCGCAGGAACTCGCCACCCTGCTCGGCGGCCGCTTCGGCTTTTTCGGCGAAGCCGCCAACAGCGTCGGGGGCTATCTCGCCGGCTGCGTTCCCTCGGAGGGCGGCTTGAACGCAAGGACCCTGCTCGAGCGGCCGCGAAAGGCCTATCTGCTCTTGAACGCCGAGCCGGATTTCGACTGCCATGACCCGCGCACGGCGGTCAAGGCGATGGGCGCCGCGGATCTGGTGGTCGCGATGGCCGCGTACCGGAGCTTTGCCGCTGACTACGCCAACGTGCTTCTCCCCGTCGTGCCTTTCACCGAGACATCGGGCACCTACGTCAATTGCGAGGGGCGGATGCAGAGCTTCAACGCCGCGGTGAAGCCCTTGGGCGAGGCGCGGCCGGCGTGGAAAGTGCTTCGCGTGCTCGGAAACCTGATGAGCCTTCCCGGCTTCGATCATGAATCGACCGAGGCGGTACGCGAGGAAACGTGCCGGCCCGAAGACGTCGCGGGCAGGCTCGACAACCGGCTGAACGGGCTCGAACTCGCGCTCGATTCCGCCTCCGGCCAGGAACTGCAGCGAATCGCCGACGTCCCCATCTATTTCGGGGATCCGATCGTGCGCCGCGCCGCATCGCTTCAGAGGACGCGCGACGCGCTGCCACCGCGCGCCTGGGTGGGGCCGGTGCTGGCGCAAAAGCTGGGCGTCAGGGCGGGCGAACGAGTCCGGGTGCGCCAGGGCGAGGGGGAAGCGATCGTCGAGCTCGGCATCGACGAGCGCCTGCCGGCCGGCTGCGTGAGGCTCGCCGCCGCGCACCGGCACACCGCGGCGCTCGGTCCGATGTTCGGCTCCGTTTCGGTGGAGCGTACGTGACGACGCTGTTCGACATCTGGGCGAATCTTTGGACCGCCTGGCTCGGTCCCCAGTGGGGGCCGCTCGCGTGGACGCTGGTGAAAAACACGATCTTGATCCTGTGCATAGTCCTGCCGCTGTGCCTGTGCGTCGCCTACCTCGCTCTTTGGGAGAGGAAGCTTATCGGCTGGATGCAGATCCGCCTCGGTCCCAACCGCGTAGGTCCGATCGGGCTCCTTCAGCCGATCGCCGATGTGATCAAGCTCCTTTTCAAGGAGCTGATCGTTCCGACGGGAGCGAACAAGGTCCTGTTCATTTTCGCGCCTATGCTGACTTTGATGCCGGCGCTTGCCGCCTGGGCGGTGATCCCTCTGAGCCCGGAGGTCGTGCTCGCGGACATCAACGCGGGGCTCCTCTACGTGATGGCGATCACGTCGATGGGCGTCTACGGCATCATCATCGCGGGCTGGGCTTCCAACTCGAAGTACGCGTTTCTCGGCGCCATGCGCTCCGCCGCCCAGATCGTCGCCTACGAGATCGCGATGGGCTTCGCGCTGGTGTGTGTGCTTATGGTTTCCCAGAGCCTCAATCTCACCGATATCGTCGCGGGGCAGCAGCGCGGCTATTTCGCTCACAAGGGACTCAATTTCCTCTCCTGGAACTGGCTGCCGCTCGCGCCCATGTTCCTGGTGTACTTCATCTCGGGCGTGGCCGAGACCAATCGCGCGCCGTTCGACGTGGCGGAGGGCGAGTCCGAGATCGTCGCCGGGTTCCATGTCGAATATTCCGGCATGCCTTTCGCGCTGTTTTTCTTGGGCGAGTACGCCAACATGATCCTCGTGTCGACGCTCGCTACAGTCATGTTTCTCGGCGGCTGGGCGGCGCCCGTCGATGCGCCGCTCCTCGACGCAATCCCGCCGTTCGCGTGGCTGTTCGCCAAGATCTTCTTCATGGTGTCGCTGCTCCTGTGGTTCCGGGCGACGTTCCCGCGCTACCGCTACGACCAGATCATGCGGCTCGGCTGGAAGGTTTTCATTCCCGCGACGCTCGTGTGGCTGGTCGTGATCGCCGTGTGGATGCAGACGCCGTGGAATATTTGGTGATTCCGTGATCGACAGAATCCGCGAATTCTTCAAGAGCATTCTCCTGCTCGAGCTGGCGAAGGGCATGGCGCTCACCGGGCGCCATCTCTTCAGGCGCAAGATCACGGTGCAGTTCCCGGAAGAGAAAACGCCGATGAGCCCGCGCTTCCGCGGGCTGCACGCGCTGCGCCGCTACCCGAACGGCGAGGAGCGCTGCATCGCCTGCAAGCTGTGCGAGGCCGTTTGCCCGGCGCTTGCGATCACGATCGAGTCCGAGCAGCGCTCCGACGGCACGCGCCGCACCACGCGCTACGACATCGATCTCACCAAGTGCATCTTCTGCGGGCTGTGCGAGGAGTCCTGCCCGGTGGATTCGATCGTCGAGACGCGCATCCTCGAGTATCACGGCGAGAAGCGCGGCGACCTCTACTACACCAAGGAAATGCTGCTCGCGGTGGGCGACCGCTACGAGGAGCAGATCGCCAAGGACCGCGCCGCGGACGCAGCGTACCGATGAAGCCGGATCATGTTTGAGCTCGCGGTTTTCTGGATTTTTGCCGCGATCCTGGTGATTGCGGCGGGCTGCGTCATCACGGTGCGCAACCCGGTCCACTCGGCGCTGTTCCTGGTGCTCGCCTTCTTCACCGCCGCGGCGCTGTGGATGCTGCTGCGCGCGGAGTTTCTCGCCATTGCGCTCGTTCTCGTCTACGTCGGCGCCGTGATGGTTCTGTTCCTCTTCGTGGTGATGCTGCTCGACATCAACTTCGGGCGCCGTCGCGAGGGATTCTGGACCTACCTTCCGCTGGGGGCCACGGTGGGCATCCTGATGGTGGTCGAGATGGTGCTCGTCCTGGGCGGCCGCTATTTCGGAATCGAAGCCCTTCCAGGCCCCGGGGATCCGGGGGCGGGAGCGAGCAACACCAAGGAACTCGGACGGGTGCTCTATACCGACTACGCCTATCCGCTCGAGCTCGCGGCGGTGCTGCTTCTGGTGGCCATTGTCGTCGCGATCGCGCTGACGCTCAGAAAGCGCAAGGACACGAAATACCAGGACCCGGCCCGGCAGATCGCCGTCAGGCGTGGAGACCGGGTGCGCCTGGTTTCTATGCCGGCGGAAGAGAAAGAATAAGCATACCTTGCTGTCACTGTCGCACTTTCTCATCCTCGGCGCGGTGCTGTTCGCGATCAGCATCGTCGGGATCTTTCTCAACCGCAAGAACGTCATCATCCTGCTGATGGCGATCGAGCTGATGCTTCTCGCCGTCAACATGAACTTCATCGCCTTTTCGCATTACCTCGGCGACATCGCCGGGCAGGTTTTCGTGTTCTTCATCCTGACCGTGGCGGCGGCGGAATCGGCGATCGGCCTGGCGATTCTCGTCGTGCTGTTCCGCAATCTGCAGACCATCAACGTCGACGATCTCGACAACCTGAGAGGGTGATATGACGGACCCGCACTTCTACCTGCTCGTGCCGCTCGCCCCGCTCGCCGGCGCGATCGTCGCGGGGCTTGGAGGCAGGAGAATCGGGCGCTCCGGTGCGCATTGGGTCACGATCATCGGGGTGGCGATCTCCTTCGCCGCCTCCTGCCTGATTTTCGTCGACGTGCTGGAGGGCGCCGTGTTCAACGGACCGGTCTATACCTGGCTCGTCTCGGACGGGACCCGGTTCGAGATCGGCTTCCTGATCGATCGCCTGTCCGCCCTCATGATGGTGGTGGTGAGCTTCGTATCGCTGATGGTCCACGTCTACACCATCGGGTACATGGCCGACGATCCGGGCTACCAGCGTTTCTTCGCCTACATCGCGCTCTTTACCTTCTCGATGCTGATGCTGGTGATGGCGAACAATTTCCTGCAGCTTTTCTTT
>CAYQVE010000202.1:0-5922 GCA_964420785.1 uncultured Enterobacteriaceae bacterium | reverse complement strand
AAGGGGAGGGTGTGGCTACCGGGGACAGCGAAGCCCATTATCGGGCCGCTATCCGGGTGGATGCCGCTGGGAACATCGAGCGCGAGCACGGGGGTGCCGAGGGCATTGAGCTTTTCGACGAGCGCGCAATGGTTTCCCGCGAGGGGCCGTTTGAGCCCGATGCCGAACAAGCCGTCGACGGCCAGACCGAAGCGCGATTCTCCCGGAACGTCGTGGAGAAGCGTCCCTCCCGCGGTTTCCCATTTTCCCAGCGCCGCCAGCGCGTCTTTCGGCAGCTTGCCGCGCTCTCCGCAAGAAACGACGTTGACGCGAAAGAACCACCGTTTCAGGTGCGTCGCGACCTCGAAGGCATCGCCGCCGTTGTTGCCGGGACCGGCCAATACGAGAACGCTCTTGGCCGTGTCGCCGCACAGGCTGCGCGCGTATTCCGCGGCTGCCGCGCCGGCGCGTTCCATGAGAGTGCCGGGCGCGGGGGCAGCGAGCTCCTCCAGCTTGCGGATCGCGGGCGTCGTGTAAATCGGTAGAGCGGGCATGGCGCGCCAATGATAGCGCAGCGCCTACTTGCCCATGACGATGTCGGGCAGCCAGGTGACGGTGATCGGAAACGCCGTGATGATGGCGATGCACACTACCAGACAGGCGAAGAACGGCAGCGAGCACCTGGCGATGTAGTTGCTGTCCTTGCCGGTCATGTTCTGCAGCACGAAAAGGTTGAATCCCACGGGCGGCGTCACTTCGGCGATCTCCACCAGCAGCACGATGAAGATGCCGAACCAGACCAGATCGAAGCCGGCTTTCTGGATCATCGGAAGCACCACGGCGGAGGTGAGCACGATCATCGAGATGCCGTCGAGCGCCGTGCCCAGGATGATGTAGAGGATGGAGAGCATGGTGATCAGCGCGTAGGGACTCAGCGCGAGCGAGGCCACCCATTCGGCCAGCGCGCGCGGGATGCCGGTGAAGGCCATGGTCATCGACAGGAAGGACGCCCCGGCCAGGATGAACATGATCATGCAGGACACGCGCGTCGCCCCCATCAGGCTGCCGATGAAGCTCTTCCAGGTGAGCGATCCGCCCCACCAGGCGATGGCGAGCGAGCCCAGCACCCCGTACGCGGCGCATTCGGTCGCCGTCGCCCAGCCCACCACCAGCACCCAGACGATGAACAGGATCAGCAGGGAGCAGGGAATGAGGTTGCCCGAGGCTCTGATCTTTTGCGAGAAGCTCATTTCGGGGCCGGGCGGCGGAGTCTTGCCGGGATTGCGCAACGCCCACCAGACGATGGTGCCCGAGAACAGCGCCATCAGGATGAAGCCCGGGATGAATCCGGCGAGGAAAATGCGGATGATCGAAGCGTCGGCCGCGACCGCGTACACCACCATGGTGATGGATGGCGGAATCAGGATGCCGAGCGTGCCGGCGGTGGCGAGCGAGCCGAGCGCGATCTTCTCGTCGTAGCCGCGCTTCAAGAGCTCCGGCAGCGCCACCTTGGAGATGGTGGCGCAGGTCGCCGCCGACGACCCCGATACCGATCCGAAAATCCCGCAGCCGAGAATGGTGGTGTGCATCAGCCTGCCGGGCACCCTGTTGAGCCAGGGCGAAAGGCCCTCGAACATCTCCTCGGACAGCCTGGTGCGGAACAGGATCTCGCCCATCCATATGAACATCGGCAGGGCGGCCAGCGTCCAGGAGGCGCTCGAGCCCCAGAACGCGGTGAAGAGATTCTTGCCCGGCGGCGTGCCGGTGAAAAAAGCCATTCCGATCCAGCCGACGATGGCGAGCGTCATGGCGATCCACACGCCGCCTGCGAGCAGCAGCAGCATGATGAACAGCAGCAGCGCAGCGATCTCGATCAGCTCCATCTCACAGGTCTTCGCTGAAATCGCCGCGCGCGTGGCGCTCCTCGGCCGCGGCCACGTACGTCGGTCTTTCTCCGGACAGCACCAGCACGAGCTCATCGACAACGGCGACAAAGAAAAGCAGCGAGCCGACGACGAAGCTCATTTGCGGGATCCACAAGGGGATGGCGATCAGGCCGTTCGCCATATCGTGGAACTGCCAGCTCTCGTAGACGAAACGGCATGCCCAGAAGGCGAGGTAGCCGATGGCGCACGCGGCGACGGAAAGCGAGATGATCTCGAACGCGTGCCGCGCGCGCGGCCCGAGATTTTCCAGGAGCAAGGTGACGCGGACGAAATCGCCCCAGCGGAAGGTGTGCGCCATGGCTAGGAACGCGGATGCGGCGCAGAACCACGCCACGAGGTCGTCGCTGCCGCCGGTGCGCAGTCCCAGCTCGCGCATGACGGTGCCGCCTATCATCACAGCGAAAATCATGAAGACAAAAAACGCCGCGAGGTAACCCGCGGCGCCGTAGAGGAAGTTGAGGAACCGGCGCATCACATCTTGCGATAGGCGTCCATCACGGCCTGGCCGTCAGCGCCGGCCTTCTTCAGCCAGTCCTGCAGCATCGCGTCGCCGACTTTATTCAAACCCGCGGCGAGCTGGGCGCTGGGCCTGTGGATGACCATGCCGTTCTTGCGCAGCTGCTCGTAGTACCACTGGGTCTTCTCGTCGGACACCTTCCAGCCGCGCGCTTCGGCTCCGGCGGCGGCCCGGAGCAGCGCATCCTGCGTGGGCTTGTCGAGCGCGTCGAAGGCCTTCTGGTTGACGATCACCGCGTTCTTCGGCAGCCAGGCCTGAGTGTCGTAGAAATTCTTGATGTACTCGAAAGTCTTGGTGTCGAAACCGGTGGAGCCGGAGGTCATCATCGAATCGATCACGCCCGTGGCCATGGCCTGGGAAAGCTCCGCTGCTTGCACTGTTACCGGCTGTGCGTCGACCAGTTCGGCGATCCTGGCCGTAGCGGGGCTGTAGGCGCGCCACTTGAGGCCTTTCATATCGGCGACACTGTTGATCGGTTTCTTGGAAAAGATGCCTTGCGGCGGCCAGGGAACCGCGTACAGCAGCTTGATGCCCTGTGCGGCGAGCAGTTTTTCCAGCGCCGGCCTGGAGGCCTTGTACAGCTTCATCGAGTTGGCGTAGCTGGTGGCGAGGAAGGGCACGCCGTCCACGCCGAATAGCGGGTTCTCGTTCTCGAAATTGACCAGAAGGATTTCGCCTGCCTGGGCCTGGGCGCCCTGCACGGCGCGCTTGATCTCGGGCGCCTTGAAAAGCGACGCGTTGGAGTGCACGGTGATCTTGAGCTTGCCGCCGCTCGCCTTGTCCACGTCGTCGGCGAACTGCACCAGGTTCTCGGTGTGGAAATTGCCCGGCGAGTAGGCGGCGGGCAGGTCCCACTTGGTTTGCGCGATCGCAACGCCATTGGCCAGGACGAGAGCCAACGCCGCCACGGCGGGTTTTCGGATTGCCATGGACACCTCCTCTGGACGGGACAATCGAGTGTGTCAGAGGGGCAGGGGTGCGTCAATCGGGCTGCAGGGCGCCGTCCTCGGCAGGCATCGGCGGACGGGCGTGTGCGATACTTCACGTTCAGCCGGGCGGGACAGGCCAGGTTCTCGTTATCCATCGGATGCGACTGATGGGAAAAGCAGAAAGACAGCGGAATCAGCGTGCCGCGGGCTGGAAGGCGCTCGAGCGCAACGAACTTCGCACGGCGGAGGAAATCGCGCGAGCCGCGCTGCGTAAGAATCCCCGCGACAGGGAGTCCTTGAGCCTTCTTGGCGCGAGTCTGTTTCTACAGCGCCGATTTCAGGACGCTGTAGGGCCTCTGAGCGAGGCGTTTCAGGAAGTACATACGCAAGGGCTCGGCTACAACCTCGGCCATTGCTACCTCGCACTGGGGGATCCCGCGCGGGCCGCTGCGGTTCTGGAGAGGGAGGTAAGGGCCTTTCCGAACTTTGTCGAAGCACATAACCTCCTCGCGCTTTCCCTGATGCAGCAATCCCGGCACGAAGAAGCCTTGAGCGTGCTCGCCACGGCGGTCGAACGCGATCCTCGCTCTGCGGGAACGCACCTCAATTTGGGAAATGCGCTTACGAATCTCCGCCGGTACGAGGAGGCGATCCCGCGCTTCAAGAAGGCGATGGCGCTCGATCCCGGTCTTTCGCAGGCACACAATAACCTTGGACATGCTTTAAAGGAGCTGGGGCGCTTCGGCGAGGCAATAGCGAGCTACGAGCACGCGCTGCGAATCGCGCCGAACGATTTCGAGGTGCACAACAATCTGGGGCTCGCGCTCCGGGAGCAGGGCCGGCTTGACGAGGCGGCGGCGTGTTTTCAAAGGGCGATCTCACTCAAGCCCGACCACGCCGAGGCGCATGCGAGTCTCGGAATGATTCTTCGAACACAACTGCGTCTCGGCGAAGCGATCCAGTGCCTTCAGGAGGCGCTCTCGATCAAGCCCGACACCGTCGAGGCGCTCGTCCATCTGGGCGCGGCCTGCCAGGAGCACGGTCGCCTCGAGGAGGCCGTCGCGCACTTTCAGAAGGCGATTCTCCTCGGGCCGGACTCGGCGGAAGCGCACCATAATCTCGGCATTTCCCTTCAAGGCCTTTCGCGTCACGACGAGGCGATCGCCTCCTTTCGAAGGGCCCTGGCGATAGCCCCCGCTCACAAGTACACCTTGGGAGCTCTGCTGTGGAGCGAGCTGGTGACCTGCCGCTGGGAAGGATTGGAGGCGCGCATCGAAAGCCTGCGGCGCGGAGTCGCTGAAAAGCAATCATTGACCGATCCATTCACGCTGGTCACCGTCTCGCAGGATCCCGGTGAACAGATGCTGTGTGCGGAGCGCTTTTTCGAAGACAGGGTGGGGGACAGACGATCGCCGTGGAAGGAACGCCGATACGAGCACTCCAAGATCCGCATCGCTTACCTATCCGGAGATTTTCGGGAACACGCCGTCGCGTACTGCATTGCGGAGCTCCTCGAGCTCCACGACCGCTCGAGGTTCGAGGTCATAGGCGCGTCCTTCGGCGTCGATGACGGCAGCGAGATGCGAGCCCGGCTCGCGGCGGGGTTCGACCGGTTCGTCGACGTCCGCGCAATGGGGGATCTCGATGCGGCGAGGCTGCTGAGGGATCTGGAAGTCGATATCGCCGTAGATCTGATGGGCTACACCCGATACTCCCGGCCGGGCATCCTCGCGCATCGGCCCGCCCCGATCCAGGTTGGTTACCTCGGTTATCCCGGGACTCTGGGTGCGGATCTGAACGACTACGTCCTCGCGGACAGGTTCGTTCTCCCCGAAGGGAACCAGGGTTTCTACTCGGAGAAAATCGTCTCCCTTCCGGAGTGCTATCAAGCAAACGATTCCAGGAGGAAGGTCGCCGAACGGGCACCGACCCGGATCGAGGCCGGATTGCCCGAACAGGGCTTCGTCTTCTGCTGCTTCAACAACAGCTACAAGATCCTGCCGACGATGTTCGATGTCTGGATGCGTCTTCTCACGGAGGCGCAGGGAAGCGTCTTGTGGATACTGGAGGACAACGCCGCGGCAGCGGAGAACCTGCGCAGAGAGGCGCGGACCCGAGGCGTCGATCCGGGCAGGCTGGTCTTCGCGCCGCGAGTGGGCGCGGCCGAATACCGCGCGCGCTGTCGCCTGGCGGATCTTTACCTGGACACCCTGCCCTACAACGGGCACGGAACTGCGAGCGACATGCTGTGGGCGGGACTGCCGCTCTTGACTTGTGCGGGATCGACCTTCGCGGGCCGGGTGGCAGGCAGCCTGCTGCACGCGGTCGGACTGCCGGAACTGGTCACCGCTGGCTTGGAGGAGTATCAGGCCTTGGCACTGAAGTTGGCGCGCGGAGACCGGCTCCTCGGAGAGCTGCGCGCGAGGCTTCGGCGCAATCGAGCCTCGGCGCCCCTCTTCGACACGGATCGGTTCCGTCGCCACGTCGCGTCGGCCTACCGGGCGATGTGGGAAATCCGGACCCGCGGCGACCAGACCAAGGCGTTCCGGGG
>CAYQVE010000201.1:0-5947 GCA_964420785.1 uncultured Enterobacteriaceae bacterium | reverse complement strand
ACCAGGACCACGTATGCGCCGAGGCAAGCTGCGAGCTTCAGATGCCCGACGGTCGAGGTGGGTCGAAAAAGGAAACCGTGGGAATGCGCAACGCCATGAACGAGGTGCTGCGCGACGCCTACATCAGGGACTGCGAGATCGGCCTGAAGCGCTGGAACATGCAGATCAAGCGGGCCGGGCGGGGGTTCGAGCTGAAGCTGCCGAGCAGCCGCTTCCGCCGCTCCATCGGCGCCTGGGCGAATATCCAGACCGATCTCGAGGGCAATATCATCAGCCGCGAGGAGTTCGAGCGGCGCCTGCCTGGCTGGATTCCGAGCGCTTCGGACAAAGCCTTCGTCAAGAGTCTGATGCAGCGCGTGGTCGAGCCCGGAAAGATGGCCGCGTGGATCGCTCCGCCCGACCGGGGCATCAACAACCTGCCGGTGGATTACGAGTACGTGCGGCTGAACTGACTATTTCGCAGCGGCGCCTGCGATTTCGGGGTCGCTGAAAAGCAGCCGCGCTTGCAGCTGGGGGGTGACGTGGATGACGCCCTCGGAATCGACGAGCATTGCCTGCGAGACCCCCATGCGAAACGCCGCGTTCCTCCAACCCCCGAGCCCCCCGATGAAGATCGGTTTGGAAGCCGCGTCCGACAAGGCGCCCGCCCCCACCCGACGCGGAACGAGAACGGTCACCGACTGCACCCCTGAAACGGGATAGCCTGTGCGCGGGTCGATGATGTGCGCGTAACGCTTGCCGTCGATCTCGTAATAGCGCCGGTAATCGCCTGAAGTGCCGATGGCCTCGCCGTCCTTCAGGTCGAGTGTGGCCAAGACGCCCCTGCCGCGCGGGGAATCGAGGCCGACATGCCAGGGTCGCCCAGCGTGATCGCCCAGCGCGATGATATTGCCGCCGATGTTGACGAGGGCATTCTTGATGCCGTTTTCTCGAAGAAGGTCCGCAGCACGATCGAGCGCGTAACCCTTCGCGTAGCCGCCGAAATCGAGCTGCACGGCCGGGTTTTTGCTCGTCACAGCATCCCCTTGCACGCTCAGATCACTCATGCGCGGGTTGGCGCGAATGATTCGGGCGATTTCCCCGGGGTCCGGAAGAGGTCCTCCGGGTTTGTCCCGGTGAAAACTCCACAATCCCACCAACTTCCCGATGGCAGGGTTGAACATGTCCCCGGACTGAGCGGCAAGACGCCGCGTCTCGCGAATCAGCGCCGCGATCTCCTTCGTCGTCCGAATATTTTCCTTGCCGCTCGCGATCGCCCGGTTGAGAGCGACCAATTCGCCGGGTTTCCACGCATGCAGCTCCCGGTGCATACGGTCGAACTCGCGAAAAACCTTTCCGACTGCTTCCCGTGCGAGCGCGGCATCCCCATCGACGACGGTAGTCTCGACCACCGTCCCGAACACGTAGGAGCTCGCGCGGTATTCCGCCGCAGTCGCCCCCTCGCACGGCAGCGCCGCAAGCGTCCAGAACAGCAGCGCCAGAAGGCGTGCGTGATCATGGCCGCGCCAATGTTTCAATGCCTCCCCCGGCGCATTCGGGGCACAAGAAAGAGCCATGCGCCGGTGAGAGACAGAATCGCGAGCAGCAACGCCAGCAAGTCCACGACCAGGGGCCCATAGCGACCCGCGAACCTGCCGCTGTGCAGATCGAGCAGCAGTTGCTGGACCGAAATCCCGGGCGTAAGAGCTTCTTCGTATGCCCGCCTTTCGGAGATGGAGAGTTCTGCCGGCGCTGACCAACGCACGCTCCGTTGCACCGCTGGCCGCCAGGACACGGTGTCGGCGCTCGCAAAAATTCCCGATGGCGTGCGAACCACGATGCCTCGCGCGCTAGAGCCGATCGCCCGCACCGGAGAGCCCGGCAGCGCGCCGGGCCCCAGCCTCTCGATGAGCTCGCCGTTTTCACGGTATACATACAGCGCGGCATCGCTCGCGATCACGAGGACATCGGCGAGCTTGACCAGGCCGACAGGCTGCGGCAATTTCTCTCCGGAAATCTTTCCGTCGAGCAGCCAGCGGCCGTTCGCCCCGATCAGCACGTGGTGTCCGGAGCGGAACACCTGGCGCGGCGGCTCGGATTTGATGCCGTACCAGCGCGCGAGCCACTCGGCGTGGACGAACCGGCCGTCGAGCCCCAGGCCCTGACCGTGGTTCAGCGCGAGGCCGGTCACCGCAAGAATCAGGAAGAACAGCATGGCGGCAAAACCGACGCGCGCGTGCCAGCGCCGGAGGAGACGCAGCAGGAGGAGCCTCGGCGACATCTACTCGCGGCCAGTCCGGTCGAAAAAAAGCGCGAGCCGGGCCATGCGCTCCATCGCTGCGACGGAGAGAGTTGCGCCGGCAATGCCGTCGATCTCGCGGTCCAAGCGATCGCCCCGCGCGAGCTTCGCCTCCTTGAATTGCTTCAGGAACGAGGGATAGCGGACTTCCTGCCCCCGGCTTTCGCGATAGACGAGCACGCGCACATGATCGATGCGCCCGTCGACGACGACGAAACCCGCGGTGATTAGCTCTTCCTTGCCGATCTCCTCCAGGATCCACACGCTCTTGTGGGAGTCACTCCAGTAGCGCTGGCGCAATTGTGTCGGGGGATGGCCCAGAATCGCCGCGGCTTGCATTTGTAGATCCTTGGTCAGCCAGAGCACCTTGGCCGCCGGCTTTGAGCCGAACACTTCGGCGACGAATGCATCCGGCTCCTGATAAACGTCACCGCGAACAAGTCCCGCGGCGACCGCGCCGAGCGCCAGCGTCAGCAACGCAAGCGAGCGGCGCGGTCTCCAACTCATCAGAACATGAATCCCAGGCCGAGACTGAACCGGTCCTGGGATTTGTCGGTCGCGTAACGCTGGATGTCGGCCTTCAGGACAACCTGGGGATGGACCCAGAAATTGACTCCGAAGGTCTTGATGCGCTCGATATTGTTCGGATCCTGCAGCAGGCCGTTGGCGGGGTCTTCCTGCTGCTTGATATCGATGCGCTCGTAGCGAACGAAAGGCGCGACGTCGAAATTGCGCAGCTTGTAAACGTGATACGCCGCCTGGACGTAACCCCCTTTGAGTGTCCTGGGTGCGGCAAAAGCGTCCGCGGGCGTCGGGGCTGCGGCCAATATCGCGGCGGTCACTTTGCCCGCATCGCCGAGCGTGCCCGCCGCGTAAAGCGCCTGCAGATCGAGCCGGCCGAGGCGGTACTGCGTGTGCACATCCCAGAGCGTGAGCCTGGCCGAGACGCCCTTTAACACAGAATTGGACACGCCGTTCTGCCCGGTATTGCCGGTAAAGACGCCGCCGCCGACCAGCAGACCCGGGCGCCGATAATTGAGCGCACCGTAGACCGCGAGGTTGCGAGCGCTGGCCTCCTGTCCTTCCTGATGAGCGCTGCGGATACCGGTGGTCCGCTCGTCGAGTTTGCCCGAGTCGAAATTCGTCGTGATGCCTGCGTCGTACCTGAGGCCTTCGCTGACGACGCCGTGAACGCCCGCTCCCAGCTCCCGCCAGGTCGTGGGGATGATGCGGGTCTCAACCTGATTGCGCATGACCCCATAGTAGGTCGGCGGCTCGTGGGTTTCATTGAGGATGCCAAGAGGGATCAGGAACAGTCCGCCTTTCACGTTCGCCGCATCGCTGACCTTGTAGTTGAGCCAAGCCTGTTCGACCGCCATTTCGCCGTTGTCTACGGAGCTGACGACGGCGTGCTCGATCTCGATCTCCGAATGAAAGCTGAGCCGCTCATCGAAGCGGTGGTTGAAGCCGAACACGAGACGCTGCAGGTCGGCCGTTGCGTTGCCGCTCTGGCGAAACTTGCTGTAAGCCACCTCGCCATAACCGGTGATATTTGTCCCGCCGCTGCCCAGGCCCAGACTCCGGTCGAGCGGCGAACTGTAGTCCCATGAAAGCTGGGCCGAGGGCTGCGTTGGCGGGGCCTTACGCGCCTGCGCCTTGAGGTCGTCGATTTCCTGCTGCAGGATTTGAAGCTTTTGATCTACGGTTGCCTGTCCGAATGCAGGTGCGGCAGCGAACGCGGCGGCCAATGCCAGCGCTAAAGTGGACTCCTTCATTACGTCTCCTAGTGAGTTGACCAGCGATATGGAACACGGCTGGCTAACTCAGCTGCGACGCTGACTGGCTGGCTCCCTGAAAATTCCCCGGCAGGAGGGCTGAGCCTCCCGATTGCCGATTTCCATCATTGAACGACCCTGAGCGCGATTCTCAGGATTTCGCGGATACGGCCGGTCCTGTTTTGTGCTTTGCTCCAAACATCGACCAGGCAATCCACAAGCCGGGCAGCAACACCAGGGCGTAGGACAGCATCGCGCCGTACTCGCCTTCGGGCCCGTACGGCTCGGTAGCGATGTGCCAGTACTGATTGTTGATCGGCAGCACGTTCGCTTCAGTGGCCTCGTGGAATGAGTACACGAGCAGCTGCAGCGCAAACAAGACGAGGAAGATCGAGGTCACCTGGAAGAAGAGCCCGAGATTCACCCGGTGTCCGTAACGAGACCATCCCCAGGCGAGAGCCGCTGCAAGCGCGATGCCGATGAGCGCGCCCCAAAACATATGCACCGATTCCTCCTGGCGTGCGAGCGTCGCGGTGATGAACGCCGTCTCCATGCCCTCGCGGGTAATCATCAGAAGCACCAGTAGAAACACTCCGACCCAAGCGCCCGTTCCCGGGGACTGGCTCGCGGTCTCGATGCGCCCGCCGATCTCGCCGCGCAATTTTTTTGCATGCTTCAGCATGTACACCACCATCGAGATCACGAGTACGGCCGCCACGGCGGCGAGAGCCGCCTCCCAGATCGGCAGCACAGCGAACTCGGCGAGGAACACGCCGAGCACGACCGAGAGTGTCACTGCGATGCCCGTGCCCCACCAGGCTGCGGGCACCAGCCCGTCGCGCCCTGTCTTGCGCAAATAGGCGATGGCGATGGCGACGATAAGAAATGCTTCGATCCCCTCGCGCAGCGTGACCACCAGCATTTGGAGCATTGGGACTTCCTCGCTTGAGGTGTTAAACGGTCGTGGATCTAGGCGGTGAGAATCAGCTTGCCGTTCTGGGTGCGGCGCAAGCGGTACTCGCGGCCGTCGTGCTCGATGATCAGCTCGCCGCGTTCACCGAGTTGCTGGTTGTTTTTAACCCGTCCCCCCTGAAACCCTATCCCTGGCTTAGGGTCTTGATTTAACGTATATTTTAGACGCGCACTCGATTGCATAACCAAATGATAACCATTCTCATTACTGAAGTCAAATACGGCTGCCCAGGCCAAGCACGTACAATCGGCAGCCGCCGATGAACAGAATCCGATTCGCTTTCGCGCTCGCCGCGTTGCTGCTTTGGGCGCCCGCATGGTCGCAAACGGCTGAACCGCAGCGCAGTTCGCTTCCGCCGCGCGAGCTCGCGCCTGCACAGTTGCTGGCCGAGTTGCGCAAGGGCGGCTACATCCTCTACTTCCGTCATGTGGCGACCGACTTCAGCCAGAACGACGAGAAAATGAAGAGCTACGAGGATTGCGCTAATCAGCGCAACCTCATCGACCGGGGCCGGTCCGATGCACGGGCTGCCGCTGCGGCAATCCGGCATCTCGGTATTCCCGTGGAGCGCGTTCTCGCCAGTCCGTTCTGCCGCACCGTGGAAACGGCGCAGCTCCACTTCGGGCGCGCGGAGAAAATTCAGGAAGTACGCGGAGGGCCGAGCGCTCCAGCGGGCGCGGAGCGCTACGCGGCCCTGCGAAGCATCTTGGCCACGCCGATACACCCCGGAAGCAACCTCGTGGTCGTCAGCCACGGCAATCCGTTCTACAGCGTCGCCGGCCCGCCCTACCTCACCGAAGGTGAAGCGGCCGTGATCCGGCCGCTGGGCGCGGACTTTCAGGTCATCGCGAGAATTCGAGTGGATCGCTGGGACGCGCTCGGGAGCGCGGCACGAAACTGAAAAGCTAGAACGCGCCGGAC
>CAYQVE010000200.1:0-6057 GCA_964420785.1 uncultured Enterobacteriaceae bacterium | reverse complement strand
CCGCTGCGCAAGGCAGCGACGCGCTCGCGGCTCAGCCGCTCGATAACCTGCAGGGGCGTCTTGGCAGGCGCGACGATTCCGTTCCATGCGGTCGAGACGACCTCCGGATAGCCGGCTTCCGCGAGCGTGGGATATTCGGGGAGCACGATGCTCCGCACGCTGGTCGTCACGGCGAGCGCTTTCAGCCGGCCCGACTGCACCAGCGGCATCGCCGTCGCCGGCACGACGAAACCCGCGGCGATCTGCCCGCCGAGTATGGCGGTGTTCACTTGCGGGCTGCCCGGGTAGGGCACGTGCACGAGTTCGATTCCCGCCGCTTCCTTGAAGAGCTCCATGGTGAGGTGCGAGGTGCTGCCGTTTCCGACCGAGCCGTAGTTGAGCTTGCCCGGCTGCGATTTTGCGAGCGCGACGAATTCCTTCACCGAGTCGACGTTGAGCCTGGGATCGACGACCAGCAGGTTGGGGCTCGCCCCGACGAGGCTCACCGCAGCGAGGTCCTTGAACGGGTCGTATTCCATTTTCCTGTAGAGCACGGTATTGACGGCGAGCGGGCCGGGGATCGAAATGCCTATCGTGTAGCCGTCGGGGGCGGCCCTGGCGACGAGCGCGGTGCCGAGGTTGCCGCCGCTCCGGGGCGGTTCTCGACGATCACCGGTGCCCCGAGCGCGGGCGCGAGCTTCTCCGAGAGCACCCGCGCGATCAGGTCGGGCGAGCTGCCGGGGGGAAAGGGGACGATCAGGTGGATCGCGCGCGACGGCCACTTCGCCTCGGTCGCGGGCTGCGCCGGAGCGCCCGCCGCGAAAGCGAGCGTGACTGCGAGAAGGAGGATTCTCATCGACATTCGGTCCTTGCCGGTTCGTCCCCTCCTCATCGAAGGGGGCGCGAAGCGCCGGGGCGGTCTAGCGGTGCTTGTTCAGGAAAACGGTCAGCGCGCGCAGGAAAGCCGCCGGCTGCTCGAGGTTGGACAAGTGCGAGGCCGAGGGGATGACCACCAGATCGGATCCGGGCAGCGCGGCGTGGATCTCGCGCGCCATCGCGACCGGGGTGCCCGCGTCCTGCTCGCCGACGATCACCAGCGACGGGCACTTCACCTCCTTCAGCCGCTGGGTCAGGTTGATCTTGGGGATAGCGTAGCAGCAGCCCACGTAACCCGGGACGGGCGTGGCGCGGATCATGGCGCTCACGCGAGCGGTCACCTCGGGACGGGTTTTGCGGAACGGCTCGGTGAACCAGCGCTGGAGTGTCGTCTCGACCAGCGCCTCCATGCCCTTGTCCTGCGCGGTCTTGATGCGGCCCTGCCACAGCGGCAAGGCCTCGGGCGCGTAGCGGCTGGTGGTGTCGGCGAGCACCATGGTCGCGAACATGCCGGGAAATTTCAGCGCGAAGGTCTGGCCGATCATCCCGCCCAACGACAGGCCGACCCAGTGGCAGCGCTCGACGCTCAAGGCCTGCAGCAAACCGTGCACGTCGTAGGCCATCATGTCGAGCGTGTATTCGCCTTCGGGCGCGTCGCTCGCGCCGTGGCCGCGCGTGTCGAAGCGCAGCACCTTAAAATTGCGCCTGAGCACCGCCGCCTGCTCGTCCCACATCGACAAATCGCAGGCGAGGGAATGGCTCATCACCAACCACGGGCCGCTGCCCTCGACGGTGTAATTCAGCTCGATGCCGTTGGTTTTGATTTTCATCGTCGAGGCGGTCCCCCGGATTTTTCCGACTCGATGCATTTTAATCCACGTCGCTTGCCTCCGGCCACTCCGCGCGCGCAATATAGGCAACCTTCGCGGCCCCGCTCGCCATTCGAGAACAATGTCCAAAGCGAAAATTGCGTCGTCGTCCAGGCCGCCTGCGCCTGGAAGACGAAAATTTGGGGGGAAGCCCGGATTCGGGCGGCGATCAGCCGACTTGCGACGCGCACAAATGACCAACAAACCGATTTACGTTGCCCAACCCCAGCTTCCGGCGCTGGAAGAGTTCATCCCGTATCTGGAAAATATCTGGGAAAGCAAAATCCTCACCAACAACGGCCCTTATCATCAGCAGTTCGAGCAGGCATTGTGCGACCACCTTGGGGTGAAGCACATCGCCCTGTTCACCAACGGCACCGTGGCGCTCGTCACCGCCCTGCAGACGCTGCGCATCCAGGGCGAAGTCATCACCACTCCCTATTCGTTCGTCGCCACCGCCCACTCCTTGTTATGGAACGCGATCAACCCCGTGTTCGTCGATGTCGATCCGAGAACGCTCAACATGGACCCGGACAGGATCGAGGCGGCCATCACGCCGCAAACCACCGCCATCCTGCCGGTCCACTGCTACGGCCACCCCTGCGACGTGGACCGCATCCAGAAAGTCGCCGACAACTACGGGCTCAAGGTCATTTACGACGCCGCCCACGCCTTCGGCGTTCAATGCCGCGACGGCAGCGTGCTCAACCACGGCGACCTTTCGGTGCTCAGCTTTCACGCAACCAAGGTATTCACCACTTTCGAAGGCGGCGCCATCGTCTGCCCGGATGCCAAGACCAAGCAGCGCGTCGATCATCTCAAGAACTTCGGGTTCGTGGATGAAACGATCGTGGTCGCTCCCGGCATCAACGGCAAGATGAGCGAGTTCAACGCCGCGTTGGGCCTGCTGCAACTCAAGGGTGTCGATGAAGCGCTGCGAAGGCGCAGAGCCATCGATGCCCGATACCGCGCAGCGCTGGCGCGCGTCAAAGGCATTCACTGCCTGCAGGATGCCGGGGAGAAAGTGGCCAACTACGCCTATTTCCCGATTCTGGTCCGGCCCGGGTATCCGTTGAGCCGCGAGGCGCTGTACAAAAAATTGCGGGACAACGGCATTTATGCGCGGCGCTATTTCTATCCGCTGATCAGCGATTTCCCTATGTATCGCAGCCTGCTGTCGGCTGCACATTCGAACCTGCCGGTGGCGAGCAAGGCCGCGAGCGAAGTGCTTTGTCTGCCGATTTATCCCGCTCTGTCCGATGAGCAAGTGGATTCCGTCGTCGAGCTGGTCGCCCGTTAGACCGGCGCATGAAAAGCCTGGCCATCATGCAGCCTTATTTCTTTCCCTATGTCGGATACTTCCAGTTGATCAATGCCGCGGACCTGTTCATCGTCTACGACAACGTCAAGTACACGAAAAAGGGCTGGATCAACCGGAACCGGTTTCTCCTCAACGGAAAGGATGCCGTGTTTTCCATCCCGCTGAGAAAGGATTCCGATTCCCTGGGCATCAGCGACAGGGAGATATCCCCCGACTTCAAGAAAGCCAAGCTGCTGAATCAGATCCGGGAAGCCTACAGGCGGTCACCCTATTTCGAGCGGACATTCTCGCTCGTCGAAAGGATCGTGCTCGAAAAAGAGACCAACTTGTTCAGATTCATCCTGAATTCGATCAGACAGGCCTGCGAATCCCTGGCGATCGGCACCGAGATCGTCGTATCGTCGTCCCTTCAAATCGATCACTCCCTCGCTGGCGAGGACAAAGTCCTCGAGCTTTGCAAGCACGTCGGCGCGGACGTCTATATCAACCCAATCGGAGGGCAGGAGCTTTACTCGAAAGAGGACTTCGGCGCGCACGGAATCGATCTCAAATTCCTGAAAACGAGACCTTTCGAATACCGGCAATTCGGCGGCCCGTTCGTTCCGTCGCTTTCGATCATCGATGTGATGATGTTCAACTCGCCGGATGCGATCAGGGAATGCCTCGACTCGAACTACGAGCTGATATGAAGAGGTCCGGCTAGAACCGGGCGGGCCGATGTTCAAGTGGAAAAAACTCGGCAAGGTATTCACGCCGCAGGAGGTCGAGGGCAGGAGCTGGCTCAAGGAATTCGCCCAGGCTCCCTGCGCCTTGATCTTCGACCGCTTCGTGCGGATTTATTTCTCGTGCCGGCCGCAGGCCGATGCCGACGGGCAGTACGTCAGCTATTCCGCATACGTCGACCTCGACCGGGCCGACCCGATGAGAATTCTGGATGTGAGCGCGCGTCCTATTCTCGAGCTGGGGGCGCTGGGCGAGTTCGACGAGTTCGGCACCTATCCCGTCTCCGTCGCGCGAAGCGGCCGCGAAGTGCGCGCCTATTACGGCGGGTGGACCCGGTGCGAATCCGTTCCTTTCAATGTCGCAATAGGATTTGCGACGAGCCGGGACGAGGGCAGGACATTCATCAAGGCCGGCAAAGGCCCGGTGCTGTCCCATACGCCCGATGAGCCCTACGTAGTGGGCGGCCCCAAGATCCGGTTCTTCGACGACACTTGGTATTTGTGGTACATCGCGGGCAGAAAGTGGAAGGTGGTGGACGGACGCACCGAGCCCGTCTACAAAATCCGCATGGCCTCCTCGCCCGACGGGATCAACTGGTCGAAAACCAACCGGGATGTGGTCGAGAGCCGGATCGAAGAGGACGAGGCGCAGGCCAGTCCGGATGTTTTTTACCGCAACGGCAGATACCACATGTTCTTCTGCTACCGGTACAGCGCCGGCTTCCGGGGCAGGGAGAGGGGTTACCGGATCGGATACGCTTCGAGCGAGGATCTGACCCGTTGGGTGCGGGACGATTCGAAGGCGGGTATCGATGTTTCCGACGAGGGATGGGATTCCGAGATGGTCAGCTATCCCCACGTCTTCGCGCTCGACGAGCGGATTTACATGGCCTATCTCGGAAACCAGGTGGGCAAGCACGGGTTCGGTCTCGCCCAGCTGGAAGGAACTCTAACTTAGGGTGAGTCCGGAACCGCCGTGAAATGGAAGAGGCTCGGGAAAATTTTCGATCCCAGGAAATTCGACCTGCCCAACGACTGCGCCGAGTTTGCGCAGTCCCCGCAGGCGCTGCTTTTCGACGATTTCGTCAGGATCTATTTTTCCACCCGGTCGGTGGACAAGGCCAACGGAAAATACCTGAGCCATGTCGCTTATGTCGACATGAATGAGGCCATGCGCGACGTCATCGGGGTGTCGAGGCACACGGTCATCGGGCTGGGAAAGCTCGGATGCTTCGACGAGCACGGGATCTTTCCGATGAACGTGCTCAGGCACGGCGGGCGCGTGCTCGGCTATACCTGCGGATGGAGCCGGAGAGTCTCGGTATCCGTGGACACCGCCATCGGGCTCGCCGTCAGCCGCGACGATGGACGCACTTTTCAGAGAATCGGGGACGGGCCGATTCTCGCGGCTTCGTTGCGCGAGCCCTGCCTGGTCGGCGACCCCTTCGTCAGGGTTTTCGGAGACGTGCATCACATGTGGTACATCTTCGGCACGGGATGGAGGAAATTCTCCGAGGATGCCGCGCCCGACCGGACGTATAAAATCGGGCATGCGGTTTCGAACGACGGCGTGAACTGGGTGAAGGAGGAGGGGCGGCGGATCATCGACGACCGCTTGGGCGCCGACGAGAGCCAGGCGCTTCCGTCGGTCTTGCGGATCGGCCGGGCCTATCACATGTTCTTCTGCTATCGCCAGTCGCACGACTTCAGGACGAACCGGAGCAGGAGCTACCGGATCGGTCACGCCCGCTCGGACGACCTGGTCGACTGGACGCGAAACGACGATGACCCGGGACTGGACGTCACCGAAGGCGATTGGGATTCGGACATGCTGTGCTACCCGCACGTGTTCGAACGCAATGGCAGGGTCTATCTGCTCTACAACGGGAACGAGTTCGGCCGTTACGGCTTCGGGCTGGCGGTATTGGAATGAATGCCGACAGCCTGGACTTCAAGGTGAATGCGTGCTCCGAGGAGGACATTCGATCGCACCTGTCCGGCTGCGATCGCCAGTTCACCCCGCCGCTCAGCGACAGGGTCGATATCGGCGAGTATTCGAAGAAGCTCCGCCTTAATGCCGTCACCTTCGAGGCCTGGAACGGCGGGTTCCCCCTGCGGGTGGTTGCCGCCTATAACGATGCCCAGGACCGCCCCTCGTTCATTCCGAACCCCAAGCTGCCGGCGCAGTTTTCCCGCCGGGGGGTTTCGGCCGTTCAGCGCGTTGACCATCGGGAGCATGGCGCCGCTGAAGACGCCGACGAGCGCCATCAGCACCATCAGTGTGACGAGA
>CAYQVE010000199.1:0-6100 GCA_964420785.1 uncultured Enterobacteriaceae bacterium | reverse complement strand
CCTTCAAGGCGCTCGTTCGCCAAGCGGTCGCCCTCAACAGTTCTGGCAAGTCGAAACCTTCGAAGAAAGCGAAGTCCTAAGGGATTCGGCCCATGAACAGGTCCGACATCGGGGTGGCGGAGGTGTCGGTGCTCTGCGGATCACTTTGTGACGGTGGCGCGAAGTACACATACACCTTAGGATGGTCAGTGGAGTTACGAGTACACGACCGAAAAGTGGGTAAGTTGAACGCGCATCCAACACCTCGCTGGAGCGCACGCGTGGAAGATAAAGTGCCAAGCTCAAACCACCGCAGCCGCGGCGCTCGGCTCAACCGTTAGGCGTCGTACCACCCTGTTCTTCCATGGAACCTCGCATCACGCTTCTCACGCTCGGTGTCGATGACCTCGAACGCGCCGTGGCCTTCTACCGGGACGGTCTTGGCTTCAGCACAAAGGGCATCATCGGGACTGAGTTCGAGAATGGGGCCGTTGCCTTCTTCAACCTCAAGTCTGGCCTGAAGCTGGCCTTGTGGCTACGCACGAGCCTTTCGGCCGACAGTGGTCTACCTCTGCAAGCGCCGAGTGCAACGGAGGTGTCCCTCGGCCACAATGTCGCGTCGCGGCAAGAGGTCGACTCTGTCATGCGGCAAGCGGCGCAAGCGGGCGCCACGATCGTCAAACCTGCGCAAGCAACGTTCTATGGTGGCTATGCGGGCTACTTCCAAGACCCGGACGGTCACTTGTGGGAAGTGGCGTTCAACCCAGGTTTAGCATCGCTGGGCTGAGCGGCCCCGCAGCACCGAGTCCACCTTGGTAAATTGAGCAACCGGGCATTGGGAAAGGGAACAATCATGCGGAAGACTTCCATTTTGACGGTTGCCGCGATCCTCTCCGCCTGCACCTCCGCCCCCTACGCCCTACGCGACATGGGCTCGTTCCACGTCGGGGGGCGCGAGGTCGAGATCGCGGGGAAGCCCGTGAAGGACGTGGTGTTCACGCCGGGCGGGGTTCCGGCGAAGGTGGACTTGAACGGCACGTATTCGGTGGAGGCGATGTACGTGCAGTATTTTCTTCCCGCGAACCGCCGCGGGGCGGTGCCGCTCTTGATGTGGCACGGAGGGGGCCTGACTGGCGTGACGTACGAGACGACGCCCGACGGGCGCGAGGGCTGGTTGAATTTCTTCGTGAAGCAGGGCTGGGACGTTTACAACTCCGACGCGGTGGAGCGCGGCCGCGCGGGCTGGGCGATGTATCCGGACATTTTCAAGGGCGAGCCGGTGTTCCTCGCCAAGGCGAATCCCTTCGAGCGCTTTCGCATCGGGCAGGGCGCGGGCTCCTACAGCCCCGATCCGGCGAAGCGGAAGCTGATGCCGGCGAGCCAGTTCCCGGTCGAGGCCTACGACAATTTCGTGAAGCAGAGCGTGCCGCGCTGGACGACGACCGACGACGCGATCATCCGTGCGTATACGGCGCTGGTGGACCGCGTGTGCCCGTGCGTGATTCTCTTCCACTCGCAGGCGGGGCAGTTCGGCTTCAAGGTGGCGCAGGCGCGGCCCGACAAGGTCAAGGCGCTGGTCGCGGTCGAGCCCGCTGGCGTGGGCGATGCGAAGCAGGCGGCGGCGCTCAAGGGCATCCCGACGCTCGCCGTCTTCGGCGACAACATCGCGCTCGACTCGCGCTGGCCGCAGATCCGGAAGAACGACGACGCTTTCTTCGGCGAGATCGCGAACGCGGGCGGCAGGGTCGAGGTCCTCGATCTGCCAAAAGCCGGCGTCCGCGGCAACTCGCACATGCTGATGATGGACCGGAACAACCTCCAGGTCGCCGCGCTGATTCAGGACTGGCTCGCGAAGCAGGGGCTGTATCGCGGGGATACCGCGGCAAGCGAGAGCGCCGGGGCTGAACTAACGCGTGGAAATCTCTCTCAAGCACGCCGAGAGATGATGCGGAACTGAGCGGGACATGGCAAAACTCTCGGAACGCAATCCGTCCTCTGCGCCGGGAGACTGGTACATCGACCGCCGCTGCATCGACTGCGGCGCCTCGCGCGAGGTCGCGCCCGGACTGATCGTCCACCGCAGGGGGAAGTCCGTATTCGCGCGGCAGCCCGCGAACGAGGAGGAGGAGCGCGCCGCATGGCGCGCGGTGCTGGTCTGCCCGACCGCCTCGGTCGGCACCGAGAGCCGTCGCTCGCAGCCGAGCGATCTTTTTCCGCAGGAGCTTGCGCCGGGGCTCTACCGCTGCGGCTACAACGCGGAGTCCTCTTTCGGCGCGCACGCCTACTTCGTGAAACGCCCCGAAGGCAATCTGCTCGTCGACGCGCCCCGCCACGTCGGCAAGCTCGTTCAGAATCTGGAAGATCTCGGCGGGGTGAGCGACATCCTGCTCTCGCACCAGGACGACGTCGCGGACGCCGGCCGCTACGCGAAGCATTTCAGTGCGCGGGTCTGGATACACGAGGACGATGCTCGCGCCGCGCCTTACGCGACCGATCTGCTGCGGGGCGGCGAGCCCGCCGAGATCCGCGAGCGGCTTCTGGCGATCCCCGTCCCCGGCCACACCAAGGGCAGCGTGGTCTACCTGCTCGAGGAGACGTATCTCTTCACCGGCGATTCACTCGCCTGGAGCCGCGAGCGCGAGGACTTGGTCGCGTTTCGCGACGCGTGCTGGTATTCCTGGAGCGAGCAGAAAAGCGCGCTCGCGAAACTCGCCGACCACCGCTTCGAGTGGGTGCTCGCCGGGCACGGCGGAAGCATCCGGCTGCCGGCGGAGGAGATGCGCGCGCGCCTGCGCTCGCTCGTGGACCGCATGTGAGCGCGCACCGCCGTCGATTCGAACTCTTCAGGTGTAAGCTGCGAATCCCGAACCAAAGGAGCGGATCCCATGCGCACGACACCGGCTCTGGCGGTCGCGGCAATCCTCGCGGCCTGCACCTCCAGTCCCGCGGTTCACGCGGACAGGAGTTTCGTCGCCGACTCGGGCGCTGCGGCATGCCGCGTGCTCACCCCCGCCCTCACTGGCGGGCCGATGCCGCCGGACGGGATCCTGACGATCCGCTGGCTCGGCACGACGAACTTCGAGCTCGCCTACGGCGGGCAGGTCATTCTGCTCGATGCCTATTACGATCGCGGCCCGCGCAACCGGCCGATCGGGTTTGCGCCCGCCGATGTAAAGCGAGCCGATGTGATTTTCATCGGACACGCTCATTTCGACCACATGTCTGACGCGGCAGCGGTCGCCGCTCGAACCGGGGCGGCCGTGGTCGGTGCGCCAACCGTGACCGAAACCGCGATCTCGTTGGGCCTGCCCGCGCGGCAGGCCCTGACCGTGCGCGGCGGCGAGGTTCTCAAATACAAGGGCTTCACGGTCGAAGCCATACTCGCGCGCCATAGCACGCTCGATCCGGCGGTGCTCACCGCCTTCCGGAACGCGATCACCGCGGCGGCGGGGGCCCCGACGCCCGAGGAGGCGGCGGCAGAGGCCGCGATACTCAAGCGCGGCACTTTCGACCCGAAGGTCATCACGGAAGGGACGATCGCTTATCTCTTCACCTTCGAGAGCGGGTTCCGGCTGATCTTTCGCAACAGCGCGGGCCCGATTACCGACACCGAAAAGGCCGCGATGCAGCGCATCGGAGGCAGGACCGACGTGGCGATCGTCGGCTACATAGGCCAGTACGTGGCAAAGCGGCAGATCGCGGCCACGCTCCCCATCATCGAGCTCTACAACCCCGGGCTGTACCTGCCTGCCCACCACGACGAGATCGCCGGGACTTTTGTCGACATCGGCCTGGAGCCGCTTTTCATGGCCATCAGGGACCGGATGCCGGGGACGGGCGTGATGTCGCCGCTTTACCGCGAGCCCGTGTGCCTGAACGTCCAGAAGACGGCGCCCAGGAACTAGAGGGAAGAATGAAAAAAGAAGTCGTACGCCTTTCCCGCGCCGCACTCATCGCCGTCGGGTTCGCAGTGTGCAGCGCGCTGGCGCAGGCGCCGAAAAGGGACTTCGACGCGGAGGCCCAGGCTGCGGTGCAGTCGGCGAAGACCGCCGCCGGCTTCGAGTTCCTCGGCACGCTGGTGCGCGTCTGCCTCCTGCCACAGAGCGGCGGCGAGGACGCTGGCGACGTCGTCCCGGCGTACGTCGCGAACCCTGCGAGCGCCCCGGCGCGCGACAGCTGGTACGCCGAGCCCGCCAGGGTCTTCGACAATCTGTACTTCGTCGGCGGCAAGATCCACTCCTCGTGGGCCCTGACGACCCGCGAGGGGATCATCCTCATCGACACGATCTACCCCTACAACTCCGAGGAGCTGATCGTCGGCGGGATGAAGAAGCTCGGCCTCGATCCGAAGAGCATCAAGTACGTGCTAATCTCGCACGCGCACGCCGACCACATCGGGGGCGCGGAGATGCTGCAGTCGCGCTACGGCGCGCGCATCGTCATGGGCGGCGCCGACTGGGACAACGTCGCGAGGTTCCCGAACCGCTACAAGACCATGGCGCCCAAGCGCGACATCGTCGCCACCGACGGAATGAAGATCACCCTCGGCGGCGAGACCGTGACCGTGTGGCCGACCCCGGGCCATACCCCGGGAACGATCTCCTAGACCTTTCCCGTGCTCGACCGCGGCAAGCGCCTCAACGTGGCGTACTCGGGCGGCACGGCTTTCAATTTCGTCAACAACACGCCCGACCCGGGAATCCGGAATTTCCAGACCTACATCGACTCGCAGAAGCACATCGCCGAGAAGGCCGCCGCCACCGGAGCGACCGTGCTCCTCTCCAACCACTCGGAGTTCGACAACGCGTACAACAAGAACCGCATGCTCGCGGGCCGCGGCGACGGGCCGCATCCCTACGAGATCGGGGCCGACTGGGTGCAGCGCTATTTCCGGGTGATGCAGGGCTGCGCGCGCGCTGCCCAGATCAGGCTGGAGCAGCAGGCGGCCCGGTAGGGCACTACATCATCCCGGAGGCGCCATGTCGATCAAAAACGCATTCTTTACGATGGCTATCGCGCTCTTCGCGGGCGTTGCAACGGACGCGCTCGCCCAGCAGCGAAGCGAAGGACCCTGCGCGGCGGACGTCAAGAAATTCTGCGGCGACGTCAAGCCGGGGCGGGGCGCGGTCGCGAAGTGCATGAAGGCCCACGAAGCCGAGCTTTCCCCCGCGTGCCGGGAAAGCGCGAAAGCGCGCGCCGAGAAAGCCGAGAGAGTGCGCGAGGAATGCAGGGCCGACGTGGAGAAATTCTGCAAGGGCATCGCGCCCGGGGGCGGGCGAATCGTCTCCTGCCTGAAGAGCCGGGAGCCAGAGCTCCAGCCCTCGTGCGCGGCGGAATTCAAGCGCGCGGGGAACCGCAGGGCGCCTGCTCAATAGCGGGACTGAGCAGGCGTGATGCCGAACCTTGGGGCGCCGCCGTGACGGGCGCGCTGAAAATCCGTCCCGCAACGGTCGACGACGCGGCGTCCCTTCTCGCGATCTATCGGCCTTTCGTGGAATCGACCGCGGTCTCGTTCGAGACCGTCGTGCCGACGGCGGAGGAGTTCGCCGCCCGGATCGCAAAGGCGCTCGCGGGTTGGCAATGGCTGCTCGCCGAAAGCGCCGGCCAGTGCATCGGTTACGCATACGGTTCGACCCACCGCGAGCGCCGCGCATACCGCTGGTCAGTCGAAGTGTCCGCCTATGTGGATCCGGGCCACCACCGCCAGGGCGTGGGGCGCATACTGTACGAGCGGCTGCTGGAAGACCTCACCCGGAAAGGCTTCTGCAACGCGTACGCCGGGATAACCCTGCCCAACGAAGGCAGCGTCGCACTGCACCGCAGCCTGGGATTCGAATCCATCGGCGTCTTCAAGGCCGTGGGGCGCAAGTTCGGAAAATGGCACGACGTCGCCTGGTTCCAACGAACTCTGCGAAAATCCCCGCCCGAGGAGCCTTAAGCAGCGAGGATTCGAATTCAGCATCGCCGACGCATCGAGGTAAAGCCCATGTGCAGAAACATCAGGACCCTCTTCAACTTCGAGCCGCCCGTGACCGACGAGGAGATCCGTGCGGCTTCGCTTAAATTCGTGAGGAAGGTGAGGGGCTTCAACAAGCCGTCGAAAGCGAACGAAACCGGCATA
>CAYQVE010000198.1:0-6111 GCA_964420785.1 uncultured Enterobacteriaceae bacterium | reverse complement strand
GAGGAAAGGCGCGCGGGGCCCCGGGAGCGAGCGCGGGAGGCCGCTAGGGCCTAATATTGCGTCCGGGGGGAAACCCGTGGGGCGGGCGCGAGCCCAGCGTCGAGCCGAGCAACCCGCTCGGGCTCGACGGAATCGAGTTCATCGAGTACGCGACTTCCGAGCCGCAGGAGTTCGGCAGCCTGCTCCAGAAAATGGGGTTCTCGTTCGTTGCGCGGCACCGCTCGCGCGAAGTGCTGCTCTACCGCCAGGGTTCGATGAACCTGATCGTCAATGCGCACCCGGATGCGCTGCCGGGACTGTCCTCGCCCGGAAGCACGCCCGCGCTGGCGGCGATCGCGCTGCGGGTGCGCGACGCCGCCCACGCGCATCGGCGCGCGCTCGATCTCGGCGCCTGGGACATGCCGACGCGGGCTTCCGCCATGGAGCTCAACATCCCGGGAATCCACGGCGTGGGCGACAGCCTCATCTACTTCGTCGACCGTCACGGCGATTTCTCGATTTACGACGTCGATTTCGTGCCGCTGACGGGCGCCGATCCGCGGCCGCCCGCGATCGCCGGCCTGCACTACTTCGGCGTGGTGCAAGCCATCCTCCTCGAGCGCACCGCCGACTGGCTGGATTTCTATCGAAGCCTGTTCGCCTTCTCGGTGCTGCCGCAGGGCCAGTATTTCGGCGTCCTGCCGAGAGGCACGCTGCTCGAAAGCCCCTGCCGCAAGTTCTACCTGCAGCTGATCGAGCCGCCGCCCGGATCGGAGGAAATCCACTGGGACGAAGCCCTGGTGCGCCTCGGCCTCGGCGCACGCGACATACCGGCGGCCACGCGCGCCCTGCAGGAGCGCGGCATCGGGTTCGTGGAGCGCGGCCCGGTGCAGCCCAGCCAGAAGGGCGCGCTGACGCAGGCTTATCTGGGAGGAGTGAATTTCGAGCTGGTCGTGAGCCACCTGAAGCCATGAACCTCGACCACTTCGGCATGGACACGATCACGCTCGCCGGACCGCTGGAAGCGAAGCTGCGCGCTATCCAGGGCGCTGGCTTCACCCAGGTGATGCTGTCGGCGGGCGATCTCGTCGGACATCCCGGAGGCGAGGACGCCGCCATCGCGGCGGTGCGCGCAAGCGGCTTGCGCGTCACGGGATTGCAAGTCCTGCGCGATTTCGAGGGCCTGTCGGGCCACCTGCACGCCTACAAGGTCGACGTGGCGAAGGCCATGCTGCGGATGTGCCGCGCGCTGGAGTCGGAAGTGCTGCTCGCGTGCTCGTCGACTTCGGCGCACGCGGCCGGAGATCCGGAATCGCTGGTGAGGGACCTGCAAAAGCTCGCGATGCTCGCCCTGCCCCTGAATATCCGCATCGCCTACGAGGCCCTCTCCTGGGGCCGGCACGTGAACGAATTTCCGCGCGCGGCCGAGCTCGTGCAGAGGGCCGACCGTGCCAACCTCGGCCTCGCGCTGGACTCGTTTCACATCTTCGCCAACAAGACGCACCTCGAGGCGCTGCAGGAGATCGATGCCGCCAAGGTGTTCCTGGTGCAGCTCTCCGACTTCATGTGGGAGGAAATCCGCTCCCCCGACGATCGCATCGAGACCGCGCGGCATTACCGGGTTTTTCCCGGCGAAGGCGTGCACAGCGAGCGGGTTGCGGAGATGGTGCGCACCCTGGACAGGATGGGCTATCGCGGGGACTACAGCTTCGAGGTCTTCAACGACGACTACCGCCAGCTGCCCCTGCCCATGGTCGCGGAGCGGGCGCGCCAGTCGGTGAAGTGGATCTCCGGCCTGGTGTCGAGGCGCAGCCTCCCGGCCCGGCGCCCCGGGGGCGCGGCCGCGGCTCAATGAAGTCCTGGTCATGCGACAAGCGCGCATCGCGATGGGAGTCCTCGCAACGATCGCCCTGGTGGGTGGCGCGGCAGTCGCATTTGGGCAAGGCTATCCGAACCGTTTAGTCAGACTGATCGCGCCGTTTCCTGCCGGAAGCGCTCCCGACCAGATCGCGCGAGTGATCGGCCCTCGATTGCACGATGCGCTCGGTCAGCCGTTCATCGTCGAGAACAAATCGGGCGCTCTCGGCACGATGGGCGCCGCAGAAGTAGCCCGCAGCGCACCCGACGGGTACACCTTGCTGCTTGCGACCAATACCACACAGGCAGCGAGCGTTGCTCTATTCAGGAAGCTTCCGTACGATCCTGCAAAGGATTTCGCGCCGATCATGCGCCTGCTGACGACTTCGATGGTGCTCGTCGTGCGGTCGGATTTCCCGGCGCAAGACCTGCGACAGTTCCTCGCCCTCGCCCGCGCTAGACCGGGCTCGATGACTGCAGCCTACGGTACCGCCGGCTCCCAGGTTTCGATCGCCAAGCTGAAATCGCGGGGCGGCTTTTCCACGATCGATGTCCCGTACAAGGGCTCCAACCTGGCCGTTGCCGACGTCCTAGCGGGGCGCGTCGAATTCACCTTCGCAGATTTCGCCGTCGCATTCGGACAGATCAGGGGCGGAAGGGTCAGGGGGCTCGCGGTGACCTCGGCAAGGCGATCTGCGCTTGCGCCTGATCTTCCCGCGGTCGCCGAGGAACTGCCCGGCTTCGAGACGATTGCCTGGTACGGACTGGTCGCGCCTGCGGGAACCCCGCGCGAGGTTGTGGGCAAGCTCTACGACGCGACCTCGAAAATCGTGGCTAAAGGCGAAATCAAAAGCCGGTTCGAGTCGGCGGGCTTGAACGTGTCGCCTTTGAGTCCCGATCCGTTCTCGGATTTCATCCAAAGCGAGATCGCAAAATGGAGCGCGGAAGCGAAGGAAGCCGGCATCCGCGCAGAGTGATGCGAGCGGCCTGTTCAGATCAACCGGCCGAGGCCTATAGGTCGCGGCAAGGGTGGTGCACGCCGTAGGACCTTTCCCCCCGGATAATCGCCGCGGACATGTGCCACGAGCTCCATGACGAATTGCTCGGCGTACTGCGCCAGGAACCTTCTCGGGTCCCAGCCGACGATTGCCCACCGTCCGATCGGCTCGCCGCGGTGGACCAGCGGGACGATGCGGACCCGCTCACGGCGAATCCGTACGGGCGAGGGAACCACCGCGATTCCATAGCCGGTTCTCGCTAACGCAACCAACGTCTGCGGGGCGCCGCTTTCCAACAGCACGCGCGGCCGGATGCGGGCGACCTGGCATGCGGCTTCGAACCAGGCGTGCGACGCAAAGCTGCGGCTCAGTCGCAACAGGGACTCGTCAGCCAGGTCCGCCACGTCGAGCACGGGACGCCGGCTGAAACGGTGCTTTTCCGACAACACGGCCAGGAGGTACATCGGGTAGAGCAGCCTGCCGTGGAAATCTCCGCTCGCCGGCATGATCGCGAGGTGAACATCGCCACGCTCAATCCGGTTCGGCAGCTGGGCACCGCCTTCCTCGGTCAGTTGCACCTCGACGCCGGGGTGACGTCGGCGGTAGGGCACCAGAAAATCCGCGAGCAGGGTCTCGATCACCTGCGGCGTAGCCCCGACACGAAGCACTCCCGCCGTCTGCCCGGTCTTGAGAGAGAGCGCGCGCTCGCCGACCGAATCGACCTCCGCTAGCACACGCCGGCAACGCTGTAACAGGTCTTCGCCCTCCGATGTCAAGTGGATGCGGCGGCCGATCCGGTCGAAAAGCGCCACGCCCAACTCGGCTTCCAGTGCGTGGATTTGTCGGGAGGCCGCCGACTGGGTGAGGTGCAGCCGGATGGCGGCGCGGGCGAATCCACCGCTGTCGGCAATGGCGACGAAAGTGCGCAGCTGGGCGAGCTTCATTTTCGGATGCATTCCAATTTTTCATCGATTATATGGCAATAAATGAATTGGACACATCAAGCGCGAAACATTATCGTGCCGTGCGAAGGTGACAGGATCCCTAGGGAGGATGCAAGATGACGAAGCCGATGATGATCCTCGCCGCGGCGTTGGCCGCGCTCGTCGCCCGCCCCCTGTGGGCTCACGAAGAAGAGGCAGTAGGGCAAGGCAGTCAGGGGCGGTTCGGCAAGGTGCACTTTTCGACCTCGTGCAACCCCGCGGTGCAGGGACAGTTCGAGCATGCGGTCGCCATGCTCCACTCGTTTTTCTTTCCCGAGCACATCAAGGCATTCGAGGCGGTCGTCAAGGCCGATCCGCAGTGCGCTATGGCCTACTGGGGGCTGGCCGTGAGTCAGCGACCCAATCCCCTGGTGCCCCCATGGCCGGAGCAGAACCTCAAGCGCGCCCTCGACTTCATTCAGCAGGGCAAGAGCGTCGCGAAGACCGAGCGGGAGCGCGATTGGCTCGACGCCTTGGAGGCGGTCTACAAGGACTACGACAAAGTCCCGGCCTCGACACGAAGCCAACGCTACGAGCAGGCGATGGAGCGGCTCGCGCGCAAGTACCCGGAAGACAAGGAGGCATCGATTTTCTACGCTCTGGCACTGCTCGAAGCCGTTGACCATCGAGACAAGACGTACGCGAGGCAGATCAAAGCCGGGGCGATCCTCGAGCCGCTCGAAAGGGAGCAGCCCGCGCACCCGGGGCTCGCGCATTACATCATCCACACCTACGACTTCGAGCCGCTGGCGCAGCGCGGCGTGGCGGCGGCGGACAAATACGCCATGTTGGCGCCATCGGCGCCGCACGCGCAGCACATGCCTTCGCACATCTACTCGATACTTGGAAGGTGGGAGGATTCGATCCGCTCCAATCAAGGAGCGGTGAAGGCCTCTCGCGAATATGCCGCGGCGAACGCCCCGGGAACGACGTTCTCGCAGGAGCCCCACGCGCAGGACTTCATGGCTTACGCGTATCTGCAGCTCGGCAGGGACCGCGAGGCAAAACGCATCATCGGCGAGTTGCGGGCAGTAACCCAATTCAGTGGGGCGCGAATTTACGGTACGGATACAGGTGCGATGGCTCCGGCGTCGCGCTACGTTCTCGAGCGCGCAGCATGGTCTGAGGCGTCGACCTTGGCGGTTCCGCTCAATCAATACACCTATGCCGAAGCGATACCGCGGTTCACGCGCGCCGTAGGCGCCGCAAAGACCGGCAATCTTGCAGTGGCAAGAGATGAAACGGAGCGACTCCAGGCGCTGACCCGGTCGGCGGAGAACAGTTACTGGGCCGAGCAGATTCAGGTCTTGATACTCGCCGCCACGGGCTGGAGAGCACGCGCGGAGGGTCAGAACGACGATGCGCTCAAGTTCCTGCGTGCGGCCGCCGATCTCGAAGATTCGACGGAGAAGCACGTTGCGATGGAGAACCGACTCTACCCGATGCGCGAGATGCTCGGCGATCTGCTTCTGGAAACCGGCCACCCGGCCCTGGCACTGCAAGCCTATGAGGCTTCGCTGCAGGTCGCGCCGAATCGGTTACGCGGATTCTATGGAGCCGCCAAAGCTGCACAGGCGGCCGGCGATCGGGGCAAAGCGCGCGCATATTTCGAAAAACTCGCGGCGCTCGGCCGTAATGCCGAACAGGAACGGGCCGAGGTGCGCGAAGCCAGGGCGTTCCTGCTCGCGGGGAACTGACGCGGCGCGCCAATCTGCGTCGAAGATTCTTGCGCTTGCCTTAAGGAGGAAAGAATGCAATCCACCGCGCGACTCGTTGTATTCGTGACATGCCTTTTTGCGTCGCTGGCTTCCTGTCCTGCGCTCGCTCAAGAGCTGAAGCGAACGATACTGCATCAGGCCGACCTCACCCCTGCGAACGGAATGGAGGTAATCACTGCGATCGTCGACGTTCCGCCGGGAGCTTCGGTTCCGCGCCACTTTCATCACGGGATTGAAACAGCCTACGTTGTTGAAGGCGCGATGATTCAGGATCCTGGTAAAGCGCCCCAGATGTTGCCGACAGCTGGAAACGCCTACAACCTCCGCGGCGTGTGGCACGCAGGCTTCAAAGTGGTCGGCGACAAGGCGCTGAAGCTGTACGTAGTCTACGTAGTCGATAAGGGCAAGCCGCTTTCGGACGAGGGAAAGTAGACCGGGCGTAACCGCGGGAGATACGGTAAAGGAAGGACCAGCAATTGGCTAAGCTGCTGAATCTATTGGTAGGGCGTGTAGGGATCGAACCTACGACCAACGGATTAAGAGTCCGCTGCTCTACCAGCTGAGCTAACGCCCCTT
>CAYQVE010000197.1:0-6128 GCA_964420785.1 uncultured Enterobacteriaceae bacterium | reverse complement strand
GGTGGGTGCACTGCGCCGCGCTGCCCCGGGTCGGCCCGAAGTTGCGCGCGCTCTTCCTGTAGACGAGCTTGCCCCGGCGGTCGCCGCGCTCCGCCTTGACGAGCGCCACGTCGCCGCGGATCGGGGATTCGAGCACGTGGCCCTTGCCGTCGATCGTCCGCGTTTCCATGCCCTTCGCGAGATCCGTTCCGTAGCCGGTGGGCGTGTAGAAGGCGCCGATGCCCGCACCCGCGGCGCGCATGCGCTCCGAGAGCGTTCCCTGCGGCACGAGATCGAGCTCGATTTTCCCGGCGCGGTAGAGCGCATCGAACACGTAGGAATCGGCCGTGCGCGGATACGAGCAGACGATCTTGCGCACGCGTCCGGCCTTGAGCAGCGCCGCGACGCCGACCTCGCCGTTGCCGGCGTTGTTGTTGACGATGGTCAGATCCCTCGCCCCTTGCGCGATCAGGGCGTCGATCAGCTCCTCGGGGACGCCCGCGCCGCCGAACCCGCCGACGAGGATCGTCGAGCCGTCGCGCACGCCTGCGAGCGCGGCTTCGAGCGAAGGAACGATCTTGTCGATCATGCCGCTGCTCAATCCGCCTTCGCGCCCGAGTCCTTCACCGCTTTCGCCCACTTCGGGATTTCCTCGCGGATGAAAGCGGCGAACTCCGCCGGACTGTTGCGCGTGTGGGTCAGGCCGTTTTGCGAAAGCCTTTCCTTGACGTCGGGCAGCTCGACTGCGCGGTTGATCTCGGAGTTCATCCGGTTGACGACGCCGGCGGGCGTGCCCGCAGGCAGGAAGAACCCGATCCAGGTCAGGTCGTCGAAGTCCTTGAAGCCCTGCTCGTTCACCGTCGGCACCTCGGGCAGGGCGGCTGAGCGCTGCGCGCTCGTCACCGCAATGGGGCGGAGCTTGCCCGCCTTGATCTGCGGCACCGCGGGCGGCATGGAGGTGCTCGAGATCTGCGTCTGTCCCGCAACCGCGGCAATCACGGCCTGAGCCGGCTGGTAGGGCACGTGGGTGATCTCCACGCCCGTCGCGGTCTTGATGCGCTCCATCGACAGGTGCGTGGTCGTGCCGATGCCGGACGAGGCGTAGGCGAGCTTCTCCTTCCTCGCCAGCGCGATCAGTTCCTGCAGATTGTTTGCCTTGACCGAAGGATGCACGGTGATGATGTTGGGCGTGCTGGGTCCGTGTATGACAGGCGCGAAGTCCTTCAGCGGATCGTAGCCCGCATCGGCGTAGAGGCTGGGGTTCACCGCGTAGGCGACGCTGATCACGAGCACCGTGTAGCCGTCGGGCGCGGCGCGCTTGACGAACTGGGCGCCGATGTTTCCGCCCGCCCCGGGCCTGTTCTCCACCACCACGGACTGTACCAGCGATTCGCCGAGCTTCTGCGCGACCAGGCGAGCGACGATGTCGGTCGTGCTTCCCGGGCCGAAGGCGACGACGAACTGCACGGGACGCTGCTTCGGCCATTCCTGGGCGAGGCTCGGAGCAGCGAGCGCAGCGAGCGCCGCGCAAACGAAAACTTTCCTCTTGCCCCGCATAACTTGCATTCCGGGTCCTCCTCGGGTCGCAGCCGATTCGCTCCGCGAGAGCAAAGAGGATATCGCGTTTGCCGGCGAAAAGCAGTACGCGCCCCGGAATTGTCCGGGTAGAATTGCGGCTCAAGATCAAGACCGCCCGAATGCCCGCGAGAAAACGCCCCGAAGAGCTGCGCAGCCACCGCTGGTACGGCGTGGGCGATCGCAAGACCTTCGACCATCGCTCGCGCACCGCGCAGATGGGCTACGACAAGAGCGATTACGCGGGGAAACCCGTGATCGCCATCATCAACACCTGGAGCGACATCAATCCCTGCCACGCGCATTTCCGGACGCGCGCCGAGGAAGTGAAGCGCGGCGTGTGGCAGGCGGGCGGCTTTCCGATCGAGATGCCGGCGATCGCCCTCGCCGAGCCGTTCCAGAAGCCCTCCACCATGATGTACCGCAACTTCCTCGCGATGGAGACCGAGGAGCTGCTGCGCTCGTATCCCGCCGACGGCTGCGTGCTGATGGGCGGCTGCGACAAGACGACGCCTGCCCTGGTGATGGGCGCGGTGTCGATGGGACTGCCGATGATCTACCTGCCCGCCGGGCCGATGCTGCGCGGCAACTGGCACGGGCAGGTGCTCGGCTCGGGCAGCGACTCGCGCAAGTACTGGGCGGAGCTGCGCGCCGGAACGATCACGGAGAACGACTGGGAAGAGATCGAGGAAGGCATCGCGCGCTCCCCCGGCCACTGCATGACGATGGGCACGGCATCGACCATGACCTCGGCCGCGGAAGCGCTCGGCCTCGCGCTTCCGGGCTCGGCGTCGATCCCCGCTGCAGACTCCCACCACGCGAAGATGGCGACCGCGACCGGAAAGCGCGCGGTCGAGTTGGTGTGGGAGGACGCCACGCCGAAAAATCTCCTCACCCCTTCCTCGTTCGACAACGCGGTGACCTGCGTGCTCGCCTGCGGCGGCTCGACCAACGCCGCCATTCATCTCATCGCGATGGCGAGGCGCGCGGGCGTGCCCCTCGACCTCGAGCGCTTCGACGCGATCTCGCGCAAGACTCCCGTGGTCGCCAACCTGCGCCCCTCGGGCAAATACCTGATGGAGGATTTCTATTACGCGGGCGGCCTGCGCGCGCTGCTCGACGCGATCCGCGACCTGCTCGATCTGGACGCGAAGACGGTGAGCGGCAGGACGCTGGGCGAGAACCTCGAAGGCGCGAAGATCTTCAACCCCGACGTGATCCTGTCGCGCGAAAAGGCGCTGATTCCCTCGGGGGGCCTCGCGGTCCTGCGCGGCAATCTCGCGCCCGACGGCGCGATCGTCAAGCCGGCGGCCGCGGAGCCCCGCCTGCTGCAGCACAAGGGCCGTGCGCTCGTCTTCGAGGATTACGAAGACCTGCAGGCGCGCCTCGACGACCCGGCGCTCGAGGTCGACGCGAATTCCGTGATCGTGCTCAGGAACGCGGGACCGATAGGCGCGCCCGGCATGCCCGAGTGGGAGGTGCCGATCCCGAAAAAGCTCCTGCAGAAGGGCGTGCGCGACATGGTGCGGATCTCCGATGCGCGAATGAGCGGAACTGCGTATGGCTGCTGCGTGCTGCACGTCGCGCCCGAGTCCTGGGTCGGCGGACCCCTCGCGCTGGTGAAGACCGGCGATACGATCGAGCTCGACGTGCCGCGCCGCCGCCTGCAGGTACTGATCGACGACGCCGAGATGATGAAGCGCAAGCGCGCGTGGAAAGCTCCGGCGCGCAAGTTCGAGCGCGGCTACGGCGCGCTTTTCTCGCAGCACATCCGCCAGGCGAACGAAGGCTGCGACTTCGATTTCCTCGAAGGCACCGCGCCTACTCCCGACCCCGAGATCCACTAGCACAGCGGAAGGAAACCATGACCTCGATGATCCGCCGCCGGCTTCTTGCCGCCGCGGCCGCGCTCCCCATCGTTCCGGCCTTTGCGCAAACGCGCCCGCTCACCTGCGGCGAGCTGACCGCGCATCAGACCGAAGGGCCTTTTTTCAAGACGAACACGCCGCGCCGCAGTTCCCTGGTGGAGCCGCAGTCCGAGGCCCCGCGGTTGATCGTGACGGGACAGGTCCTGTCCGCCCGATGCGAGCTCGTGGCCAACGCCTTGCTCGACTTCTGGCACGCGGACGAGGACGGCGAGTACGACAACCGCGGCTTTCGCTATCGCGGCCACCAGTTCACCGACGCGGAGGGGCGCTATCGCCTGCAAACCATCGTTCCGGCGGAATACCCCGGCCGCGCGCGGCATATCCACGTCAAGGTGCAAGCCCCCGGCAAGCGGGTCCTGACCACGCAGCTCTACTTCAGAGACGAGCCCGGCAACCGCCGCGACGGCCTTTACCGCCCGGACCTGGAGATGCGCATGGCCGGCAAGGGCGCCGGCGAAGGAAGGTTCGACTTCGTCGTAGAGGTTTGAAACCGGGGGCGCGCGATCATTTCCCCGCGACCAGCGGGCAATTGCCCTCGTTCAGGGGGCGGAACGCCTGCTCCGCAGGAATGCTCGAGACGACCTTGAAATAGTCCCAGTCGCCCTTCGACTCCTCGGGCGATTTCACCTGCAGGAGATACATCGGGTGGATTTTGCGGCCGTCCTCGCGGATGCGGCCCTTGCCGAACAGCGGATCGTCGGTGGTCATCGCCTTCATTGCGGCAACGACCGCTTTTCCGTCGCCCGCGCCGCCCGTCTTGTCGACCGCCTTGAGGAAATGCAGCACGGACGCATAGACCCCGGCCTGCATGTCGTTCGGCATGGCGGCGTTGTGCGCGCGCTTGCGGAAGCGCAGCGACCACGCGCGCGTGCCCTCGTTCATGTCCCAGTAGAACGGGTTCACGGTGAGCGCCCCCTGCGAAGCCTTGAGCCCGAGCGCGGGCACGTTGTTGATGCCGAAAATGAGAGACACGATGCTCTGCCTGGCCGGCAGCCCGAACTCCGCCGCCTGCTTCATCGAATTGGTGGTGTCGCCGCCCGCGACCGCCAACGCGACCACCTGGGCTCCGGAGGATTGCGCGGCCAGCAGGAAGGACGAAAAATCGGGGGTCGCAATCGGCGTGCGCACGCCGCCCAGGACCTTGCCTCCGTCCTTCACCAGCTGATCGGTCGCCTGCCTCTCCAGATCGTGGCCGAAAGCGTAGTCTGCCGTGATGAAGAACCAGGTCTTGCCGCCGCGCTGAACCACGGCCTTTGCGAGCGAGTGCCCGTACGACCAGGTGTCGTAGGTCCAGTGCACGGTGTTGGGCTAGCATTTCGATCCGGTGAGTTCCGCGTTTCCCGCCCCCGAGCCTGTCAACACCTTGTTCCTCTGCCGCACGATCTCGTTGACCGCCAAGGCGACTGCGGAGTTCGGAATATCCACGATGAGGTCGACCCCGTCCTGATCGAGCCACTTGCGCGCCACGACCGATCCGACGTCGGGCTTGTTCTGGTGGTCCGCGAAAATCACCTCGACTTTGCGTCCCGCGGCCTTGCCGCCGTAGTCCTCGACCGCCATCTGCGCGGCGAGCACCGAGCCTTTGCCCTGGAAGTCTGCGTACACGCTCGTCTGATCGTTCAGGACGCCGATGCGGATTGGCTCCTGAGCACCGGCAACGCTTGCGACGCTGGCCGCTGCGAGGCCGAGCAAGCTGCTGATCATTCGTGTCATGAGATGCTCCCTTCTAGTGAATTGCGAGGATGACCTCGGCGGCCGGCAAATCGGCGTGCAGCTTCTCGACAAGCGGCACGCGGCGCTCGAGCACTGCGCGCTGGTTGATATAGCCCTTGTCCGTGATCTCGTTCGCGTCGATCGAGGGCGGCTCGCTCATGACGAGCGCGCGCACCGGGTGGGTCGAGCTGCCTGTGCCGGCCTCGGCGGCAAGCCTCCTCATCGCCGCGCGCAGGTGCTCGCGCACCCCGGTGTCGTCGAGCCCCTTCGCTTTGACGGCCGCAGCGTTCAGAAACACCAGCGCGCCGACCTCGCTGCGCTCGTGGCCGGTGATCACTGCGTCCTGGATCAGGGGATCGCCCGCCGCGATCAGCTTGACGCGCACAGCCCCCACGTGCACCCAGGTGCCGGTCGACAGCTTGAAATCCTCGGCAATGCGCCCGTCGAACGCGAGCCCCTGCTCGGGCTTTGCCGGATCGGCGAACTTCAATGCATCGCCGATGCGGTAGTAGCCTTCTTCGTCGAACGCGGCCTTGGTGAGATCGTCGCGGCCCCAGTAGCCGGGCGTGACGTTCGGGCCCTTCACGCGCGCCTCGAGCTTGCCCGCCGCGGGCAGGAGCTTCAGCTCGCAGCCGGGCACCGGCAGCCCTATGATGCCGGCGCGATCGACCGCGTAGTGCACGCCCGTCGCCATCGGCGCCGTTTCCGTCGAACCCCACGCGGAAATGAGCGGGAGCTGCGCGCCGCGCTCGGCGACCGCGAGCTGCTGCATGCGCTCCCACAGGTTCTGAGGGAGAGACGCTCCGGCGTACACCATGCAGTCGAGGTCGCGGAAAAAGCTGCGCCGGAGCGCCGCGTCCCTCTCGAGAAAGGGCAGGAGCAGGTCGAAGCCGCGGGGCACGTTGAAGTAGATCGTCGGCGAAACGTCCTTCA
>CAYQVE010000196.1:0-6166 GCA_964420785.1 uncultured Enterobacteriaceae bacterium | reverse complement strand
TCGGCCTGTCGGAAATCAACTGGGGCATCCTGCCGGCGGGACTCGTCGCGAAAGTGATGCTGGACGCCTGCAGCTACCGCGACGCGAAGTGGTATGCGCTCACCGGCGAGCCCTTCGACGGCAAGGTCGCCGCGCAGATACGCCTGGTGAACCGCGCCGTGCCGCGCGCGAAGCTGCGCGAAGAGACCGTGAAGCTCGCGAAGACGCTGCTCGCGAAAAATCCGCAAGTCTACAAGTCGGTGAAGGAAGTCATGCACCACGTGCGCGGAATGGACGTCGAGCAGGCGACCGACTACCTCAAGGCGAAAGAGATGGAAATGCGATTTCTCGACCGCGAACAGGGACGCGCACAGGGCATGAAGCAGTTCCTCGACGACAAGGCGTATCGCCCCGGGCTCGAGACCTACAAGCGCGGCTGAAGGACGCGCGCGCATGTCGAGTCCGCTGAAAGGCGTACGCGTTCTCGAGCTGGGACAGTTCATCGCAGGCCCGTACGCGGGGCTGCAGCTCGCCGATCTCGGCGCCCGCGTCGTCAAGGTCGAGCGGCCGCAGGGCGGCGACGCGTTCCGGGAGTTCGGTCTCAGCGCGAACGCGCAGGGCTACAGCCACAACTTCTGCGCATTCAACCGCAACAAGTTGAGCCTCGCCCTCGATGTCGCCTCGCCGCGCGGGCAGGAGGCGTTTCGCAGGATGGCGCGGCAGGCTGACGTGGTGCTGGAGAATTTCCGGCCGGGGGTGATGAAGCGGCTCGGTTTCGATTACGCGACCCTGTGCGCGCTCAACCCCCGCCTCGTCTACTGCTCGATCGCCGGGTTCGCAGAAGACGGCCCCTATGGCGACCGGCCCGCTTACGACGCGGTGGGCCAGGCGCTCTCGGGCCTGATGAGTCTCTTCGTCGATCCGGAAGACCCGCGCACGCTCGGGCCTACGCTCTCCGACCAGGTGAGCGGCATGCAGGCCTGCATGGCCGTGCTCGCGGCCCTGGTCGAGCGCGAACGCACCGGCCGGGGCGCGCGCGTCGAGGTCACGATGGTCGAGGCGAGCATGGGGCTGATTCCCGATGCCTTCACCGCCTACACCCACGCGGGTCACGTCATGACACCTGAGTCGCGCGCCGCGGTGTCGCTCTCCTTCGCATTCGCTTGCGCGGACGGGAAACTCCTCGCCATCCACGTCTCCTCGATGGAGAAATTCTGGCGCGCGCTGCTCCAAGCGGTCGGGCGCCCGGACATCGGCGAGGACGCGCGCTTTCGCGAGCGCATGGGCCGCATCAAGAACTACGAAGCGCTGGTGCAGGCGCTGAGGCCCGTCTTCGCCGCCAAACCGCGCGCCTACTGGGCGGAGAAGCTCGCCGCGCACGACGTGCCGGCGGCGGTCGTGCATTCGATCCCGGAAGCGATGCAGGAGGCCGAAGTCAAGCACCTCGGCATGTTTCACGAGCTCACTCACGCGCGCTACGGGAAACGAACCGCGATGCGCCGCGCCTCGCGAATCGGCGGCGAGCGCGAGTCGGAGCCGCTTGCGCCTCCCGCGCTCGGCGAGCACACCGATCGGGTCCTGTTGGAATTCGGCTTCTCCGCACCGGAGATCGCCGGCCTTCGCTCCGCCGGCGCGATCTGAGAGAAACGATGATGGACTTCAGCCTCACCGAAGAGCAGCGCATGATGCGCGACAGCGTGAGAAAGGCGGTGGACCGCATCGCCACCCCCGAGTACGTGCGGCGCCTCGACCGCGAGCAGGCGTATCCCTACGAGCTCTACGACGCGTGGGTGGAGCTCGGGCTATTGCGCATTCCGTTCGACGAGAAATACGGCGGCCTGGGCGGGAGCGTCGTCGACCTCGTCATCGTCGCGGAGGAGATCTCCAGGAAGAGCGCCGATTTCTTCATGGCCTACGCGGGCAGTGTCTTCTGCGGGCTGAATATCGCACGCAAGGGCTCCGAGGAACAGAAGCGCCATTGGCTGCCGAAGCTCTTCTCCGGGGAGGTCAAGATGTCGATCTCCATGTCGGAACCCGAAGCCGGCTCGGACGTCGGCGCGATGCGCACGAGCGCGCGGCGCGAGGGAGCCGATTATGTCATCGGCGGCCGGAAGCTCTGGGCCACGGGAGCGGGCGCGAAGGGAAACGTCGTCAACGTTTACGTGAAGACCGATCCGAAGGCGGGCATCCGCCAGGGGATGTCCCTGTTCCTCGTGAACAACGACGCGAAAGGCCTGCAGCTGAGGAAGCTCGACATGCTGGGACGCCGCTGCACCGGCACCTACGAGATTTTCTTCGACGACGTGCGCGTCCCCGCGGAGCGCCTCGTCGGCGGCGAGAACAAGGGCTGGGACTGCATCCTCTCCGGGCTGCAGGCCGAGCGCATCACCTCCGCCGCCGGCAACGTCGGCGCGGCACAAGCCTGCCTCGACCTCGCCCTCGAATACGCAAAAGAGCGCAAGCAGTTCGGCCGCGCCATCGGCACGAACCAGGCGATCGCGCACATGCTCGCCGACATGGCGACCGAGGTGGAGGCGGCGCGCGCCCTCACCTGGCGCGCGGCGTGGATGGCCGCGGGCGGCGGGGACGCGCTGCGCGAGATCTCGATGGCGAAGCTCTTCTCCTCCGAGGCCTACGCGAAGTGCGCCAACATGGGCATGCAGGTCTTCGGCGGCTACGGCTACAGCATGGAGCTGGACATGCAGCGCCACTACCGCGACGCGCGCTCGGCGACCATCGCAGCGGGCACTTCGCAGATGCAGCGGAACATCATCGCAGGCCTCATGGGTTTGAAGGTTCAGCCCTGATGTCGGCGAGGCCCGCCTCGGGCGGCCCCGTCCGGGCGCACCGTTCCAGCGCGTGGCACTAATTCACGTCACCGTCGCGCCCGGATGCGCCGTGGAAACAAGCCGCCCTATAATGGCGTACCCGCAGAAAATCGCGGCATCGCCCGACGTCAACCACAGGGGAAAACCATGGGTCTTCGGCTGAAGTTCAACTTGGCGTTGCTGTTCGTATTCGTACTGGGGTTCGCTGTGTCCGGTTATCTTTCCTACAACTTGCTGCACAAGAACGCGCGTGACGAAGTCCTGCGCAACGCGGGCGTGATGATGGAGGCGGCATTGTCGATGCGCCAGTACACGGTCAGCCAGGTGCGCGACAAGCTGGTGCAGAAGGATGACGAGTTCCTGCCCCAGACGGTGCCCGCGTTTGCCGCCACCGAGATGATGAACCAGCTGCGCAAGAAGTATCCGGACTACGCATACAAGGAAGCGGCGCTCAATCCGACCAACCCGCGCGACCGCGCCGTGGGGTGGGAAGCGGACGTCGTCAACCAGTTCAGAAAGGAAGTCCGCCCCGAGATCTCGGGAACCCGGGTCTCGGAGTCGGGTCTTTCGCTGTACCTCGCCCGGCCGTTCCAGATCAAGGATCAAGCCTGTCTCTCCTGCCACACCACGCCCGAGATGGCGCCCGTGGCGATGGTCACGCGCTACGGGCGAGACAACGGCTTCGGCTGGCAGTTGAACGAAGTCATCGGCGCCCAGCTGGTATCGGTGCCGATGTCCCTTCCGGTCCAGAACGCGAATCGCGCCTTCTACACGTTCATGGCCTCGCTCGGCGGTGTCTTCGCCGCGCTGTTCGTCATCCTCAACCTGATGCTCTACGCGCTCATCGTGCGGCCGGTGAGGAGCGTCTCCGCCGCGGCCGACCGGCTGAGCATGGGCCGGACGAGCAGCGCCGACAAGGCCATCCCGGAGCTGCCCGAGTCGGGCAAGGACGAGCTGGCAGTGTTGGCGCGCTCCTTCAACCGCATGCGCCGCAACCTGGAAGATACGATCAAGGCGATGGACAAGAGATAGCCTTGCCCGGACCCGCAGGGAGCGCGGCTCCGAACCGAACGCGGAGCCGCGCTGCCGCCGGCATGGCCGGCACGCGGGTCTAGAACTTGATCTGCAGGCCGACGAAACCGCCTTTGTCCACGTTCAGCTTGACGTTGTTGTCGAGCTCGGCCTGCACCTGGCGGTAGCCGATATAGACGAAGCTGTTCCTGATCACTTCGACCTCCGCGCGCACGCCGATGTCGAAGAAGCTCTGGCCGTCCAGCAAAGTCACGACGTGGGGCGCGTAGAAAGCATAGGTTCCGAGAGCAAGCGACCCGTTGCCGGGGAACCAGCGCAACTGGCCGCCGAGCGCGAGCGCGACGAGGTGCCCGTTGCCTACGGTCACGGAGTAGACCTTGCCGCCCAGCCCGCCTTCGATTCGCGAATTCCCGAAGGCGGAATCGCCCGTCGCAAGCAGGCCCAAGTTCAGGGCGCGGTCCTTGGTGTCGCGATTGTACAAACCCCCGAAGGTCCAGTCCGCGGCGCCTGCATTCGCGTAGAACTTGCCCTCGATCGTGTCGTTCGAAAGATTGACGTCCACGGAACCCGCTGCCGCAGAAAAACTCGCCGCCGCGAGCAGGGCAAACACGATGAAACGCAGACGCATGGAACTCCTCGGCTCGGGATCGCGCACCGAAGCTTATCAGAAGTCCCAGCGATAGCCGAGCGAGAAGAAACGGCGCCGGGTCTTCTCTTCGGCTACGTCGCCGCGCGTAGTGGTGTTCTCGGCGCCAGCCTCGAGCTCCAGGCTCATGCTGCTTCCCCATCTATGGGCGAGGCGTGCCATGGGCGAGACGCGCCGCAGGGTGGAACCGTTGTCGTTGTTCTGCTGGTACCAGAAAGCCGAGCCGTCGAGCGTCCAGCGCTCGCCGAGCGGTGCCCGGGCCGATAGCCGGCCGGCTGAGCCGTCGTACGCGAGAGCCACGACCCGGCTCACCGAAATCACACTGACGTCGCGCGCCGCGAACAGGCCGGTGCCGATGATCTGTCCGGTCAGCGTCTTGACGTAGCCCGTGCCCGGAGTTCCGGGGACGTTGTTGGTCCCGTCGGTATGGGAAATGCGCGACACGTTCAGGTCGACGCCCGCCTGCCACGCCTGGCTCAGCGGATGCGTGAGGCCGGCGGAAGCCAGCGCCGCCTTCGCGCTGAGGGCCAGAGCGCGCCGTCGCAGCTCGGCTTCGCTGTAAGTATCGAGCAGCGTCTGCACCGAAGTCGACGCCTCGCCGAGCGTGGCAGTGCCAGTCTGCAGAGCCGGCGTCATCCGGTAATCGCCCAGGAAATGAAAGGCCGTCCCCCAGGGCGCGAGCCAGTTGCCCTGCGTCGTGCCCATGTTCAGCCTGCGGAATAGCGTGTCGTAATCGAGCAACGAGGAGAAGGAACCCTGCGGCGCGAAGCGACGCAGCTCCAATCCAGCCGCTTCGCGGTCGATGATGCTGTCGATGGTCTGCCGGATGAAGTAGACGCTCCCGCTCCAGCGTTGATTGAACGGACCCACTTCCAGGCTGGTTCCAAGGAAGCGGCGCTTCGAGTCGATGGTCACGCCGTAATCGACCGGCGCCCCGCCGACCAGATTGAGGCGCAATGCGGGCATCAGCCCGTAGCCGAGCAAGGCGCCGTCGAACCGCCCGAGCAGCCCGCCGCTGTTGCCGGGTTGCCGCCCCACGCGCGCCGACACGTCTCCGGGCTTGTACCTGTATTCGTAGTAGGCGGCATTCAGCCGGTTGGTGTCGTGCTGTCCTTTGATGAAGTTCTGAGTGTTAGTGTCCCGGAAGACGATGCGGTTGTCGTGCGTTTCGTCGATAAAGCGGGCGCTGAGATCGAGATTGCTGATGAGAGCCGACTGGTCGGTGAGCGAAAGGGTGGTCCGGTCGAGCGTATTGGCTGTGACGTTTTGCTGCTGCGTATCGATCGTGCTCGCGCCGTGGTAGTAGAACTGCGAGAGGCTGCCGAACACGATCGAGCGCCCGTCTCCCGCCGTCTGGGGCGGGGAGCGCAACGGCGCGGATCGCAGGGCCGGTCGCAGACTGGCGAGGCGCTGGCGCACCCGCGTGGAGTCTTCCCCTTCCGGATAGCGTGTGAGGTAGTTCTCGTATTCGAGTCGGGCGCGCGCCGTGTCCCCGCGGCGCTCGTAGGCAAGTGCGAGAAACTCCTGCGCGTCGCGGCTCAGCGCATTCTCCGGTAGTGCGACCGCTTGAGCGAAGGCGCGTATCGCGGCGCCGTAGTCCTCGCGGGCGATCGCCGCCCGGCCCTCCTCCATCGAGGCTCCGGCGCTGCCCGCCGGGGCGGGCGGGGGCGGGGCCGCCGCC
>CAYQVE010000195.1:0-6205 GCA_964420785.1 uncultured Enterobacteriaceae bacterium | reverse complement strand
CGCCCACCCGTAGGGATTGCCGTAGCCGAGCGCGCGGTAGTACGCGCGCGTGCGCTCGATGTAGGCGATCGGACGGTCGTCGGGGATCATCCAGCGCCTGATTCTACGCCGGAGATGCCCGCATTCGAGCGCGTTACTGCGGCACACCCTCGACGGTGTAGGTGCGGAAGGTCGCGTGCTTGTCGCCGATCTTGCGCAGCTCCTTGAAGTCCGCCTGGTTGCGGTAGGCCTGGTACTGCTGCGGTCCGCCCGCCGAGGGCGGTGGACCATTATGGGCGGATTAAATCGCAGCCGGCGTTGTTTACGCCGTGCTGCACCGCATTATGACCTCGGGGTAGTGGCAAGCGCGCGAGTTTGGTTCATACTTCTCGGGGGAATGATATCAGCGCCGGGAGCGTCCGCTGCCGGCATCAAAAGGAGAGAGGAATGCGCCTGACAATCAACGGCAAGTCCCACGAGGTCGACGTCGATCCCACCACGCCCCTGCTCTGGGTGATCCGCGAGCAGGTCGGCCTCACCGGCACCAAGTACGGCTGCGGCGTCGCGCAGTGCGGCGCCTGCACGGTGCACATGAACGGGCTCCCGGTGCGCTCGTGCTCGATCCCCGTGAGCGCGGCGAGCGGCGCCAAGATCACCACCATCGAAGGTCTCGCCTCGGGCAAGACTCTGCACAAGGTGCAGAAGGCGTGGATCGATCACGACGTGCCGCAATGCGGCTACTGCCAGTCCGGCATGATCATGGCGGTGGCGGCGCTTCTCAGGACGAACCCCAAGCCGAGCGACGCCGACATCGACGCTGCGATCACCAACATCTGCCGCTGCGGCACCTTCCAGCAGGTGCGCGAAGCGATCCACATGGCCGCGAAGACGGCGTGAGGGAGACGACCATGACAGCCATGCCCAAATTCGAAATCTCCCGCCGCAAGTTCCTCATCTCGAGCGCCGCGGTGGGCGGCGGACTCGCCCTCGGATTGCGCCTGCCGCCGTTCGGACCCGAAGTCGTCCGCGCCGCCGACGGCTCGCCCGAGATCACCGTCTGGGTGGCGATCCGCCCGGACAACACCACCCTCATCCGAGCCGTGCGCGCCGAGATGGGCCAAGGCACGATCACCGGCCTCGCACAGCTCATAGCCGAGGAGCTCGACTGCGACTGGAGTAAGGTCGAGATCGAGTACCCGACGCCGGGCCAGAGCGTGGCGCGCAAGCGCGCCTGGGGCGAGTTCTCCACCGGCGGCAGCCGCGGCGTGCGCCAGTCGAACGAGTACGTGCGCAAGGGCGGAGCCGCCGCGCGCATGATGCTCGTCCAGGCGGCCGCGAACGAGTGGAAGGTGCCCGTCTCCGAGTGCACTGCCTCCAACAGCGTCATCACGCACAAGCCCTCCGGGCGCAAGACGACCTACGGCAGGGTGGCCGAAGCCGCCGCCCGGCTCGAGCAGCCCAAGGACGTGCCGCTCAAGGATCCGAAGACCTGGAAGATCGCGGGCAAGCCGCTGAAGCGCCTCGACACCGCTAAGAAGGTCAACGGCACCATGACCTACGGCATCGACCTCAAGCTGCGCGGCATGCTCAACGCGGCGATCAAGGAGTGCCCGGTGTTCGGCGGCAAGGTGAAGAGCTTCGACGCGAATCAGGTCGGCAGCATGACGGGGGTGAAGAAGGTCGTGCAGGTCGGCGACAACGCGGTCGCCGTGGTCGCCGACACCTGGTGGCACGCCAAGACCGCGCTCGACGCCCTGCACATCGCGTGGGACGAGGGCCCGAGCGCCAAGATCTCGAGCGCCGACATCGCCGAGGTGCTGAAGGCGGGGCTCGACGCCGAGCAGGCCTACGTCGGCAACCAGGCGGGCGGCGACGTGAAGGCCGCGCTCGCCGGGGCGGCGAAGAAGGTCGAGGCAGTCTACTTCTTCCCGTTCCAGAACCACGCCTGCATGGAGCCGATGAACGCGACCGTTCGCTGGACGCCGGAGCGCTGCGAGATGTGGGGCCCGACGCAGAACGGCGAGGGCGCGTTCGCGCAGGTGCTCGCGGCCTCGGGCCTGACGGCTGACAAGGTCGACGTGCACAACGTCATGCTGGGCGGCGGCTTCGGACGCCGCGGCACCTACCCGGACGACTACGTCGTCCAGGCCGTCCTGATCGCCAAGCAGATGCCCGGCACGCCTATCAAGATGCTGTGGTCGCGCGAGGAGGACATGGCCCACGGGCGCTACCACCCGGTGATGCAGTGCCGGCTCGTCGGGGGCCTGGACGCGAGCGGCAACCTCAGCGCGCTGCACATGCGGCTCTCGGGGCAGTCGATTCTCGCCGCGGTGCGTCCTGAGGTCGTGCAGGCGCAGAAAGGGCGTGATCCGCTCAGCTTCCAGGGTGTCTTCGAATCAGGCGAGCATTCCTTCAGCTACACGGTGCCGAACCTGCTGATCGACCACGCGATGCGCAACACGCACGTGCCGCCCGGTTTCTGGCGCGGCGTCAACATCAACCAGAACGCGGTGTTCATCGAGTGCTTCATGGACGAGCTCGCGGAAGCCGCGGGCCAGGACGCGCTCGAATTCAGGCGCAAGCTCATGGCCAAGCACCCGAGGAACCTCGGCGTGCTGAACGCGGTGGCCGAGAGGATCGGCTGGGGCAAGCCCGCGCCCAGCGGCGTCCATCGCGGCCTCGCGCACCTGCATTGCTTCGACAGCTTCGTCGCGGCCGCCTGCGAGATCTCGGTCAAGGACGGCAACAAGGTCAAGGTGCACCGCATCGTCGCCGCCACCGACCCGGGCTACGCGGTGAACCCGGCGCAGATCGAGCGCCAGGTCGCGGGCTCGTTCGTCTACGGCCTGTCGGCGCTCTTTTTCCAGGAGTGCACGGTGAAGGACGGCCGCATCGAGCAGACGAACTTCCACCAGTACAACTCGATGCGCATCGCGCAGATGCCGAAAGTGGAGACCATCCTGATGCCGACCGGCGGCACGGTCTGGGGCGGCATCGGCGAGCCCACCATCTGCGTCGCCGCGCCCGCGGTGATGAACGCGTTTTACCGCGCGACCGGCAAGCGCATCCGCTCGGTGCCGCTGAAGAACCACGGCATTGAAATGGTGTGAGGCTAGCGCGATCGCATTTTCGATCCTCGTCGGAAATGCCTTCGCGGGTGATTCGATCCCGGCTTCGCTGACCGGAGCGAAAGGTGATCCGGCGCGGGGCCGGGCGATCGTGGCCAACCGGCAGGTGGGCTTGTGCCTGCTGTGCCACAGCGGGCCGTTCCCCGAGGAGCGGTTCCAGGGCAACCTCGCCCCGGACCTGAGGAACGCCGCGCGGCTGAGCGAGGGCGAGATCCGGCAGCGAATCGTCGATCCGACGAAGGCCAACCCGCAAACCATCATGCCCGCGTATTACAAGAGCGAAGGCTTCGCGCGCGTGGCGCCCGCTTATCGCGGCAAGACGGTCCTCAGCGCGGAACAAATCGAGGACGTCGTTGCCTATTTAGCTACGCTCAGGTGACGAAAATGAGGACCACGCGCCGCGAATTCCTGATTCTTGCCGCAATGTCCCTCGCCGTGCCGGAGGCGGCGAGAGCTCAGCTCGATCCCAACCTGGCGGCGAACCGCAGGGCCGCGTTCCAGGAAGCGCTGCGCAGGATCGTAGGCGACGCACAGCTCCGCCGCGGGCGCGTGAGGCTCCAGCTCCCGCCCCTCATCGACAACGGCAACTCGGTGCCGCTCTCCATCGCGGTCGAGAGCCCGATGACGGAAGCCGACCACGTCAGGGCGATTCACGTCCTCACCGAGAAGAACCCGCTCCCCGACGTGGCGAGCGTCCGCCTGGGCCCGCGCGCCGGGCGCGCGACGCTCGCGACGCGCGTGCGCCTCACCGACACGCAGAGCGTGACCGCGATCGCCCAGATGAGCGACGGCTCGTTCTGGTCCGACAGCGCCGAGGTCGTGGTCACGCTCTCGGCCTGCCTCGAGGAAGGCTTGATCTAGAATGGCGCGCGCGGTCGTCACCGTGCCCGCGCGGGCGAAGCGCGGCGAGATCGTCGAGGTCAAGACGCTCGCCCAGCACCCGATGGAGACCGGGTTTCGGCGCACCCAGACCGGCGAGCTGATCCCGCGCGACATCATCAGGCGCTTCACTTGCACCTACAACGGCACGGAAGTCTATCGCGTCGAGCTGCATGCTGCGGTGTCAGCGAATCCGCTGATCGCGTTCTCCACCATCGCGACCGAAACAGGGACGCTCGCGTTCCAGTGGGTCGGCGATAACGGCTACAGCGTGACCGAGACCGCCTCGATCAGCGTCGAGTGAGCCTGCGCACCGCCCTGCTGTTCGCCGCGTCCCTGCTTTGCGCGGGTGCCGGCGCGGGCGACATTCCGCCTTCGGAGCGCCGTTCAGGCTACGATCTCATGAGCCGGGAGACGCGCGCGATCCAGGACGACGACGCGACCAATCCGGGCATGCTTTGGGTGCTCGACGGCGAGGCTCTTTGGAGCAGGAAGGCGGGCGCCGCGGATCGTTCGTGTGCAGACTGCCATGGTGACGCGAGAGCAAGCATGAAAGCAGTCGCGGCGCGCTATCCGGCCTTCGACGCCGCGCTCGGGCGCCCGGTGAACCTGGAGCAGCGCATCAACATGTGCCGCACCGAGCGCCAGAAGGCGCCGCCGCTCGCCTACGAGAGCCGGGAGCTGCTCGCGCTCACCGCCTACGTCGCGCGGCAATCGCGCGGACTGCCGATCAACATCGCGATCGACGCGCGCAGCAAACCGTTTCTCGACGCAGGGAGCGAAGCTTTCCATCGCCGCCAGGGCCAGCTCAACCTCGCCTGCTCCCAGTGCCACGACGACAACTGGGGAAAGCGGCTCGCCGGAAGCGTGATTCCGCAGGCGCACCCGACCGGGTACCCGCTGTACCGGCTCGAGTGGCAGGGTCTCGGGTCGCTCGAGCGGCGGCTGCGCAACTGCCTCACCGGCATACGCGCCGAACCCTACGCGTTTGGAGCGCCCGAATTTGTGGATCTCGAGCTCTACTTGATGTGGCGCGCGAACGGAATGAAAATCGAAACTCCCGCCGTGCGGCCCTAGCGGCTCATTTCAGAAGCTCCGGGGCGATCAGCCTGGGAAGGATCAGGGGAATGTTGGGCCAGACGATGATCGCCGCCAGCATGAGGAGCATGGGCACCAGCATGATCATCGTGTCCTTGAGCGCGAACCTGATCGGCACCTTGGCGACCGCGCAGGAGATCATGAGGCACAGCCCATAGGGCGGCGTCACCAGCCCGAAGGCGAGCGAGACGATTCCGATGATGGCGAAGTGGATCGGATTCATTCCGACCGATTGCGCGAGCGGCTGCAGGATCGTGCCGAAGATGATGATCGCGGGGATTGCGTCGAGGAAGCAGCCCACCACCAGGAACACGCAGGCGATGAAGAACCCCGCCGCCGTGATGCCCATCCCCCAGGTGGAAACGTTCTCGAGCAGCGCCCGCGGAATCTGGTAGTAGGCGAGCAGCCAGCCGAAGGCGGACGCGGTGCCCACGCAGAAGAGCGCCACGGAGGAGAGCCGTCCCGTCTCGACGAACGAATCGTAGAGGTGCTTCAGGTTCATCTCGCGATACACGAAAACCGACAGCGCTATCGTGTACAGCACGGCCACGCACGCGGATTCCGTCGGCGTGAACCAGCCGAGGAGCACGCCGCCGACGATGATGAAGGCCGTCAACAACGCCGGGATCGAGATCCACGCGGAGTAGAAGAATTCCTTCAGCGTCGCGCGCGGATAGACCGGGTAGTGGTAGATCTTCGCGTAGACGTGCACCGTCGCCATCTGCGCCGCGGCGATGAGCAGGCCGGGCAGGAACCCGGCCAGATACATCGCGCCGATGGAAGTCGAGATGACCCCGCCCCAGACGATCATCAGGATCGAGGGCGGGATGATCACCGCCAGCACTGCCGAGACCGCTGTGATCGCGATCGAAAAAGAGAGGCCGTAGCCCTCCTTCACCTGCGCGTCGATGAAGATCTTGCTCTGGCTCGCCGCGTCCGCCGTCGAGGAGCCCGAGATTCCGGCGAAGAACACCGAGAGCAGCACGTTGATCTGGGCGAGCGCGCCCGGGAAATGGCCCACCATCGAGCGCGACAGGCGCACCAGCCGGTCGGTGACCCCGCCTACGTTCATCAGGTTCGCGGTCAGCAGGAAGAACGGCACCGCGAGCAGGATGAAGGAG
>CAYQVE010000194.1:0-6215 GCA_964420785.1 uncultured Enterobacteriaceae bacterium | reverse complement strand
CGACGCTGCGCGAAAAGCCGCACAACACGTCATCGCCCGCCTGATGGCCGAATTTGTCGTTTACCTGCTTGAACAAATCTATGTCCACGATGGCGACGCTGAACGTCGCTCCGGTCCGCGCGCAGCGGTTCTTTTCGTGCCGCAGCATTTCCATGAGATGGCGGCGGTTGTGTACGCCCGTAAGCTCGTCGTGCGTGGCCAATTCCTGGATGGAGTGGAGCGCCTTCTCCAGGTCGGATTTGCTCAGCGCCAGCTGCATGCGCAGCCGGGCCATGTGCCCGCCCATGAATGCGAACCAGACAAGAACTGCTGCAAGGACCGCCCAGTGCAGCAGTATGAGTCGCAGATCGATTGTCGCCGGCCGAAAGTGAAGGAGCAACAAGGTCATCGCCCCGTAGCAAATGACGGAAAAGCCCGCGACTCCAAGCAGGTCCCGGGTTCCGAGGCGGAACAATCCGGACAAGAATACGAATGGGAGCAGCAGAATGATCACGCCGCGCCCCTCGGCGGTGGAGTGATACATGGCCCAGGTGAGAACGACAATCGCGCTCTCCATCATCTCGACGGTCAGGCTGGGATCGCGAAACTTGAGGTTGAGCCCGGAGCGGAACAGCGCATAGAAAAGGCCGAAGAAAAACAGCATCCCGCCCGTAACGTGGATAAGACCGGCTTCCTCCAGGTATCCCTCCCGGTAGAGCAGGAACAGCAGCGCCCAAACGAGCACCGAGGTGCCCACGGCGATCAGGTACTGCCTGATCCGATGCGCTTGCTTGGGATCGTCCTTGGGGAGCAGCGCGAATGCGGCCACTTTGCTGTGCATACTCCCTAGGCGCACCAGTATTTCGCCAACGAAACGATGACTGCCGCTGCCGCGGCGAGTGCGGCCACCATCGTCCATCGCGCAGCGGACCGCGCGCCGGCAGCCGCCGCTCTTGCCGCGCTCGCGGATTCCTCCGCAGCCTTCAGTATCCGCTCGGCGCGTTCGAGTTCCGCGGACTCGCCTTCCCGGCGGCGGCGGTGGTGCTGTTCCAGCAGCCATTCCCAGGCGAATGCCTTGCCCGTTCCGAAGTGTTCGGATTCGAGCTTGGCCTGCACGACGAGCTCACCGAGCTTCTCGCACTCGCGGCGAACGTCTTCGCGGCTGTCCATCGTCAAAGCGGAAGTCCCGCGCTTTCGAGACTTTCACTCAGTAGCACTGACCTCCATCGTCGGGGCGCCAGGGATTGGAAAAGGTGCTCAAGGATTCGAGGAAGACGACGAGGTCGGTCTGTTCCCGCGGCGTGAGGTTCAGGGGCTTCGCGGGTTTCTCGTCCTTCGCGTGCAGGCTGACGGGATCGAGACCGGCGTAGTGGCGCACGACCTCCGCGAGGGTCTCGGTGGCGCCGTCGCGGCCGTAGGGAGCGGTCAGTATCAGGTTGCGCAGGGACGGCACCTTGAACTCGCCGAAGCCCGCCTTTTCCAGAGATGCCTCGCGCGTGCGCGCGGCGCTCATCCCCGTCGGGTCGTCGTTGTAGGAGCCCAGCAGGTTGAACCGGCTTTCCATCAGCTGCCGGATCGCGTCCCGGCGTCCGGGATCGGGTTGCCCGCGCGGAGCAAACCGGGAAAGGCCGGTGTTGAAGAACCCGCCGCCGGTGAAGTTGGGTCCGGAATGGCAGGCGGTGCAGCCGCCTTTTCCGATGAAAATCTTCAGTCCCCGCTGCGCCGGCTCGGAGTAGCTTCCGAGGGGAGGCTGTTCCGACTTCGCGAGCGCGTCGCGAAACCGGTCGAAGGGGGTGCGTCCGCTGATCAAAGTTTCCTGGAACGCGGCCAGCGCCTTGCCGACGTCGACCAGCAGCGCTTCGTCGTCGGCGGGCGACGGCGGGGCGCCGAACGCCTTCCTGTAGCGGCAGGAGAGCTGCTCGTCGTCGCGCACGAGCTGCGCCACGTGGCGCGGCGTGGCGGCCAGCTCGCGCGGGTCGAGGATCGGGCGCAGGCTCTGGGACCACAGGCTGTCGGACGCGCCGCTCCATCCGTACCAGCGGCTCGCGAACAGGTTCATCACCGTCGGCGTGTTGCGGTCGACCTCGCTCATGCCTATGCCGCGCGTGAGGTTGTCGGTCCAGTTGCGCTCGGGCACGTGGCAGCTCGAGCACGACAGCGTTCCGCTTCGCGAGAGGCGCTGGTCGAAGAACAGGCGCGTCCCGAACTCGATCGCGTCGGGCTTCCCCGACACCCGATTGCTCGGATCGGGCTGCGCGGGCGCGGGCCACGGCCCGTGCGAGAGGATGATTTTGATTTCGGCGTCGGTGAAGGCGGGCTTTGGGGCGGAGTCCTGCTGCGCCGGGCTCGCTCCCGCCAGCAATGCGCAGGTTGCGGCGCATGCGGCGCGAACCGCGATGCGTCCTTTCCGCTCGCTCCCTGAAACCATGCCTGCGCTCCACTTGCAGGTCTCGACGCGCCATCATATCCTCTGCGCCGGCTCTACGGGAGGAGGCGGAGGGGCGCTCTGCGATCGGATTCCCGCCGCCGGCGGGTCGGCAAAAAAAACCGGCCGCTGGGGAAAAACCCGCGGCGGCCGTTGTGGCGCAGATGGCGTCAGGCTTGCATTCGCTCTACTTCTTGGGCGCCTGCACCTTCTCCCATACCGTGGTGGTGACGACCATCTTGCCGTCCATTGTAGCCGGCCCAGGCTCGTTGACCATCGTGATCCTGCGCCCTTCGATCTTGATCTGCCGCACTGCGGCCCGCGCGGGAATCTCGTTGTGTGTGGCGTCGAAGAAATACGTGAGCTTGTTGCCTTCCAGCTTGTACGTTCCCGCGTAGGCGTTCATCGTGTTGAACAACTCGATGCGTTGCTGATCCGTCATCTTGGCCGCACTTTCCGGCTTCGGGCGCTTGTCGCTCAGGATTATGCTCATCACCCGCCCGTCCGGAGTGAAGCTTACGTAGCCGTTGGGCGTTTTGCCGCGACCTTGTCTGACTTCACCGGTATCGGCCAGTTTCTGGCTTTGGCTGACCAGCTTCCACGTCCCGTAGAGGTCGCTTTCGGCCGCCGGCGCGGCAAGCGGCATGGCAAAGGGCAAGGCAGCAGCGATTATCGCGATTTTCATGTCGTCTCCTTCCCTGGAATACGGGCGCATGCCCGTGCCGCTTGTTATACGCCCGTGCTGCAGCCTGTCGAACCGCAAATTCGAAACCGAATCTAGTCGCTCTTGATCTTCGCCGACCGGACGACCTCGGCCCATCTCCTCAGCTCGGTTTTCACCACGCGCCCGAGCTCCTCCGGGCTGCTGCCCACCGGGTCCGCGCTCTGCTCGAGGAGCTTCTGCCTCACTTCCGGCAGGTGTAGGACCCGGGCGACTTCTTTGTGCATGCGCGCGATGATCGGTTCGGGCGTCCTGGCCGGGGCGAACAGCGCGAGCCAGGTGTCCACCTCGTAGTCGGGGAGGTTCAGCTCTTCGGCGACCGTCGGGATCTCGGGCGCCGCGGCAGTGCGCTTGAGCGTGGTCACCGCGAGCGCGCGGAGTTTCCCGGAGCGGGCGGACGGGAGCCCCGCGGGCGCCGTGAGGAAGAGGAACGGAACCTGGCCCGCGATCGCGTCGGCGAGCGCGGGGCCGCCGCCCTTGTAGGGAACGTGGACGATGTCGATGCCAGTCTTACGCTTCAGCAGCTCGGCCGCGATGTGGCCGGGCGTGCCGTTGCCGGGCGAAGCGTAGGCGTAGAGGCCGGGGCGCTCTTTTGCCGCGGCGACCAGCTCGCGCAGCGTCTTCGCAGGCGCGTTCGGGTGCGCGGCGATCAGCTGCGGCACGCTCACGAGGAGCGACACGGGAGCGAAGTCGCGCTCGACGTCGTAGCTCAGCTTGTAGAGCGCCGGATTCATCGTGTGCGCGGAGAACGTGAAAAGGAACGTATAGCCGTCGGGTGCGCTCTTCGCCGCCGCCTCGGTGCCGACCACGCCCCCGGCGCCGGCGCGGTTCTCGATCACGACCGTCTGCCCGAGGCCCTCCGAGAGCCTGGGCTGCATGATGCGCGCGGTGATGTCGAGGGTGCCCCCGGGCGGGAAAGGCACGATAAATCGGATCGGCCTCGCCGGATACTCCTGCGCAAGGGCCTGCGATCCCATGGCGATCGCGCAGAGCGTCAGTCCAAGGAGTCGAACGAGCGCTGTGATCATGTTTTTCCTCCTTTATCGCAAGGGTAGTATCCTTCTTGCTCCTCGCTGCGTCTTGGCCGAAACCCCGCGGTTCTTGCCCGAAACCCCATGGATGCCCTGTCGGACGTTCTCAAGTCGGTGCGCCTCGAGGGTGCCGTCTACCTCAACGCGGAGTTCACCGCGCCCTGGTGTATACACGCGAAATTCGGTCTGGCTAGCGTCAGGGCGCGGCTTGCTGGGGCCGAGCACGTGGTGTTCTTCCACTTCCGCACCGAAGGCGGCTGCAAGGTGCGGCTGGCCGACAGCGCGGAAGTGCTCGATGCGACCGCCGGGGATCTGGTGTTGTTTGCAAGGGAAGACAAGCACCTGATGGGAAGCGACCTGCACCTCGCGCCCGTGGAGGCGGCCGGCCTGATCGCAGCAGATGCCGCGGCCGACAACGACTTCATCCAGATGCGCCACGGCGGCGGCGGCGCGGCCACGCGCTTCGTGTGCGGTTATCTCGCCTGCAGCCGCAGCGTGTGCCGCCCGCTGCTCGATGCCCTGCCGCGCGTGCTGCGCATCCCGATCGGCGACGGGCCGGCGGCGGCGCTGCTGCGCGAGCTGTTGCGGGTCGGTGTACGCGAGTCCTCGGCCGCGCGGCCGGGCACGGATTCCATGCTCGCCAAGCTGTCCGAGCTCATGTTCGTGGAGGCGATGCGCCGCTACGCCGAGAGCCTGCCGCCCGGGGGCAGGGGCTGGCTCGCGGGCGTGCGCGACGCGCACATCGGGCGCGCTTTGGCACTCCTGCACGGCGCACCCGGCAGGGCGTGGACGGTGGACGAGCTGGCGCGCGAGGTGGCGCTTTCCCGTTCCGCGCTCGCCGAGCGTTTCGCTGCGCTGGTCGGCGAGCCGCCCATGCAATACCTGATGCGCTGGCGCCTGGCGCTCGCGGCGCAGACGCTGCGCTCGGGCGGAGACGCCGTTGCGCGCGTGGCCGAGCGCAGCGGTTACGAGTCGGAAGCCGCCTTCAACCGGGCGTTCAAGCGCGAGTTCGGGATGCCGCCGGCCGCCTGGCGCAAGGCGGGACCCGCGTAGGAAAGTCGCTTCAGATCGCCTGCGCCTGCACGACGACCGCTTGCGCGTGGCCCCTGTAGGGATTGCCGCCCGCTTTCGTGAGGGCTTCGGTGACCCGGTCGATGGCGAGATCGAGCGAGACGCCCCGCTTTTCAAGCAGCGCCGACCTCGGCGTGCCGCGGATCTGCGCGGTGGCGATGCTGCGCGGGTCCGCAGGCTCGATCGGGATCCGCTTCGTTTCGATGCGCGTTTCCCGGAAGCGCGCGCCCGCGAGAAGCCCGTGCAACAGGCCCGGATCGTTCATCTCGTACGGGAACCTGTACTTCATTTCGGGATCGCCCGGAAACAAGGCTTCGAGCGCTTCGGCGTTGACCAGGGCGTGCCTATTCTCCTCGATGCGATCCCAGACGTTGAAGAGAAGAGCCCCGCCCTTGACGAGCACGCGCCGCGCCTCCGCGAATGCGGCCTGCCGATCCGGCGCGAACATCAGGCCGAATCCGCAGACGACCGCGCCAAAGCTGTCGTCCCCGAACGGCAGCTTCAGCGCATCGGCCTCGCGCCATTCGATGCCCTTGCGGCCGTCGAGCTTGGTGCGTGCGTAGTTGAGCATCGTCTTGCTCAAATCGGTGGCCACTAACCGCAGGGACGGGCTGAGGCGCTCGCGAAGCCTGCGTGTGACGATGCCGGTGCCGCAGGCGATCTCCAGAACCTCCCCGGGCGGGAGTTCCGAGAGGCGCCGCACGAGGTCGGCCGCGAAGGAATCCATCCAGAGGGGACCCAGGCGATCGTAGAACTGCGGACCCCAAAAGCTTGCTGAAGCGCTGGCCATGGTTCCTCTTTCCTCGCGCGACCCTTCGACCACCTGAAGTGCTATTCTGCGCCGACTCCACGGGAGGAGGTGACGATGAAGAACTTCCTGATCCGGTTCCTGGCGGGCGTTGCGCTTGCTGCGGTCGCCCTCCCCTGCTCCGCCCAGGCCTACCCCGCGAAGCCGATCCTGATGCTGATGCCGCTGCAGGCCGGGAGC
>CAYQVE010000193.1:0-6287 GCA_964420785.1 uncultured Enterobacteriaceae bacterium | reverse complement strand
AGGAGATCCGTGCGGCTTCGCTTCAATTCGTGAGGAAGGTGAGCGGCTTCAACAAGCCGTCGAAAGCGAACGAAGCCGCATTCCTTGCGGCGGTCGAACGGATAGCCGGAGTCTCCAGGAAGCTTCTGGACTCGCTCGAGACGAGCGCGGCGCCGAGGAACCGCGAGGAAGAGGCCGCCAAGGCGCGGGCGCGCGTCGTCCAAAGGTTCGCGCCGACCTAGCCGTGAAAACGAGCACAAGTTCCGCTCGAGCAGGCTGGGCAGGGAACGTTTTCGGCTGGGCGTACGTGTGACTAAAGCTATGCCCCCCGTTTTGCCGATCCGCCGAGCCGGGGCCGCCGTGTCGCCGTACCGCCGCGCCCGGCCGGCCGAGCTGAATTTCGACGATTTGTTGCGCCCGCAGGTCGAATACCTCTATCGGCTGGCCTGGCGATTCACCGGGAGCGTGGCCGACGCCGAGGACCTCGTCCAGGACGTGTTGATCAAGCTCTTTCCCCGCACCCAGGAGCTGCTCGGGATCGAGCGGCTGCGGCCCTGGCTCGCGCGGGTGCTCTACAACCAGTACGTCGACTCGGTCCGCCAACGGGCCCGCTCGCCGATCGTCGAGCTCGTGACCGAGGCCGAGGGCGAGGACAACCCCCTCGATGCCCTGCCCGCGACGAAGGACGGCCCGGAAGAGCACGCCGAACGCAGCGGGCAGCGCGAGCGCATCCTGCGCGCCCTCGACAGGCTCAATCCCGAACAGCGCGCGGTGGTCGCGATGCACGACGTCGAGGGGTACAGCCTCGAAGAGCTCGAGACGATGCTGGAGACGCCGCTCGGCACCCTCAAGTCGCGCCTGCACCGGGCGCGCCAGCGGTTGCGGGCGCTGCTGCCGATGGAACCTTTTTCCGCCGGCGAGCGTGTTAAGGGGTAGGAGAATCCATCAAATGGAATGCAGCGAGTTCGCACTGCGATTGGACGACTTGCTCGACGGGCGGCTCCACGCCCTCGGGCGGAAGTCGATTCAGGAGCACTTGGAGCGTTGCCCGGACTGCCGACAGCGGCATGAGCACGCGGTGGCGGTGCTGGAATCCTTGCGCAAACTTACTCCGCCCGCACTGCACCCGGGCTTCATGGACCAGGCCCTGTCGCGCGCAACCCGTCCAGTGCCCGCGGCACACTCCAAGTGGCGCCCCGTGATCGGCATGGCGCTCGCGGCATCGCTCGTGCTGGGCGTGGCCCTCGGGGTGTTCCTCGCGACGCGGCCGGATCCGGTGCAGGCGGTGGCGCTGACGATCGATCGGCCCGAGACGGTGCGCCTCATGTTCAACAGCGCGAAGCCGCTGAAAGCCGCCACCTTGAGCCTCGCGCTGCCCGAGAACGTCGAGCTCGTCGGCTACGGCGGCCGGCGCGAGCTCTCCTGGCAGACGGATTTGCGCGAAGGCGGGAACCTGATGCAGCTTCCCCTGGTCGTGCGCGGGGCGACGAAGGAGGAACTTGTTGCGAGCCTGTCGCACGGCGGGAGCAGCAAGACGTTCCGGCTGAAGATCGAAGTGGACAGCGCGGGCACGTCGGGCATGTAGAGCCCGTCCGGCTCGCGGAATTGGGAGTTCGCTGGCAAGCAGGAGGCATCATGAAGCGATTCACACGGTTTGCGATCGGTGCGATTCTCGTCCTCGGGGCCTCGGGCGCTTGGGCGCAGCAGCGCGATCTAGAAGTGACGATGGACGTCGTGCCCGCCAATGCGTCCGCCGGCGAAGCCGGCGAGATCAAGCTGCCCCTCGCGCTCCCCGACACGGCCTCGGCCCGGGGGCAGGAAGCCTCGGCCTTCGGCCAGGCGACCTCAAGCTTGGCGCGCGACAAGGGGGATCTCAGCGGGCGCGAGTTCGGACAAACCGTATCCGAAGCGGCGCGAAATCGGGTCAAGCCGACGCCCCCGGGCAAGGGCCCGTAAAGCACTCGTTCCGGTCAATGCGCGCTCCGCCGGAGTACACTCCGGCGGGTGCGCGCGTTTATTCGTTGTCGAAGGACGCAAAAGGAAAAAACAGGCGGCTTTCGGCTTTCGCGCTTCGCCGTCGTTTTACTCCTGAGCATCGTTCCTTGGCAGCCCGTGCGCGCCGCGGCGGACGGTGCGCTGGCCGCCGAGCGCGGCGTCGCCGCGTTTCGCGCGGGCGACTACCCAGCGGCCCTCCGATCGTTTCTCGCCGCGCTTGCGGCGGGCCTGGACACTCCGGGCCTGCACTACAACCTCGGGGTGACGTATTATCGGCTGGGCCGCTACGCGGAGGCCGAGCGCGAGTTCCTGGCGCTTACGCTCGATCCCAAGTTTGCCCCCCTCGCCCGCTACAACCTCGGCCTGACCGCGCAGCGCTCGGGGCGCCCGCAGCAGGCGATCGAGCACTTCGAACAGGCGCACCGCGCGACCACCGACCCGAACTTGCGCGCTCTCGCGGCGACGGCCTTCGAGAGACTACGCGGCGTGCCGCCGTCGCCGCAGGCGAACGCCGTCATCTCCCTGGCCGGCGGCTACGACAGCAACGCGACGCTGTCGCCGGACGCCGCGACGGGTGGGGTCAGCCATCAGGGCGACCGCTTCGTCGAAGCGCTGGTCGCAGCGACCCAGCGTCTGGCCGGAAGCACCGAGCGCGGCTGGGTTGCCCACGGCAGCCTGGTCCTGCGGAGGTACGCAGATCTGCGCCAATTCGACGTCGCCGGATCGCGCGCCGGCTTGAGCCACGAGCGCTACTGGGGCAGCGTGCAGACCAGCGTCGGTGCTTATTACGACACGGCGTACATCGGCGGCGGCCGGCTCGAGCAAGGCGCGTCGCTCGATGCGCAGGCGAGCTCGCGACTGGATTCTGGCGGCGAGCTGCGCGGGCGCTATCAGTTCAGACGCATCGCCGGCGGCGGCGGCTTCGAGTACCTCGACGGCCGGCAGCAGCGTTTGTCGGCGGACGCGGGGTTCACGCTGGCGAGCGCCCTTGTGCGCGCCGGCTATCAACTCGAGCTCAACCATCGCAGGGATCTCCAGCAGGGAAGCGAATTCATCAGCGCCTCCCCGATGCGGCATTCGCTCTTCGCGAGCGTCGCTCTGCGCAACGTCGCGGGGTGGCAGGCCGAAGCGCGCGGCGAATATCGCGTCAGCCGCTACGCCGATCCCAATCTCATCGACGGGGGCGTCCTGGGCATCCTCGAGGTGACGCGCAGGGACCGGCGTTACGGGTTCGCCTTGCGCGCGAACCGTCGAACGACCGCTCCGTGGCGCGTGTTCATCGACTACAGCTACTATCGAAACGAATCGAATCTGGACACCTACGACTACGGCCGTCACCAGTTGATGGCCGGCATCGAAGCTTCGCCGGAAAAATAGGTTTCAGCGTCGAATTTCTTTGTAATAGGATGGGACCTCGTACCTGACTGCGACCCGGGGGAAGCGCGATGGAAGGCCCAAGCCCAGTCGAAACCGGAGAGGATCCTCTCGCCCCCTATCGCGGGCGGATCCTGTACGGGCTCGCGAGCGCCGCCGCGGTCTGCCTCCTTCCGTTCTCCGTCAACGCCTTCGTGCAGGGCAACCACGGCCTGGGAGTGGGAATCCTGTGCGCGTTCCTGGTTCTCGCGATCGACGCTTTCGCCATCTACCTGAAGAAATCTCCGCCCATCCCGCTGATACTGCTGCTCATCCCCATCGCGGCGGGCACGGCGGTCTCACTCAAGGTCCAGGGTTTCTTCGGCGCTCTGTGGGCCTATCCCACCGTCCTGCTCTTCACTTTTGCCCTGTCGCGGCGCATGGCCTACGTAGGCAGCATCCTGCTGCTGGTGATGATCAGCGCGCTGGTGTACTACTACATCGGCCTCGCGTACACCATCCGGTTTGTCGTCACGCTGACCCTCACCATCGTGCTCGCCAACATCGTCCTGAGCATCGTCCTCGACCTGCATCGCAGGCTCCTCGACCAGGCGCTCGTGGACCCGCTGACCGGCGTCTTCAACCGTCGTCACATGGAGCGCTGCCTGAGCGACGCCATCGAGCGGCTGCGGCGCAACGCGGCCCCGACCTCGCTCCTGCTGATCGACGTCGATCGCTTCAAGAGCATCAACGATCAATTCGGCCACGCGACGGGCGACGGCGTGCTGAGGGGCATCGTCTCGCTCATCCAGAAGCGCTCGCGCAAGCTCGACCTGCTGTTTCGCATCGGCGGCGAGGAATTCATGCTGTTGCTGCCCGACACGCAGGAAGGCGCAGCCGCCGTCGTCGCCGAGGAGCTTCGCGCTTCGACCGCGGAGTCGCGCGCGGTCGAAGGTTGGCAGGTGACGCTGAGCATCGGAGTCGCCGAGCTACGGCCCGGCGAATCGCCGGATTCATGGATGAAGCACGCCGACGACGCTCTGTATGCGGCGAAGAAGGCGGGACGCAATCGAGTGGTTTGCTCGGGGCTGCCCCAGCCGGACGCGGCGCTCCGCGACGCGAAGCCGGAGGCCCAATCCGGCGCGGAGCGGGCTTGACGCGTCCGGAGTGCGCGTGTATAAGGGGCGCGCAGGATTCTCCAAGAGCAGGTCGTCGTTTTTCTCTCCCCTTGAAGTTCCCGCGTTCCGGGCGGAAGCCCTCTTACAATTTTTTAGGAAATGTGCAGATGAGTACAGGTACGGTCAAGTGGTTCAACGACTCCAAGGGCTTCGGGTTCATCACCCCGGACGGCGGCGGCAAGGATCTGTTCGCGCACTTCTCGGCGATCCAGGGCAGCGGCTTCAAGTCCCTGAAGGAGAACCAGAAGGTGTCCTTCGATGTGACGGCAGGCCCGAAAGGCGACCAGGCCGTCAACATCAAGCCCATCGCGTAGCAAGCGTCGCAGGCAGAAAAAAGCCCGGTCAGCCGGGCTTTTTTCATTGGAGGTTCCGAAGAGGGCGGAGTCGATTCGCTCGCGGCGAACGCCCATTCCTCGACAGAACCGGGGCGCTTCTATATCCTGCGGCTCCATGGACAAGCGAAAAGCGTGGCGGGAACAGGAACAGCAACTGGTCGAGCGGTGGAACGCGGCGGCGAGCCGCTTCCGCGACGCTCAGGCGGCCTTGTCGTCCCCGTCTTCGGAAAGCGGCGACGCCGCGCCGCACGAAGAGAAGGTGCTGAAGGCCAAGGCGGCCCGGGCCGAGCTCGAGGCCGTGCGAAAGCAGGTGGCGCGCCTTAAGGTGGAGTTCAGCGCTGGAAAGCGGTACTAGGAAGGCGCAGGCGTTTTTTGCGGCGCTGTGCGCTTCCGAGCGCTACTCGTCGCTGCGGATCTCGGGATAGGCGTCCCTCGCGTCGTGGCGCTTCCCGCCTTCGTCGTACCAGTGGAGCTTTCCCGGAGTCTCGCCCTTGGTGAGCTTGTGCGAGCCGTCGCAAAAGGGCAGGTTGCCCGAGAGTCCGCAGGCGCAGATGTATTGGGCGTCGCCGCCGATTTTGACTTCATAGGGATGGTCGCGGTTGCGTTTTACGATTCGTGCCATGGCGCTCTCCTGAACGGGTTGGGGCGGGTGGTACATCATAGACGCCGCGCCGGCGCTCCGCGTTCCCGAAGCTGCCGACATCGAGGGCGGTTGAGCTCGGAAATCGGGCAAGGCGACGGTTTCCGGCGATCGGTCGGCGCTTAGGAAGATGAGAATGAGGCCTCGATCCGCGCTTTTTGCGCTCGCGGTGATTTTCGCGGGACTCTCCGCCGCCCGGGCCCAGAACTATCCGTCGCGGCCGGTCACGATGGTGGTGCCGTTTGCCGCCGGCGGGCCGGTGGACACGATTGCCCGAATCGTCGGCGCCCCGATGGGGAAGACGCTCGGCCAGACCGTCGTCGTGGAAAGCGTCGTCGGCGCGGCCGGCACCCTCGGCGTGGGGCGCGTCGCGCGCGCTGCCCCCGACGGATACACGCTCAGCATCGGCCACTGGGGCACGCATGTCGTCAACGGCGCGGTCTATCCGCTGCAGTACGACCTGCTCAACGACCTGGAACCGGTGGCGATGATCGCGAGCAATCCGCTGATGATCGTCGCGAACGCTTCATTGGCGGCGAAGGACTTGAAGGAACTGATCGCGTGGCTGAAAGCCAATCCGGGCAAGGCCTCGGCGGGAACCGCCGGATCGGGATCGGCGACGCACATCGGCGGAATCTACTTCCAGAACGCGACTGGAACCCGGTTCGAGCTCGTGCCCTACAAGGGCTCGGGGCCGGCGATGCTGGATCTCGTCGGAGGTCGCATCGAACTGATGATCGACCAGGCTTCGAACTCCATTCCGCAGGTGCGTGGCGGCAAGATCAGGGCCTACGCCGTCACCGCCGC
>CAYQVE010000192.1:0-6296 GCA_964420785.1 uncultured Enterobacteriaceae bacterium | reverse complement strand
TCTCGTCGCGCCGCTGGTCTTGGGGGTGGTGCTGGACCTGGCGGGAGGCAGGGCGAGCGCCTTCGCCTGGGGCCTCGCGTTCACGACCCTCGGAGCGGGCGCGAGGGTCATGTCGGGGTTCATCCGCGTGCGCGCGCGGGCAGCCAGGATCGTCGAGGCATGAGCGCTCCGCAGGAGATGCGCCGAGAGTGGCTGTTGCTGCTGGTGCTCTCGGGCATCCAGTTCAGCCAGATGGTCGATTTCATGGTGCTGATGCCGCTCGGCACGCAGCTCATGCGAGCGTTCGACATCTCGCCTACCCAGCTCGGATTCTTCGTCTCGACCTACGCCGTGGCGGCGAGTTTGTCGGGGTTTTTCTCCGCCCTCGTCATCGACCGCTTCGACCGCAAGACCGCGATGCTCGCCCTGTACGCCTGTTTTGCGGCGACCATGGCGGCGTGCGCCCTCGCTCCGAGCTACGCGACGCTGCTCGCCGCTCGCACGGCGGCCGGCGCTTTCGGCGGGGTGGTCGCTGCGAATATTTTTACCATCGTCGCCGACGTAGTACCGGAAAGCCGGCGCGGCCGGGCCTTCGGCGCGGTCATGTCGGCCTTCTCGCTCGCCTCGATCCTCGGCGTGCCGATCAGCCTGTACCTCGCTCTGCATTTCACCTGGCGCGCTCCCTACGTGTTCCTCGCCGCGCTTTGTTCGGCAATCCTGTTGGCGGCCCGGTTCGCCATCCCGCCTGTGCGCGCACACCTCGCGGCAGGCGGGAAGCGCAAGGCGGTCGCCCAGCTCAGAGCCGTGTTCGGCGAAGCCAACCATCTGAGGATTTTCGCGTTCTCGGCGCTGCTGGTGTTCTCGGGGTTCCTGGTGTTTCCGTTCATCGCGCCGTACCTGGTGACCAACGTAGGCGTGAGCGAGGCGCAACTGCCCCTGGTGTATCTGGTCGCCGGGATTGCAGCGCTGCTCACCGCGCGCCTGGTCGGCGGTTGGAGCGACAGCGTCGGCCGGCGTGCGGTCTTTGCCGCGGCCGCCGTGGCCACGGGCATCGCGGCGCTCGCGATTACGAGCCTGCCGCGCTCGCCGCTCTTCGTCGCGGTGCTCGTTTCGATGCTCATGTTCGCGGCGTCCTCGGCGCGCATGGTGCCCGCGATGGCGCTGATCACCTCGGGTGCCGAGTCCCGCCTGCGCGGCAGCGTGATGAGCTTCAATTCCTCGATCCAGCAGCTCGCCGCAGGGGCGGCCTCCTTTGTTGCGAGCCTGGTCGTGGGCCGTTCGGCCGAGGGCGAGCTGACCCGCTACTGGATGATCGGTGTCCTCTCTGCGGCGGGGACGCTCGCCTGCATCGCGCTCGCTCGCCGAGTGCGCTCGGCCGAACGGCCGTGACGTAGAATCCCTGCAACGGGGAATGGCAAAGAACGCTCAGGTCGTCGTTGCGGGCGCAGGGCCGGTCGGGCTGCTGGCGGCGCTCGCGCTCGCGAAGCAGGACGTTTCAGTGCTGGTGCTGGAAGCCGAGCCGGCGCTCACGATCGACTTGCGCGCGGGCACGTATCATCCGCCTTCGCTCGAGCTGATGGCGCCTTTCGGCATCACGGACGAGATGCACAAGACGGCGCTCAAGGTGCCGCGCTGGCAGATCCGCGACCGCAGGGAAGGCGTCATCGTCGAGTGGGATGTGACCGAAATCGGCGACCTCACGCCGTATCCGTACCGTCTCCATCTCGAGCAGCATCGGCTCACGCCGATCATTCTTTCGAAGCTCATGGAATACCCGAACGCCCGGGTGTGTTTCTCGCATAAGGTGACCGACGTTTCGCAGAGCGCCGAGAGGGTGACGGTGACGGCCGCGACGCCGGGCGGAACGGAGATATTCGAGGCCGATTGGCTGGTCGGCGCCGACGGCGGCCGCAGCACCGTGCGCAAGTGCACCGACGTGGGGTTCGACGGCTTCACCTGGGACGAGCGCTTCGTCGTGGCGAGCACAACCTACGACTATGCGCCGCACGGCTACGCCATGAACGCGTACCTCGCCGATCCGGAGGAATGGGCAGCGATATTCAAGATGCCCGACGAAGGACCGCCGGGAATATGGCGCGTGATTTTCCCGGTGCCGCCCGAGGAGGAAGAGGCCCTGACCCTGTCCGAGGAAATGGTCGAGAGACGCATGCAGAGTTTCCTGCGGAGGAAGGAGCGCTACCAGATCAAGTACAAGAGCCTCTACAGGGTGCACCAGCGCGTGGCAAAGGATTTCCGCGCGGGGCGCGTCCTGCTCGCCGGCGACGCCGCGCACCTGAACAACCCCATGGGCGCCTTCGGACTGAACGGAGGGATACACGACTCCTTCAACCTCACCGAAAAGCTCGGGAAAGTGTGCCGCGGCGAGGCGGACGAATCGCTCCTCGACCTCTACGTTCGCCAGCGCCGCACCGTGAACCTCGAATACGTCCAGGAGCACTCGATCAAGAATCTCAGGCGGCTCAACGAGAAATCCGAAGAGGGGCGCAGGAAGAACTTCGACGAGCTGCGCCGGCAGGCGGGGAGCCGGGAGGGCCGGCGAGAGTTTTTGCTGGTGAGCAGCATGATTGCGAGCGTGCGCCGCGCCAATGCGATAACCTAAGGGTGATTCGGGGCTGAGGCGTGCTCCCAGACCCCGGCGACCGGGCGCCCGGCAGAAGGCGCGGCACAAGGGGGAGGTATGGACAGAATCTGGCTCAAGCACTATCCGCCGGGCGTTCCCGCCGAGGTCGACTACCGCCAGTACCGCTCGCTCGGGGAGCTGTTCGACAGCAATACCGCGAAGTACCGCGACCGCCCGGCCTACACCAACATGGGTAAGACGATCAGCTTCGGGGACCTCGCGCGCATGTCGCATGCCTTCGGCGCTTGGCTTCAGGGAAAGGGGCTCGCAAGAGGCGCGCGCGTCGCGGTGATGATGCCGAACTGTCTGCAGTATCCCGTGTGCGTCTTCGGCATCCTGTGTGCCGGCTACGTCGTAGTCAACGTCAATCCGCTCTACACCGCGCGCGAGCTCGAGCACCAGCTAAAAGACTCCGGTTCCGAGGCGATCGTGATTCTGGAGAACTTCGCGCACGTGCTCCAGCAGGTGATCGCGAGAACTCCCGTGAAGCGCGTGGTGATCGCGGCGCTCGGCGACCTGCTCGGCGCGAAGGGGGCGATCGTGAATTTCGTCGTGCGCCGCGTGAAGAAAATGGTCCCCCGCTGGGAGATTCCGGGCACGATCCGCTTCAACGCCATGATCCTGGAGGGCGAGCGGCGCGATCTCAAGGGCGTCGTCGTCGGTCACGAAGACGTCGCGTTCCTTCAGTACACGGGAGGTACGACCGGTGTGTCCAAGGGCGCGGTGCTCCTCCACCGCAACGTCCTCGCCAACCTCGAGCAGGCCGCCGCGTGGTTGCGACCGTTTGTTAGCGAAGACGAGCCGCAGGCGATCGTCACCGCCTTGCCGCTTTATCATATCCTGTCGCTCACCGCCAACTGCCTGCTCATGATGAAGTCGGGCGGATGCAACATCCTCATCACCAATCCGCGCGACATCCCCGGATTCGTGAGGGAATTACAGAAGCACAAGTTCACTATGTTCACCGGGGTGAACACGCTGTTCAACGCGCTCATGAACCATCCCGATTTCGCGAAGATCGATTTCTCCGGTCTGAAGGTCGCGCTCGGCGGCGGCATGCCGGTGCAGAAGGCGGTGGCCGACCGGTGGAAGAAAATGACCGGCTGCACGCTCATCGAGGCCTACGGGCTGTCGGAGACGTCCCCCGCAGTGACCATCAATCCGCTGGACCTCAAGGACTACAACGGGTCGATCGGGCTGCCGATCTCATCGACGGAAGTGATACTGCGCGGTGACGACGGAAAGGACGCCCCTCTCGGCTCGCCCGGAGAGATCTGGGTGCGCGGCCCGCAGGTGATGAAAGGCTATTGGAACAGCCCGGCCGAGACCGCAAAGGTGCTGGGCCCCGACGGGTTCCTCGCCACCGGAGACATCGGCGCGATGGACGAGAAGGGCTACCTGAGGATCGTCGATCGCAAGAAGGACATGCTCCTGGTGTCCGGGTTCAACGTGTATCCGAACGAGATCGAAGCAGTGGTCGCGATGCTCCCCGGCGTGCTCGAATGCGCGGTCATCGGCGTGCCCGACCCGCATTCCGGAGAGGTTCCCAAGCTCTTTGTCGTGAAGAGGGACGCATCGCTCACCGAAGCCGATATACGAAACCACTGCGAGGCCAACCTGACCGGTTACAAGCGGCCCAAGTACATCGAATTCAGGAAGGAATTGCCCAAGACGAACGTAGGGAAGATCCTGCGCCGCGCCCTGCGCGAGGAGGCGAAAACCTAGGGGTTCCCTTATTTTTTTCCGGAATGCGGCTTGCCTGGATTGATCTGCCCGTCGATCGCCTTGATCAGCAGGTCGCGTGATACCGGTTTGGTCAGCAACTGGGCGGCGCCGAGCTTGCGCGCCTGCGTGTAGGTCTCGTCGTCGCCGCGTCCCGTGAGCACGATCACCGGGATATTCCGGGTCACCGGATCGGTGCGCAGCGCCTCGATCATCTCGAATCCGTCGAGATAGGGCACCGAGAGGTCGAGGAGGATCAAGTCGGGTGCGTTGTCGATGACGGCGCGCAAACCGAGAACCGCGTCCTCCGCCGTCAGCACCTCGTGCCCCGCGCTCGTAAGGTGCACGCGCAAGAGGTCCAGGAACGTAAGGTCGTCTTCGATGACTACGATCTTGGCCAATCGCTCTTCTCGCAAGCTGAGAGAAACCAGCGTACCACGGGGCGGACGCGCAATCTAGCAACTACGCCCGTGGGCCCATGCGTCAGCGCGCGGTAAGCTAACGCGCGTGCGAGGCGGCGAGCTCGGGGTGAACGGCGAGCACGCGCTTGCGGAGCTCGAGCAGGTACGGGTCGCGCACGCCGTGTTCGATCAATCCGCGCACCGTCTCGAGCAGGTATTCCGCCGGCGTGCCCAGTTGGCCGCGCGCGCTCACCAGAGCCTTGATGACGGTCTCGAGCGGAAGCTTGCCGGCGTAGTTGGGGTGCGAGCGGTTGACGAAGAAGGCTACTGCCCGCAGCGTTTGCCCGGCCGAGTCGATCTTCGCCCAGCGCGGCCCGTAGGCGCCGAGCACCATTTCGCGCCGCCACAAGAGGCGCAGCTCGTCCGCAGCGTGGTGCGAGGCGATGCGGTAGGTCACGCCGCGGCAGCTGCCGCCCGAATCGAGGCCGAGCACGAGCCCGGGCCTTTGCATCGAGCCGCGGTTGACGTGCGACCACAGGCAGAAGCTGCGGTGAAAGCCGTGCAGCCGGGCGACGCGCCGCTCCTCGTAATGGACGATCGGGTTCCAGACGAGTGAGCCATACCCGAACAGCCATACGTCCGCGCCCCGCTCATGCCGCTCGAGAATCTCCCGGAGCGAGGCTTCCTGCTCCGCGTCGGAGAGCACCCTCACCTCCGGATTGAACCTGCGAAACGTCGCGCGCAGCAGGTCGTTCTCGAGGTCGGTGCGGGTGAGGGCCATGCTAGGCGGCTCTCACCGATGGCCGCGGCGCGCGGAATGCGGCGAGCAGTCCGGCCTCCTTCTTCTTCGCCTCGTCCACGTGGCGCCGCTTGACGTGGCCGTAGCCACGGATGTGCTCGGGTACGCTCGCGATCTCCACCGCGAGCTTTCGGTTCTCGCCGTCCAGGTGCTCAAGCAGCTCGGCGACGGTCGCCTCGTACTCGCCGATCCGCTGCCGTTCGGCCTTGCGCTCTGCGCTCATCCCGAAGGCATCGAACGGCGTTCCGCGCAAGCGCTTCAGTTTCGCGAGAATGCGGAACGCCGCCATCATCCATGGACCGAACTCCGACTTCCTCGCCTCGCCGGTGCGCGGATCGGGCTTGTTGAAGATCGGCGGAGCCAGGTGGAATTTCAGCTTGTAGCCGCCTTCGAACATGCCCTCGATCTTTCGCGTAAACCCGGGATCGGAGTAGAGCCGCGCCACTTCGTACTCGTCCTTGTAGGCCATCAGCTTGAAGTGATATCTTGCTACGGCCTCGGTGAGCGGGAATTTTCCTTCGCTCGCGCCCACCTTCTGCGCTTCCACCGAGCGCACTCTTTCGACCAGCTTCCGGTATCGCTCTGCGTAGGCGCGGTCCTGGTAGCCGGTGAGGAAATCGACCCTGCGCGCGATCAGCTCGTCGAGATTGCGCGAGAACGCCTGAGAGATCGGAATGATCTCCGCCGGCGCCGCAAGCCTTTCCACCCGCGCAAGATCGGTTGCGGCGTGCCTCCCCCACAGGAAAGCCTTCCT
>CAYQVE010000191.1:0-6312 GCA_964420785.1 uncultured Enterobacteriaceae bacterium | reverse complement strand
GCGGCAGGTTGATGCCGACGATGTTCAGGCCGTCGCCGGGGAGGGAGTTCATCTGGTTCCACATGACGGCACCGCCCACCCCCGGCTTGTACTGGATGATGGTTTCGATCGAAGGGCATTTCTTCTTCAGCACGAACTGCTGGTGCCTCGCCGAAATGTCGGATTCGCCGCCCGCCGGAAAGGCCTGCCAGTACATCAGGTTCTTCTCCGGGCAGGTCTGCGCGAACGCCGCGGGGGCGGCGGCAAGGGCGAGGACGGCGAGGAGTCTCTTCATGGCGGGATTGTCCTCTTGAATTGTCTCCGAAGTGTACCCGAGAAACCTCCGCAGCCCGGAACGGGTCCCTGCGGCCGCTTGCCCTAGCTCGGCAGGCTGATCCGCGCGACGAGGCCCCCGCCCTCGCGGGGGAGCAACTCGAATCTGCCGCGATGCGCGCGTACCACGCGCTCGACGATAGCGAGGCCCAAGCCCGCGCCGCCCTTGTCGCTGCGCGCGACTTCCAGGCGCGTGAACGGCTGCTTCAGCCGCTCCGCTTCCGAGTCCGGAATGCCCGGGCCGCGGTCCGCGACCTCGAGCACCGCCGCACCGTTCTCGGCGCGCACCGCGACGCTCACCTCCCTTTCCCCGTAGCGCAGGGCGTTGTCGATGAGGTTCAGCACCACGCGCCGCATCGACATGAGCTGCAGCGGCAGCTCGGGCACGCGGGAAAAATCGGTCGCTATCGATTTGCCGCGCCGCCGGTAATGCTCGGCGACCTCGGCCGCGATCGCGGCGAGATCGGCGCTTTGCGGCGGCTCGCCCCCGTCGGTCCTCGCAAAATCGAGGAACTGGTTGATGGTGCGGTCCATCTCCTCGATATCCGCGGTCATTCCCTCCCTCAACTGCGGGTCGGCCCCGCTCATCTCCAGGCCCAGCCGCAGCCTCGAGAGCGGCGTGCGCAGGTCGTGCGAAACGCCGGCGAGAATCAGGGCGCGGTCTGCGTCCAGCCGCGCGAGGTCCTTCGACATCTGGTTGAAGGCGTGAGACAGGGTGCGCAGCTCCTCGGGGCCGGACTCGCGGACGGGCTCGGGTATCTTCCCCTTGCCGATTGCGCCCGCGCCTTCAGCGAGCGCGCGCAAGGGGAGGTTGAGGCGCGACACGAGGAAATACGCGGCGAGCAGCGACAGCACCAGCGCGAGCGCGCCCCAGCCGAGCCAGCGCAGCGCGATCTGCCGCTCGACGCGCTCGCGGGGAATGCGGAGCCAATACTCGTCGTCGTCGATGTGGAAACTCAGCCACAACCCGGGCTTGCCGTCGCGCTCGCCGGCGAAGCGCGTGCCCTCGCCGAGCTGCTCCCGCGCCAGCTCGAGTGCCAGGTTCAGCACCGGCCTGTCGGCCGGCGGCGCGAGGCGCTCGCCGGGCTCGGCGGTATACACCTGAATGCCTTCGCGCTCGGCGAGCTCGGAGAGCAGCTGGCGCCGCAGCTCGGGCTGGGAATTGACGAGCGCGGTGCGGGTGATGTTGACGATGCTGACGAGATTCTGCGAGACCTGGCGTGCGCGCGGCTCGATCTCGGAGGCGCGGAAGATCTCGAACCAGGCGGCGGTCGTCGCGACCACCAGCGCCGCGAGCAGGATGAAGGTGCGCCACAGCAGCGAGCGCGGCCACAAAACCATGGCAGTCATTATTGCGGCCGGCCGTCGGGCACGAAGACGTAGCCGAACCCCCACACGGTCTGGATGTAGGCGGGATGCGCGGGATCCTTCTCTACGAGCTTGCGCAGGCGCGAGACCTGCACGTCGATCGAGCGGTCGAACACTTCGTACTCGCGGCCGCGCGCGAGCTCCATCAGCTTGTCGCGCGACAGGGGCGTCCTCGGATTCGTGACCAGGACCTTGAGCAGGGCGAATTCGCCTGTGGTCAAGGACAGCGACTGGCCGTCGCGCTCCAGGGTGCGCGTGGCGAGGTTGATCGTCATGTTCCCGAAGCTGACTTTTTCCGGTTCGACCGCGGGCGCGCCCGGAGGGAGCGGCGCAGCGCGGCGGCGCAGCACCGCGTTGATGCGCGCCACCAGCTCGCGCGGGTTGAAGGGCTTGGGCAGGTAGTCGTCCGCGCCCATCTCCAGGCCGACGATGCGGTCCACGTCCTCGCCCTTCGCGGTCAGCATGATGATGGGGACCGTGTTCTTCCCGCCGCGCAGCCGGCGGCAGATCGTCAGGCCGTCCTCGCCCGGGAGCATCAGGTCGAGCACCAGAAGATCGACGCGCTCGCGCCCGAGCAGCTTGTCCATGCCCGCCGCATCGGGAACCGTGTGCACGCCGAACCCCTGCTCGGTCAGATAGCGCTGCAGCAGGTCGCGCAAGCGCAGATCGTCGTCGACGACCAGAATTCTTGTCTTGGGCTCGGTCATCGGCGTATCGTAACCCGGCGGGCGCCGGCGCTACAGCGCGAGCGTAACCGCGCGTTGCTGGGCGTGGTCCGGAAACAAGTTGTTACAATCGCCCGATCGGGGGTCGCAAATCACTTACAAACGGAGTTTAATCTGCGCACACGGCGGAGAGTGGCGGGTTCCATGGAGCGAAGCGTGAGGTTCCTGATCGCATTGGGTGGTGTCGCCCTGATTCTGCTCGCCTCGCTTCCGGCGTCGGCCCAGCACGGCCAGGGCATGCGGGGACTCGGCCGCGGTGCGCCGGGACGCCCGATACCGCCCCAGCAGGGGCCGGCACGCGATACCACGAACCGCGACGCCAATCGCGACGCACGCATGACTCCCGAGCAGCGCCGGCAACTGCGGCGCGACGTCCACGACCACGGCCGCGACATCTATCGCGAGCGGACTGCCGGTCAGAACCGGCCCTGAGAAAATCTCCGGAGGCTCACAGCGCGGCGGCGATCGCGGCTCCGACCTCCGCGGTCGTCGCCTTGCCTCCGATGTCGCGCGTGCGCGGACCTTCCGCGAGCACGCGCTCGGTCGCGCGCACGATGGCCGCGGCCGCGGCCGCGTGCCCGAGGTGCTCGAGCATCATCGCGCCCGACCAGATCTGCCCGATCGGGTTCGCGATGTTCCTGCCCGCGATGTCCGGTGCCGAGCCGTGCACCGGCTCGAATACCGACGGGAATTTACGCTCGGGATTGATGTTGCCCGAGGGCGCGATGCCGATGGTGCCGGTGCACGCGGGCCCGAGGTCGGAGAGGATGTCCCCGAACAGGTTCGACCCGACCACCACGTCGAACCAGTCCGGATGCTGCACGAAGTGCGCGGTGAGGATATCGATGTGGTATTGGTCGGTCTTCACCTCGGGGTAGCGCGCCGCCATGGCGCGGACGCGCTCGTCCCAGTAGGGCATGGTGATCGAGATTCCGTTCGACTTGGTAGCCGAGGTGAGATGCTTCTTCGGGCGCCTCCTGGCGAGCTCGAACGCGTACTTGAGTATGCGGTCGGTGCCCGCCCGGGTGAAGGTGCTCTGCTGCACCACGGTTTCCCGCTCCGTGCCTTCGAAGATGCGCCCGCCGATCGACGAGTATTCGCCTTCGGTGTTCTCGCGCACCACCCAGAAATCGATGTCGCCCTGCTTGCGTCCCGCGAGCGGCGACTGGATCCCCGGCATCAGGCGCACCGGGCGGAGGTTGACGTAAAGGTCGAAGCCGCGGCGCATCGGGATGAGCAGCTCCCACAGGGACACGTGATCGGGCACGCCGGGGAAGCCGCAGGCGCCGAAGAACACCGCGTCGTGATTCCGGATCGTCGCGAGGCCGTCCTCGGGCATCATGCGCCCGTGCTTGAGCCGGTACTCGCAACTCCAGGGGAATTCGTCCCACTTGAACGCGATTCCGAATTTCCTGCCGGCGGCTTCGAGCACGCGCACGCCCTCGGGGACGACTTCCTTTCCGATGCCGTCGCCGGCGATCACGGCGATCCTGTAGCTCTTCATCGATCTTTCACCCTCAGAATGCGACGTTCCGTCCGCCCTTGAGCTTGAGCATCTCGCGCGCCTCGTCGGGGGTCGCGATGGAGAGGCCGAGCTCCTCCAGGATCCGCCGGATCTTCGTGACCTGCTCCGCGTTGGATTTTGCGAGCGTTCCCCGGCCGAGCCACAGGCTGTCCTCCAGCCCCACGCGCACGTTTCCGCCCATGACCGCCGACATCGCGGCGACGAACATCTGGTTGCGCCCGGCGCCGAGCACCGACCATAAATACTGCTCGCCGAACAGACGGTCCGCGGTGCGCTTCATGTGCATCACGTCCTCGGGATGCGGGCCAATGCCGCCGCGGATGCCGAACACCGACTGGATGAAGAGCGGCGGCTTCACCAGCCTGCGGTCGAGGAAATGCGCCGCTGTATACAAATGGCCGATGTCGTAGCACTCGATCTCGAAGCGCGTGTCGTTGCCGCTGCAGGACTGGAGGATGTAGGCGATGTCCTTGAAGGTGTTCCTGAAGATGCGCTCGTCCGAGCCGGCGAGGTAGGGTTTCTCCCAGTCGTACTTCCAGTCCTTGTAGCGCCCCAGCATCTCGTACAGCCCGAAGTTCATCGAGCCCATGTTGAGCGAGGCGACTTCGGGCTTCAGTTGCAGCGCCGGCTGCAGCCGCTCCTCGACCGTCATGGTCGGCGCGCCGCCGGTCGTGAGATTGATGACGACGTTCGAGGCCGCCTTGATCTTCGGCAGGATGCGCATGAACATCTTCGGATCCTGCGTCGGACGTCCGTCCGCGGGCTCGCGCGCGTGCAGGTGCACGACCGCTGCGCCCGCCTGCGCCGCGCCGATCGCGCCTTCGGCGATTTCCTCCGGCGTCACCGGAAGGTGCGGCGACATCGTCGGCGTGTGGATGGCGCCGGTCACGGCGCAGGTGATGATGACCTTGCCTTGTGCTGCGGCCATTCCCGGTCTAGTACCTCTGCTCGACGATCCTGACGCGCTTCACCGCCTCGGCGAGTTTATTCGCGTCCGCGTCCCAGAATTTCTGGAACTCGGGCGCGTCGAGATAGTTGATCGGCGTCTCGACCTTCGCCATGGCGTTGAGGAAGTCGGGGTCCTGCACGGTCTGGCGCACCGAGTCGCGCAGCTTCTGCTGGACTGCCGGCTGAGTCGCGGCAGGCGCCATCAATCCCGCCCAAATGAAGTATTCGGCGTCGATTCCGAGCTCCTTCAGTGTCGGCACGTCCGGAAGCGAGGCGAGCCTCATGCTCCCGAAGCTCGCGAGCGGCCGCAGCCGCCCCCCCTTGATCTGGCCGATGATGGCCGCCGGACCGCCGACCGTGGAATCCACCTGCGAGGCGAGCAGGGCCTGCAGCGCCGGTCCGCCGCCGCTGTACGGAACGTGCCACAGCGTGATCCCGGTGGCGTGCTCGAGAAGCGTGTAAGGCATGTGCAGCGCGCCGAATATCCCGGAAGAGCTGTAGCTGATCTTGCCGGGACGCGTCTTCGCGTCCTCGACGAAATCCTTCACGGTCGCCCAGGGCGCTTCCTTGCGCACCACGAGGACGACGGGGTCGGCGGAGATCAGGGCGATTGGAGCGAGCTGGTTCAGTTCGTAGGGCGGCTTGTGTCCCTGGAGGCGTTCCGCTTCCGGGATCACCGAAATGGACGAGAGCGCCATCAGCAGCGTATACCCGTCCGGCTTCGCATTCGCGACATAGGCGTTGCCCGTGGCTCCCGCGGCGCCGGGCTTGTTCTCGATGATGACGCGCTGCTTCAACACCTTTTCCATCGCGAACGCGGTGGGCCGCGCGGTGATGTCTGCCACGCCGCCCGGCGGGAACGCCACGACCATCGTGACGGGGCGGCTCGGATAGGCGTCCTGCGCGAATGCGGGACCGGCGAGGAGCGCCAGGGCAACCGGCGCGATCCATTGACGCATGTTTTCCTCCGGGCGGAATGTTCCGGGACAATCATCGTGGCTGAAACGCCCGGCGTCAAGCGCCGCGGGCGGCTCTCCGATCCGGTAGAATTCTCGAGCGCCCATGAACCTGCTCGCGATCGACACGTCCACCGATTTCTGCTCGGTAGCCGCAAGCCGCGGCGAGGCTCTGTTCTCGCGTCACGAGCGCGCCGGTCAGCGCCAGGCGGAGACGATCCTCGGAATGGTCGATGAAGTGCTCGCCGAGGCGGGCATCGAACTCGCGCAGCTCCGCGGCATCGCCTACGGCGAAGGGCCGGGCTCCTTTACCGGCCTGCGCATCGCAGCGGGCGTGACGCAGGGACTCGCGCTCGCGCGCGGTATAGGCGTGATCGGAGTGGGCTCGCTGCTCGCCTTGAGCGAAGAAGCGGGGAAAGATGGCGCGGGCGGACGGATGATCGCCTGCCTCGATGCGCACATGGGCGAGGTGTATCAT
>CAYQVE010000190.1:0-6351 GCA_964420785.1 uncultured Enterobacteriaceae bacterium | reverse complement strand
GGGGGGAAAGGGGCCGGGGGGAAATCGAACGCGCCGTGGGCGGGGGGCGGGAGCAGGCCGAAGGAAGGACCCGCAGGGAAGCCGAAGCGCGGGCGAAAGTCGAAGCCGAGATGCGGGCCAGGCGTGAAGCCGAAGAGCGGGCGCGCCGCGAGGAAGAAGAGCGGCCCAGACGCGAGGAGGAGCTGCGGCGCCGCGCGGAAGACGAGGCGCGAGAGCGCCATGAAACGGAGGAACGCGAAGCCCTGGAGCGTTCGCTGCGCGAGCAGGAGGAGAACGCGCGACGCGAAGCGGAGTACAGGGAGCGCGAGGAGCAAGGCCGCAGGGAAGAGGAGGAGCGCGCCCGTCGCGAGGCAGAGGAGGAAGCCGAGCGCGCCGAGGCAGAGGAGGAACGCCGGGGCGCCGAGGAAGGGGAAAAGCGGGTCCGCAAGGAGGAAAAGGCGCAGGGGAAGGCGGCAAAAAAGGCCCGCAAGGCGGCGCGGGCGAAAGAAAAGGCCGGAGAGGAGGCATGGCGGGGCGACGATGAGGCGCGGGATCCCAACGAAGCCTCGCTTTCCGCGCGGGAAATCTGGGCGAAGAGAAGGCCCGGCAACCTCGCGAAGCAATTCGCGATGATGTTGCTCATGACCCTGATCGTGGCGGTTGCCGCGCTTCCCTTCGTGCCCTTGGAATCCGCTCAGTATGAAAAGGCGGCGCAGGCGTGGCTCGGTGAGCCGGTCAAGATCGGCACCGTCAACCTGACGCTGCTGCCGATCCCGCAGCTGAAGCTGGAGAAGGTGGTGATCGGAAAAGAGCACCCGATGCGCGCGGCCGTGATCAAGGCGACCCCGGTTGTCACCTCTCTGCTGGAGGACCGAATTTCGCTCAAGAGTTTCGAGCTGGAAGGCGCGACCTTCCCCCGGGAATTTCTCCCCGCGCTGTTGCAGAACAAGGACAGGCGCGGATCGTTCGGGGTCCAGCGTATAGTTGCCAAGGGATTGAAGCTGGATATCCCGGAACTTAACCTGCCGGCGCTGGAAGTCGATGCGAGTCTTTCTCCGGACGGCGCGTTGCAGTCGGTTGCGATTTCCAACGCCGAGAGCAAGCTTTCGGTGAAGCTGCGGCCTCAGGGGGAGAGGGCGGCCATCGAAATCTCCGCGGACAGCTTCCCCTTGCCCATCGGCGTGGACCCGGGTCTCAGCGAGTTTCTGGCGAAAGGCACCGTGACGAGGGGCGAGCTCGCGTTGAGTGAAGCCGAGGCGCGCGCCTTCGGCGGGCGGCTGCTCGGCACTGTGCGCCTCAGATGGTCGAGCGGCTGGAGCATGGAGGGCGAGTTCACGGTGCGCCAGATGGAGGCCGGGAAGATCACCGCGCCGCTCCTTGCCGGGGGGACGCTGCAGGGCAAGGGTGTGTACTCCATGAAGGGGCTTCTCCCCGAAAGGTTGATCCTGAACGCCCAGCTCGAGGGCAATTTCACGATACAGAAGGGGTCGATCACGAATGTCGACATGACGCGGCTGCTCCAGGGCAGCGGGTCCGGCGGAGGGACGACGCTCTTTTCGGAGATGAGCGGCGGCGTATACGCGGATGCCAATCGGATCCTCGTTCGCCAGATCCGAATGGCGGCCGGCCTCTTGAACGGCACGGGACAGGGCGAAATGGATCCCCAGAAAAACCTGTCCGGGCGGATGCAGATCGAGCTTCGCGCCCAGAGCGTGCAGGCGCGCGCGACGCTCACCGTTGCCGGCACTTTGCAGAATCCCCAATTCCGCCGCAGCAACTGACACGCGGGGCCTAAACGCCCTGCTCGTTCCTCGGGTCAATTTCGGCCGGGGCTTCCGGTATAATCGCCCTTTACCGGCACGCCTCATGTCGTTGATCCTCAAGCTGCGCGGCAGCCGCGCCGTTTCCGCCTTCCGGCTCGACAAACTCAACTCCCGCCTCGCAACGGTCCATCGATCGGTCCGCGTCACCGCCGCCGAGCACTGGCATTTCGTCGAAGTCGAGCGAGGGCTGACTGCGCGCGAAACCGGAGTGCTCGAGCGCCTGCTGCAGTACGGCGAACCTGCGCCCGCGGGCGAGGGCCGCATGCTGCTCAGCGTGCCGCGCCTGGGCACGATCTCGCCGTGGTCGTCGAAGGCGACCGATATCGCGCGCCGATGCGGTCTTGAAGCGGTACGCCGCATCGAGCGCGGCATTGCATGGTTTTTTTCCGGCCGACACGCGCTCGATTCCGAGTTGCATCGGATCCTCGGGCTCATTCACGACCGCATGACCGAAACGGTGCTCGGCTCACTCGGCCAAGGCGACGCGCTGTTTCGCCATTTCAGTCCTAGGGCGCTCGAAATCGTGAACGTGCTGGCGCGGGGACGCACGGCCCTTGAAGACGCCAACGCGGCCCTGGGGCTTGCTCTCACGCCCGATGAAATCGACTACCTCTTGGCGCATTACCGCAAGCTCGCCCGCGACCCCACCGATGTGGAGCTCACGATGTTCGCTCAGGCGAACTCGGAGCATTGCCGGCACAAGATCTTCAATGCCTCGTGGATCATCGATGGAACATCGCAGGAAGAAACTCTCTTCGGCATGATCAAGACCACGCACGCACGCAATCCCGGCGGGACGGTGGTCGCGTACTCCGACAACGCCGCAGTGATCGAAGGGCGGGCCATCTCCCGTTTCTATCCGGGGTCCGGAGGGCGCTACGGGTACCGGAACGAGCTCACGCATACGCTGATGAAGTGCGAGACGCACAACCACCCCACGGCGATCTCGCCCTTTCCCGGGGCGGCGACCGGCTCCGGGGGCGAGATCCGCGATGAAGCGGCGACGGGCCGCGGCGCGAAACCCAAGGCGGGACTGTGCGGCTTCTCGGTGTCGCATCTGCGCATTCCGGATTTCGAGCAGGCGTGGGAAAAGACCTCGGGAAAACCCGAGCGCGTCGCCTCCGCCCTGCAGATCATGCTCGAGGGACCGATAGGCGCGGCCTCGTTCAACAACGAATTCGGCCGCGCCAATCTCGCCGGCTACTTCCGCGCCTTCGAGTTGGAAGCGGACGGGGTGGTGCGCGGCTACCACAAGCCGATCATGATCGCGGGCGGGCTCGGCAACATCAGCGCGGCGCACGCCGACAAATCGCCGTTTGTGCCGGGGGCCCTGCTCGTGCACCTCGGCGGTCCGGCAATGCTGATCGGGATGGGCGGGGGCGCCGCGTCTAGCATGGACACGGGCGCCAATCCCGAGAACCTGGACTTCGATTCCGTGCAGCGGAGCAACGCCGAGATGCAGAGGCGCGCCCAGGAGGTCATCGACCGCTGCTGGGGGCTCGGCGAGCGCAACCCGGTGCTCTCCATTCACGATGTCGGCGCGGGGGGGCTGTCGAACGCCCTGCCGGAACTCGTCCACATCGCCGGGCGAGGCGCCAGGATCGATCTGCGCGCGGTGCCCAACGAAGAGCCGGGTATGACGCCGCGCGAGCTGTGGTGCAATGAGGCGCAGGAGCGTTTTGTGCTCGCCGTCGCCGCAGAGCGCATCGCAGAGTTCGAGGCGATCTGTGAGCGCGAGCGCTGCCCCGCCGCCGTCGTCGGCACTGTGACCGATGACGGATGCCTGGTCGTCGAGGACCGGCAGTTCCGGAACGAGCCGGTCGAAATGGAGCTGTCCGTTCTCCTCGGCAAGCCGCCGCGCATGACGCGCGAAGTCCGGCGCCGCAAGCCGCACCCGGCCCCCCTCGCGCTTCACGACGTGGCGCTGGACGAGGCCTGCCGCCGCGTGCTGCGGCATCCCACCGTCGCGCGAAAGACCTTTCTGGTGAGCATAGGCGACCGGACGGTGGGGGGGCTGTGCGCGCGCGACCCTTTCGTCGGGCCGTGGCAGGTGCCCGTCGCCGACTGCGCGGCGACCCTGATGGGTTTCAAGGAGACCAGCGGCGAAGCGTTCGCGATGGGGGAGCGCTCGCCGCTCGCGGTCATAGATCCGGAAGCCTCCGGCCGCATGGCGGTGGGCGAGGCTCTTACGAATCTCGCTGCGGCTCCGGTCGGTGAGCTGAGTCGGGTCAAGCTCTCTGCAAACTGGATGGCTGCCGCGGGCCACGGGGCCGAAGACGCGGCCTTGTTCGATACCGTGCGCGCGGTGGCTCTCGGTCTGTGCCCCGCGCTCGGAATCAGCATCCCGGTAGGCAAGGATTCCCTTTCGATGCGCACCGCCTGGGAAGAGGGCGGGAAGGCGAGGGAGGTGATCGCTCCCCTGTCGTTGATCGTCTCGGCATTTGCACCCTGCGAGGACGTGCGCCGGACGCTGACCCCGCAGTTGAGGACCGATTCCGGCGAGACGGACTTGGTTCTCCTGGATCTCGGGCGCGGCCGCAACCGCCTGGGCGGCTCGATTCTCGCGCAGGTATTCGGCCAGTGCGGCGACCTGGCCCCCGACCTGGAGGAGCCGAAACTGCTCGCGGACTTTTTCGCTGCGATACAGGCGTTGAATCGAGAAGGCCTGATTCTCGCTTATCACGATCGGTCGGACGGCGGCTTGTTCGCGACCGTGTGCGAGATGGCTTTCGCGGCCCACGTCGGCGTGACCGTGAACCTGGACTTGCTCGCCTATGACGAAGCCGCACACGACGTGGAGGGCAACGAGCGGCGGCCGGAGCTGATGCTCGGGCGCGACTTCGAACGCGTGCTCGCGGCCTTGTTTGCGGAGGAGCTCGGTGCGGTGATCCAGATCCGAAGCTCGGACCGTGGCAGGGTGTTCGAGCGTCTCGCGGGACTGCCTGCGCAGGTGATCGGCGGCCCGAATCCGCGCGACGAGCTGCGTTTCGTGCGCAACGCCAAGCCGGTGTTCGCGGCGCCGCGCGTGGAGCTGGAGCGTGCCTGGTCCGAGCTTACTTTCCGGATGCAGCAGCTGCGCGACGAACCCGATTGCGCCAAGGAAGAGTTCGATCGAATTCTCGATCGGGAAGACCCGGGTCTGTCGGCTGCGCCGACGTTCGATCCCGCCGAGGACGTCGCCGCGCCCTTCATCGCAAAAGGTGCGAGGCCCAAGGTCGCGATCCTGCGCGAGCAGGGAGTCAACGGTCAGGTCGAGATGGCTGCGGCTTTCGATCGCGCCGGATTCGACGCGCACGACGTTCACATGAGCGACATCGCCGCGGGCCGTGTTTCGCTCGCCGGGTTCAAGGGCTTCGCGGCAGGCGGCGGATTTTCCTATGGCGACGTGCTCGGGGCGGGCGCGGGCTGGGCGAAAGCCATCCTGTTCAACGGACGCGCCCGGGACGACTTCGGCGCGTTTTTCCCTCGCGGCGACACGTTCGCCATGGGCGCGTGCAACGGCTGCCAGATGATGAGCCAGCTGAGGGAGCTGATCCCCGGGGCCGAGCACTGGCCGCGCTTCGTCAAGAACCGATCCGAGCAATTCGAAGCGCGCTTCGTCATGGTCGAGGTCACGCCCAGCCCGTCGATCTTTTTTTCAGGAATGGCCGGAAGCCGCATGGCGATCGCCACCGCGCACGGCGAGGGTCGCGCCCTTTTCGACTCGACGGAAGCAAGATCGGAGGCGATCATCGCGCTGCGCTTCGTCGACAATCGCGGTGCGCCGACCGAGGTCTATCCGTTGAATCCGAACGGCTCACCCGGAGGCATCACCGGACTCACCACGCGTGACGGGCGCTTCACCATTCTGATGCCCCATTCGGAGCGGGTCTTCCGCACGGTGCAGCAGTCCCTGCATCCGCCGGGCTGGGGCGAGGACAGTCCCGGGATGCGCGCCTTCCGCACCGCGCGGCAGTGGGTGGGGTGAGGTGGAAGTAAACCGGCGCCCGAACGGGCGTCCGGCTCTATTGGATCTTCGCTTTTGACCGCAGCTCGCTGACGAACTTCTGCACTTCCTGCTCCTGCATCCGCGAGAGCAGCTGCTGCTTGACGGTGTCGAACGCGGGAAATTGCATGGAACGGACGTCATCGAGCTGGATGACATGCCAGCCGAACTGGGTCTGCACCGGTGTTTCGGTGTATTTCCCCTTTTCCAGCTTGGAAAGGGCCTCGGCGAAGGGCTTGACGAAAGTGGCCGGGGTATTCCAGTCGAGGTCGCCGCCCTTGTCCTTCGACCCCGGATCCTTGGATTGCTTGGCGAGGTCCTCGAACTTCGTCCCTTTCTTCAGCTGCGCGATGATTTCATTGGCCTCGGAGTCCTTGTCGACCAGGATATGCCGGGCTTTGTATTCCTTGTCCCCGCGCGACGCCTTTGCCTTGTTGTACTCCGCGAGCATTTCCTCGTCCTTGACGGGGTGCGTCTTCAGATGGTCCTGGACGAGCGCCTGAACGAGCACCTGCTGGCGCAGCAATTCGAGCTGCGTGCGCACGTCGGACGTCTTTGCAAACC
>CAYQVE010000189.1:0-6550 GCA_964420785.1 uncultured Enterobacteriaceae bacterium | reverse complement strand
GGAACGCGGCCGGGCGTGAGGTCGGCCCGGGGCTAGGCGAGGAGGACATCTCAAAGCGGCACGTCGGAAGGTCGCGCGACGAGTTGGCCCGGCTGATCGGCAAGCCGATGGACATCGGCTATTCGGGCCTCAACGACGAGGAGATCTGGTCCTGGCGCTATCGCGAGTCGGGAGTGCGCAACATGGAGCTCTACGTCCAGTTCGACCGGCCCACCGGGACGCTCAAGAGCATTTCGCGGTTCCAGATAGATACGAGCGACGGCAAGCGCCGTTAGAGGGTTTGCTCGAACCCTCCCTCCGTTTCGCTTCATGATCACAGGACTTCACCGCGCCGCCGCCCTGCTCGCCCTGGTGCTGCTCGCGGCCGGATGCGCGAATTTTTCCGCCATATCCCCGGGGGATTCCGCGCTGACGGTCGAGGCGCGCGTCGGCCCGCCCGCCTCCGTGTGGAAAAACGCCGATGATTCCGAGGTCTGGGAATATCCGATGGGCCCGACCGGCGTGCAGACCTTCATGATCGACGTCGGCGCGGACCAGGCCGTACAGGCGGTCCGCCAGGTGCTGAGGGAGGAGTACTTCTCCAAGATCGTGGCGGGAATGTCCCGCGACGACGTGCGCCGGCTGCTCGGCCGGCCGAAGGAAGTCTGGTATTTTCCGTCGCGCGACGAAGAGGTGTGGGTCTGGCGTTATCTGGAGGTCAATTACAGGTTCTTCAACGTCCTGTTCGATCGCACGGGCGGCACGGTGAGAACCACTTTGAGGCTCGACGAAGTTTTCCTTCCCAGCGGGCGGGGCAAGCGCTGAGCGCCCTCGTCATCGTTTTTCGTCGTATTCCTTCATCGCTTCGCGGGCGAGCCTGAACGCCTCGACCCCCGCGGGCATGCCGCAGTACACCGCCACCTGAAGCAGGACCTCGCGGATCTCCTCGCGGGTGCAGCCGTTGGTGAGCGCGCCCTTGACGTGGGTCTTGAACTCGTTCGGCCGGTTCAGGGCGGAGAGCATGCCGAGATTGACGAGGCTGCGGAGCTTGCGCGGCAGCTGCGGCCTCGCCCACAGCCATCCCCAGCAGGATTGCGTGACCAACTCCTGCATCGGCATGCCGAAATCATCGACGGTCTTCAGCTGCCGCTCGACGTATTCGGCGCCGAGCACTTCCTTGCGCACGGCGAGTCCCTTGTCCCACAGTTCTTTCGACATTGCTCGATCCTTTCGGTTGACTTGCGCGGGACGGTCAGGCGAGCGTGTGGTTCAGCTCGCCGATCGCCTCGATCCACAACTTGACGGCGTCCCCGGGTTTGAGGAAGCGGCCGCGTCCCATGCCCACGCCCGCCGGGGTGCCCGTGAGCACGAGGTCGCCCGGGCGGAGCGTCACGCGCGAAGACAGCATCGCGATCTGCTCGGCGGTATCGAAGATCAGCTTGCTCGTGTGGGAGTCCTGCATCAGCTCGCCGTTCACCCACAGCTTGATGCCGAGCCGATGCGGATCGCGGAGGTCGTCCGCCGGAACGATCCAGGGCCCGAGCGGGCAGGAGCCGTCGAAGCACTTCTGGCTGACCCAGTCGTAGTGGAAGGGCGACGTCGGCGGGTTCCTGTCGCGCTTCATCGCATCGCGCGCCGAGAGATCGTTCGCGATGGTGTAGCCGGCGACGCAGCCCAGCGCCTTCTCGACAGGAACGTCCTTCACCGTCCTCCCGATCACGGCCGCGAGCCCGACTTCCCAGTCGACCTTCTGCGAGTACGCCGGGAGCTTCACTGTCGAGCCGGGCCCGACCACCGAGCTTCGGGAAGTCTTCACGAAGTGCCAGGGCTTCTCGCCCAGGTCCTTCATCGTCGGTCCCGGCTCCTTGCCCTGCGCGCGGGCCATCTCGGCCATGTGATCGGTGTAGTTGGCGCCCGCGCAGTAGATGTTGCCCGGATAGAGCACGGGCGCGAGCAGCTTCACCCGCGAAAGCGGCGCTCCTTTCGCCTTGCTCTTTCCTCCGGCGACGCGCTTCGCGAAGGCGGCGAACTCGCGGTGCGCCTTCGGCCAGTCCTGCAGCGCGCCGAGCACCGAGGCCCAAGCGGGCTCGCCGGTGACGCGGGACGCGTCGTAGACCTGCCCGCCGATCAGCAATCCCGCGCAAGTCTCCGAGCCCGATTTGAAGCTCAGCATCTTGTAGCTCATGGCTCTCCTTTCACGCGACGAGGCGCTTGACGCGCCTGATCCAGTCCTCGAACGCGATCATCTGGTCGGAGAGGAACTTGCGCGTCGTCTCGTCGGTCAGCTTTCCCTCCGCGAACTTGCTCGCCGCCATCCCGATGAACACCTCGGGCTTCACCAGCCAGTGCACCCCAAGCTGCGAAAGGATCGGGCGCAAGTGGTATTGGCCTCGGGAACCTCCGATCAGGCCCGCGGTGCAGCTGAACACCGCGGCCGGCTTGTTGTCGAACGGCTGCGGCCGGAACCGCGACATCCAGTCGATCGCGTTCTTGAGCGGGGCGCCGACCGACCAGTTGTATTCGGGGGAGGCGAAGAGCAGCGCGTCCGCCGCGAGAATCTCCTCGCGCAGCTTCGTCGCCGGAGCCGGGAAACCCTTCTCCTGGACGTCGAAGTTGTAGATCGGAAGCTCGCCGATGCCCGTGATGCGGAGCTTGAGCCCGGGCGGCATCAGCTCGCCCGCCGTCCTGAGCGCCGCCATGTTGTAGGACTTCTGCCTGAGGCTTCCGCAGATGCCGAGCACCTCAAAGTGAGCGGGTGTATTCACGTTTTCTCTTGTCGGTTGAAATCCGGCTCGCTTCGCGTCAGCGTCTCATCGCCGCGTCGTAGAAGCTGGGATCGTAGTAAGGAGAAGGATCGCTCAGGGACTTGCGCGGCTGCCCGTACTTCGAGCGCAGCCCGAGCACCGTCTTGACGCCCTCCATGTCGATTTTCGCCTTCTTCTGGAATCCGTCGGTCGGGCTGAGCAGCACCTTGTACGCAGTCTGGGCCGCCTGGGGACTCGCGTTGGGAAGGTTCTTGAGAAAGATCGCGATCGCCTCATCCTTGTTCCCGGGCTCGTACAGCCAGTCGACCGCGTCGCTGAATGCCCGGATATAGCCCACGACCGCGTCGCGATTCTGCTCGGCCCAGGCCTTGCGGGCGCCGCCCACCAGCCCCTGATAGCGGCCGAGCACGCCGGTCGCGTTCGCGAGCCGGTTGAAGCCGCGCGCCTCGGCCTGCACTTCGAAAGGCGAAAGCAGCAGGGTGCCGGCGTGCTTCTTCTCCATGAGCGCCTGGAACCGCTGCAGCACGCCGCCGGCGGCCGCGGTCGTGTAGTCGCGGTCTTTCTGCAGTCCATTGCGTTCGAGGATCTCCAGCAGCACGAATGCGTATCCGGTCGTGAGAGCGTCCACCGACAGGGTCTTGCCGCGCAGATCGCCGAAGCTTTTCACCTCGGGAACGGTCACCAGCCGCAGGAAGCCGTTGTCCCCGCCCATGAAGGCGAACAGATCGGGACCGGGCTTGGGGACCTCGCCCTGCCCTTCGCGGTAAGCGATCAGGTTGTCGATCGCCGTCATGGCGATGTCGAACTTGCCGTCGATGAGATTGCTCAGCTGGAACACCGAGCTAGGCGTGGGAGTTATTCGGACCTCGATGCCGTTCTTCGCGAACAGGCCCTTCTCCTGCGCGACCCAGATCGGCCAGTTGAATCCGCCGGGGAACACGATGAGGCTGAGGGGTTTCGGCGGCGCGGGCGGCGCGCTCGCGCACGAGACGAGCAGCAGCGCGATCAGCATGACGGTCGTCAGCTTGAGCATCCTAAGCATTTTCTCCTCCCTTGGATCGTCCTTTCACTCCGGATCGCCGGCGGTCAGATGCTCCCACATGCGGGCGAGCGCCCGCGCCATTTTGCGCACGACGATCTGCTGTTGCTCCATCGGACTGCGGGTTGCGGTCACACCACGGTCTTCAGCGGCGGCTTCTTGTCCTTCTGGTCCGCGCGGAACTCCGGAATGTCCGGCCGCGATCCCCACATGCAGAACGATTCCGGCGCGAACGGGAATTGCCGCGGCCGGTAGCTCGCCTCTTCCTCGGGCAGGATGTGCCTCACACCGACCGAGTACTCGTACACCATCCTGTCCGGCCCCTCGAAGTAGAGGAAGCAGGCGGACGAGGACGGGTGGCGGCCGGGCCCGAAGACGATTTTCACGCCGTTCTCCCGCAGGAAGTAATACGAGCGCATCACGTCGTCGAAGTCCTCGACCTGGTGGTTGATGTGCTGCACGCCAGGCTGCGGAGACGGAAAGAGCGCGAGCGTGTGATGGATGGTGTTCACGCGCAGCAGCGGCGCATCGCCGATCCAGTCGGACACGCGCGCGTTGAGGAGCTGGGTCCAGAACCGCTCGTCCCGCGGCGCGTTCGAGGTCTTGAGGCCGATGTGGCTGAAATGCGTGATGCCGGCGTCGCGCGAGGGAAAATAGCGCTCGCCGCTGTGGAACGGCCGCACCACCAGCTCGATCTTGTTGCCGCTGGGGTCCTCGAAGGCGAGCAGCTGCCGGACCCGTCGCTGCTCGCACTCGCTTTTCGTGCCATAGCGCACCGGATGCCCGGCCTTCTCGATCTCGGCGCCTGCGCGGTCGAAGTCCTCGCGCCGCTTCAGGTCGAAGCCGATCACGTGATCGGAAGGATCACCCTCGAAATAGACCAGGGTGTGGTCGCGCGTGTCACCGCGCACCGACACCTTATCGCTGCGGAAATAGGCCGCCTTCCCTTCCCGCCCGGCAAGCTGCACTCCGACGATCTTGGTGGCGAACTCGATCGCAGATTCGAGATTCGGCGTGCCGATCCGCAGGTAGCGAATGTCGTGGAGCTCGACCATGGTTCCTACTTCATCAAAGGCATGCCGAAATTGGCGCCGGGATTCACGCCTTCGCGCCAGCGCGAGGTCACCGTCTTGATGCGCGTGTAGAAACGCACGCCTTCCGGCCCGTGCTGGTTCATGTCGCCGAAGATCGAGTGCTTCCAGCCGCCGAAGCTGTGGAAGGAGAGCGGCACCGGGATCGGCACGTTGATGCCGACCATGCCGCAGTTAACCTTGTGGGTGAAGTTGCGCGCCACGTCCCCGTTGCGGGTGAAGATCGCCACGCCGTTGCCGTATTCGTGGTCCGAAGGCAGCGCGAGCGCCTCGTCGAAGCTCTTCGCCCGCACCACGGAGAGCACCGGGCCGAAGATCTCTTCCTTGTAGATGCGCATGTCGGCGCGCACGCGGTCGAAGAGCGAACCGCCGAGGAAGAATCCGTTCGGCTGCTCGGGAACACGGAAATCCCGCCCGTCCACGACCAGGCTCGCGCCTTCCTTCACGCCGAGGTCCACGTAGCTCTTGACCTTGTCGCGGTGCTCGCGCGTGACGAGCGGCCCCATTTCCGAGGAATTGTCCGTCGAGGGCCCGATCTTGAGCTTCCTGATCCTGGGGGTCATCGCTTCGATCAATTCGCTCGCGGTGCGGTCGGTCACGGGCACCGCCACCGAGACCGCCATGCAGCGCTCCCCTGCCGAGCCGTAGGCCGCGCCCATCAGCGCCTCCGCCGCGGCCTCGATGTCCGCGTCGGGCATCACCACCATGTGGTTCTTCGCGCCCCCCAGCGCCTGCACGCGCTTGCCCTGCACGGACCCCGTAGCAAATAAATACCTGGGGATCGCAGTCGGGCCGACGAAGCTCACCGCGGAGACGCGCGGGTCGGTGAGCAGCGTGTCCACCGCCTCCTTGTCGCCGTTCACCCCATTCAGAACGCCGGCCGGCGCGCCCGCCTCGAGCATCAGCTCGGCGAGCCGCAAGGGGCAGGACGGATCCTTCTCGGAGGGCTTGAGGATGAACGTGTTGCCGCAGGCGATCGCGACCGGGAACATCCACATCGGCACCATCGCCGGGAAATTGAAGGGCGTGATGCCGGCGCAGACGCCGAGCGGCTGGCGGATCGAATACAGATCCATGCCCGCGGAGATGTTGTCGGAGAACTCGCCCTTCAGCAGGTGCGGGATGCCGCACGCGAACTCGACCACTTCGAGGCCCCGCTGGATCGAGCCCTTCGCGTCGGAGAGCACCTTGCCGTGCTCGGAAGCGATGAGGAGCGCGAGCTCGTCCATGTGCCGCTCGATCAATTCCTTGAACCGGAACATCACGCGCGCGCGCGCAAGAGGCGAAGTCTCCGACCAGCCGACGAAGGCCTCCTTCGCCGCGGCGAGCGCGCGCTCGACCTCGGCCCTGGAGGCGAGAGGGACCCTGCCCGAGAGCGCCCCGGTCGTCGGGTTGAATACGTCGCCGAAGCGGCCGCTTTCACCGCGGACCTGCTTGCCGCCGACGAAATGGGCGAGTTCGCGAACCTTGGCGAGTGCGGCGTCACGGGTATTCATAGGATTCTCTTGAGATGCAGGGAGCCGGGCGTGGGGTGATTCTGAATTATAGCGCCCAGGCCCGAGAATTCAGGACGACGCGGCGGGCCCTATTGGACGGTCGCCCCCGAGTCGCGCACCACCTTGCCCCACTTGTCGTAGTCGGCCTTGAGGTAGGCGCCGAATTGCGCGGGCGTGTCC
>CAYQVE010000188.1:0-6554 GCA_964420785.1 uncultured Enterobacteriaceae bacterium | reverse complement strand
CCTCCGCGCTCAAGGCCTGCTACGCCGCCTGGACCAAGGGCGCAACGGCTCTGCTCGCCGCGATCCGCGCGCTCGCGACACACGAAGGGGTCGAAGCGGCCCTGCTCGAGGAGTGGAAACGCTCGCAGCCCGAGCTACCGAAGCGCTCCGAGGTCGTCACCGCGCAGGCGCGCAAAGCCTGGCGCTGGATCGGCGAGATGGAGGAGATCGCGGCGAGCTTCGAGGCCGCCGGCCTGCCGGGAGGCTTTCATCTGGCGGCCGCCGAGCTCTATCGCAGGCTAGCGGGGTTCAAGGACGGCACCGCTGCGCCCGCGCTCGCCGAGGTGACTGCGGCTTTCAGGCGAGGCGCGCCGCCGCGGAAGGCCGCCTCGGGCGATCGCCGCAGAAGCAGCGCGCCGCGCGCGCAGGCAGAGGCGCCGGCGCGCTTCAAGTTCGGCACGGCCGCAATCAAGCGGGACGCGGCGAAGCGGCTCCGCTCGCTGAAACGCAGCTGACAAACCTGGCAATATTGGTCGGCGGCGATAAGATAGTGGCCGTCGAATCCCTAAGATCTCAACTTCCAGGAAATCATCGATGAAAATCCTGCTCGCGGTGGACGGCTCCAAGCACTCGCTCAAGGCAGTCAAATGCCTCATAGAGCACACCGGCTGGTATCGCGAGGAGCCGGCGGTCGAGCTGGTCAATGTGCATCTGCCCGTGCCCAGGATTCGCGGGATGAACGCCGTAGTCGGCGCGAGCCAGATCCGGCGCTATTACGACCGGGAGGGAAAGGCGGCCCTGTCGAAGGCGAGAAGGCTCCTCGACGCGGCGCGGATCGGCTACGCCCCCCGCATGCTCGTGGGGCCCGTGGCCGATACCATCGTCAGACAGGCGCGGCTCACCCGGTGCGATCTCATCATGATGGGCACCCGCGGGATGAGCGCGGCGGCTAGCCTGCTCCTCGGTTCCTGCGCGAGTCGGGTCGTCAGCGTCTCGCCCGTCCCGGTGCTGCTCGTGAAGTGACGAGCCGGCGGATTCGGCCCATATCGGAGGCGTTTGCCAAATGGCGAGGAACGACGCTAAGGACGAAGCGCCGAAGAAAATCGATCTCGAAAAAGTGGCGCAGCTCCTCGACGCCCTGGAGCGGGATCTCGCAAAAGTCCAGAGCGGGTCCCGCGACGTCCAGCTGTTGAGGGACGAGGTGGAGACCCTCAAGAACGTCCTCAATTCGCCCATACGCCGACCTCATTGGGTGAGGGAAGGCTTGCACGGCATGCGCCAGGCCATCGAGAACGGGCTGGAGACGGTCGTCGCCGACGGCCTCAAGGCGGGTCAATACATTTCCGAGATCGGAAGAATTCTGGGGATGTGATCCGGGGCGATCGAAGCCGTGCCGCCGCAATGGCTTCGGCGAACTCGCGCGCCGCTGTGTCCGGACGCTTCAGCATTGCTGGATCGGAGTCCGGGAGGGCGAGCGCGTGCAGCGGCGTATCCATGTCGCCGGGCGCGGTGCACCGCGCTCGCGGCGTGTCCATCGTCATTCTCGCGAAGGCCGGAGTCTAGAGCGCTCCAGCAAGGGATTACCTGACGCGTGTTGTAGGGTTTGACTGACATGCCAAGCTCCATGTCCTGCCTCTCTACGGAACGAGTTATGCTTCGCGCAGGAGGGGCGCAGTGCGGGCCGCGGCTCGGGCAGGGCGCTCGGTATTGAGGGTTGCGCGCTTTGAAGAGAGGCTAGCTCACCTAATCCAATGAAAACCGACGGCACTCGCTGGGGGAGAAATCCGCTGCGAAGGATGCTCGTCCTCCTTCCCGGGAGCGGCCGCCTGCTGCAGATCATCTGGCCGTTCCTCGTCATCGTCTTGGTGATGCTGCTGCTGGCGAACGAGAGCATGAACATCTTGTCCGCGGCCCGCGCGTACTCCGAAGGGGAGAGTCTCTGGTCCAAAGGGCAGAAGCGCGCCATGTTCCACCTCATGCGCTACTCGGAGACTCACTCTGAGGATGATTACCAGCGATACCGCGAGGCCATTTCGGTACCGCTGGGTGACGAGAAGGCGCGGGTAGAGATGGAGAAGCCGGATCCCAACTATTCCGTCGTGTGGCAGGGTTTCATCGCGGGACGAAATCATCCCGACGATATTCCCGGTCTGATCATGCTGTTCCGGCGCTTTCGGCACCTCGATTTCATGGCGGCGGTCATCGATCTCTGGACGGAGGGAGACCGGCATATCGCCGAGCTCACCCGGATCGCCGATCAGCTCCATGCACGCATCGCCTCCGGCCGGACGTCCATGGACAGCGTGCTCCCGTTCCGCGACAGGATCCTGGATATCGACACGCGCCTTACGCCCCTGACGGACAAGTTTACGAGCACCCTGGGCGAAGCGACCCGCAAGACCCGGTTCATCCTTCTGCTGGCGAACCTTGCGGTCGCGGGCACCTTGGTCCCGGTGGGCATCTACCTCTCGTACCGGATGGTCCGGCGCAGGGAGGATGCCGAACGGGCGCTCAAGCTGAGCGAGGAGCGGTTCAATCTCGCGGTGACGGGCAGCAACGACGGTCTCTGGGACTGGAACATCGAGACCGGCGAGGTCTACTACTCGCCGCGCTTCAAGCAGCTGCTCGGCTTCTCGGAGCGGGAAATGGGCGACGACGTGGACGCATTCAATTCGCGCCTGCATCCGGAGGACAGGCCGGCCCACGAGCAGGCGATCGACGGCCACCTGCAGCGCGGCGGTGCCTTCGATATCGAAATGCGGCTGCAGACCAAGGCCGGGGAGTACCGCTGGTTCCATTTCCGCGGTCAGGCGCTGCGCACCCAGGCAGGACGCGCGATGCGCATGGCCGGGGCGATGACCGACACGACCGACCGCCGGCTGACTGCGGCGGAGCTGTTCGCCGAGAAAGAGCGCGCTCAGGTCACCCTGGCCTCCATCGCCGACGGCGTGATCACGACCGACACCGACGGCCGGGTGGAGTACCTCAACCCGGTCGCAGAGGCGCTGACCGGCTGGACAAGCGCTTCGGCGCGGGGGCGGCCGCTGCAGGGCATCGTCAAGACGGTCGACGAAACCACGCGCAAGATCACGCCGAGCCCGGTCGAAATGGTGCTGCGCGAGGAGCGCACCGTCGAGGTTCCGGCCACCATGCTGCTGGTGCGCAGCGACGGTTCGGAAATTCCGGTCGTGCAGTCCGCCGCTCCGATACGCGCCCGGCCGGGCAAGATCATCGGCGTGGTGCTGGTCATGCACGACGTCAGCCGCGAACGCCAGTACGTCGCCAAGCTCTCCTACCAGGCGAGCCACGACTCCTTGACCGGCCTGATAAACCGCACCGAATTCGAGCGTCGCCTCGCCCTCGCACTCAAGAGCTCCGCGGAACTGAGCCGCAACCACGCGGTGATGTATCTCGACCTGGACCAGTTCAAGGTCGTGAATGACACCTGCGGTCACGCCGCCGGCGACCAGCTCATGCGCCAGGTCAGCGCCGTGCTGCACAAGCGCCTGCGCGAGGGCGATACGCTCGCCCGCCTGGGGGGAGACGAGTTCGGCGTTCTCCTCGAGAACTGTCCGCCGGACCACGCCCTGCGCATTGCCGACCAGCTGCGGCAGACGGTCGCCGATTTCCATTTCGTGTGGGAGACCCGTTCCTTCAGCGTCGGCGTCAGCATCGGCCTGGTGAACGTAAAGGACGGCCCGGTCACGCTGGCCGACGTGATGAGCGCGGCCGACGCGGCCTGCTACATGGCGAAGGAAAAGGGCCGCAACCGCGTGCAGCTGTATCACGCCGAGGACAGCGAACTGTCGGTGCGCCAGGGCGAGATGGAATGGATCAGCCGGCTGCAGAAGGCGCTCAAGGAAGATCGCTTCGTGCTCTACGCGCAGGACATCAGGGGCCTGGAGGCGGGGCGCGAGCACGGCACGCACTGCGAAATCCTGGTCCGCCTGCTCGATGAACGCGGCGAGCTCGTGCCGCCGATGGCGTTCATCCCGGCGGCGGAACGTTACAATCTGATGCCTGCGATCGATCGCTGGGTCATTCGCTCGGCGTTCGCCACCATTTCCAGGGAACAAGCCGAAGGCGGGGCGGTTTTCGAGATATGCGCAATCAATATCTCCGGCGGCTCGATCGGAGACGAGACCTTCCTCGATTACGTGCGCGAACAGTTCACGCACTTCGCGGTGCGGCCGCACTCGATCTGCTTCGAGATCACCGAGACCGCCGCCATCGCCAGGCTCGACAAAGCGACCCACTTCATCGATGAGCTGAAGTCGCTCGGCTGCCGTTTCTCCCTGGACGACTTCGGGGCCGGGATGTCATCGTTTGCCTACCTGAAGCACCTGCCCGTGGATTTTCTCAAGATCGACGGCGGATTCGTCAAGAACATGGCCGACGACCCGATCGACCGCGCGATGGTCGAGGCGATCAACAGCGTCGGTCACATCACCGGCAAGCAGACCATCGCCGAATTCGTGGACGGCGAACGCGTCATCGCGCTGTTGCGCGAGATCGGAGTGGATTTTGCCCAGGGGTACGGCGTGGCGAAGCCGAGGCCGTTCGGGCCCCGTCTCCAAGTGGCGGCGGCGGCAGGCTGACGCGCAACGCGTTCACCCCGCTCGCCGTCGGAGCAGGGGCCTTTGGCGCCCGCGGCGAGTCGAAGGAGCGAGGGGATAGGGAAATCCCCTAGTCCGCACCGGAAAAACACCGATAGACCGCTACTCACGCCCTCAATACCATGCTCTCGACCATTTTCGGTAATAACAACGTCGAGGAGAGGTAAATGGGAACGATGCATGAGTTGACGGCTCACCCGCAGTGGGTGGATTCGCTGCACGGTTACGTCAAACCCTATTGGGATGGGCTTTTGGATGGAGAGTGGGCGAGAGGCGTCGCCTCCGCGGAGCTCACCGTCCCCGAGATGCAGGGGTGGATACTCCAGATCTATCCCTTCATCCACGCTTTTCCCAAGTTCCTTGCCGAAGCCCTGATCAAGGTCGAGGACGATTACTCCCGTTCGTTCCTGATCGACAATATCCGCGTCGAGAAGGCCCACGCCGAGCACTGGATCTGGATGGGAATGGGCTTCGGCCTGAAGAGGGAAGAGATGCTCGATCTCACCGAAGGCAACCGCCCGGTGCTGCGGGACGTGCAGTCCCTGACCGACTGGTTGTGGTACATCAACACCAAGGGCTCCCTTGCCGAGGCGGTGGCCGCGACGAGCTTCGCCATCGAGGGCATCGCCGGGGACATCGCGCACAAGGTACTCGCCGGCTTCGAGTCGTACAAAGGCCGTCAGGGCGTCGAGATGGGCCCGAAGACCTCCAAGTGGTTCCGTGAGCACGCGCATTACGACGACGTGCATCCCAAGATCGCGATGGAGATCGTCAAGCGCTACGCGACCAGCGACCGCACGCAGATGCGCGTCATGCTGGCGGCCAAGCGCAGCATCCAGCTTCTCGACCAGGCACTGCTGGCGGCTTACCAGGCCTACACGCCGGCGGAAGAGCTGCCGGCGCCGGCTGCCGACAAGCGCGCGGGCGACCGGCGCAGCGATCGCCGCGTCGCCGCGCAGTTCGTCTCCTTCCCGGACCGCCGCTTCGGCGACCGCCGCGGCCGCGCGAGGCGCGCAGTGGTGGCTTGAGGTTTCCGGTCCCATGCCGACAACGGGTACCTTCGGGTGCCCGTTTTTTTTCCCGGGGCGTCCCGCGCGCGGGGACTCACCGCCGCTCCACGACCCGCACCATGCGGCTGTTCTTATACTCCGACAGCCACACCGCGCCGGTTTGATCGACGGCCATTTTCCGTACCTGGGAATCGAGCCCCGGCAAGGGGAACTCGGAGAATACCGGGGGATGCCCTCCTGCCTCGCTCGTCATCATCGCCTGGACTTCGGGCCGTGAATGCCTACTTCGCCTCCTCGACGCGCGTCAGCGTGGCGGGGCCTTCGCCCACGATGATCAGCCAGGCCTCCTCGTCCTTCGCTCCGTCCCAATGCACCTGCTTGGCGAAATGCGTGACGAACGACCCGGTCGGCATCGGCACCGTGAGGTTCGGATCGAACTTGTTGCCCGTGGCGACCCACCACGTTCCCTTGATCACGGTGATGAAGCGGTCGTTCGGATGGAAGTGCGGCCGGCTGAAGTTGCCCGGCTTGAACCGGTTCATGACCACGTACAAGCCGGGTTTTTCCGGATCGCCGACGAGCACCGCCTGGTTGATGCCGGCTGCGCCGGTCGGATCGCGCCATTTGAGCTGATCGGGCGAAGTGTCCAAGAGCGCCGCCGGGTTGAGGTTGGCGGCAAGGGCCGTTCCTGCGACAAGCCTCAAGAGAAGTGCACCAGCCAAAGAGTGAACAGACTTCGCGAACATATCGACCCCCTTTCGAAAAACCGGGGACGGAGTCAGGATCACTCCGGCCGGAACTTGGTTTCGGGCTTGACGCCTCTCTTGCGCTTTTTTTCGCTGATCTCGCCGTTCTCGACGTAGCGGCCTTCGACGGCGCGCTTCGCCGCCTCGTCCCATTGCGGCAGCCAGTCGCCGAGCGAATAGCCGAACCACGGCGCCTGCGGGCG
>CAYQVE010000187.1:0-6554 GCA_964420785.1 uncultured Enterobacteriaceae bacterium | reverse complement strand
CGCACCGTAGAGACGGCGCAGCTGCTTTTCGGACGGGCGGAGAAAATGCAGGAGGTCCGCGGAGGGCCGGCCCTTCCGCCAGGGTCAGACCGCTACGCGCCGCTGAAAAAGATCCTGACGACGCCGGTTCGAGCGGGCTCGAATGTCGTGGTCGTGAGCCACGGCAATCCGTTCTACAGCGTGGCGGGCCCGCCTTATCTCGCCGAGGGCGAGGCTGCGGTCGTGCGCCCGCTCGGGGCGGATTTCCGCATCGTTGCGCGGATCCGGATAGACGGCTGGGGCGCGCTCAAGCCGTCGGAAGCGAGGTAGCCTCCTAGAACGACCCGCTCTGCGCGTAATTCTCGAAGCGGGTGTATTCCCCGAGGAAGGTCAGCTTGACTGTCCCGATGGGGCCGTTGCGCTGCTTGAGAATGATGATTTCAGCTACGCCTTTTTCGGGCGTGTCCGGCGTGTAGACTTCTTCGCGGTAGATCGCGAGGATGAGGTCGGCGTCCTGCTCGATCGCGCCGGACTCGCGCAGGTCCGACATGATCGGGCGCTTCGGGCCGGTGCGCTGCTCGACCGCGCGGGAAAGCTGCGAGAGTGCGACCACGGGGACCTTGAGCTCCTTGGCGAGCGACTTGAGCGAGCGCGAGATCTCGGAGATCTCGGTAGCCCGGTTCTCGCCTTCGCTGGTCGCCTGCATCAGCTGGAGGTAATCGACGACGATCAGCCCGAGCGCGCCGTACTGCCGGTGCAGCCGCCGCGCGCGGGCGCGCAGCTCGAGCGCGTTCAACGCCCCCGATTCGTCGACTAGGATAGGCGCGTCGTGGAGCTTCCCGACGGCGTTGGTGAGGCGGTTCCAGTCGTCGTCCGAAAGACGTCCCGTGCGAAGCTTGTGCTGGTCGAGCCGCCCGATCGATCCCAGCATGCGCATCGCGAGCTGGCTGCCCGACATTTCCATGCTGAATATCGCGACGGGAAGCTTGTTCTCCACCGCGACGTGCTCGGCCATGTTGAGCGCGAGCGCGGTCTTTCCCATCGAGGGGCGTCCGGCGATGATGATCAGATCGCCCTGCTGCAATCCCGAGGTTTCGCGATCGAGGTCGCGGTAGCCCGTCGGAATGCCGGTGATGTCGGAAGGGTTGTCCTTGTGGTACAGGAGGTCGATGCGTTCCATGACCTGCGTGAGCAGGGGCTGGATTTCCATGAATCCCTGGCGCGTCCGAGCCCCCGCCTCGGCGATCTGGAAGACCTTGGACTCGGCCTCGTCGAGCAGCTGCCCGACTTCCTTGCCCATGCGGTTCAGGGCGCTGTCGGCAATCTCGGTGGATACCTCGATGAGTTTCCGCAGGACAGCGCACTCGCGCACTATCTCGGCGTAGCGCCTCACGTTGTGCGCCGAAGGTGTGTTGCCGGCAAGAGCCGCAAGGTAGGTGATCCCGCCGGTCTTGTCCTTGTCCTCGCTTACCTTGATCGCCTCGTCCACCGTTACCACGTCGGCGGGCTTGCCGCGCTCGATCAGCCGAGAGACGTGCCGGAAGATGCGGCGGTGATCGTCCCGGTAGAAATCGCCGTCGGTCACGACGTCGCCGACCTTGTCGAAGGCGCCGTTGTCGATCAGGAGTCCCCCGAGCACGGATTGCTCCGCGTCGATCGAATGCGGCGGAACCTTTAGGTTCAGCAACTGGGAATCGGAGCTGGTTTGCGGTACGGGCTGGGCCATGACAGCGCTTGAAAACCTGTGGCGGAGACTTTACCGCGTCCGGCAAGGAAACGCACAAGCAAAAGGAGCCGCCAGACGCGGCCCTTCCGTATCAACGGCTTGCGCTCGCGTTACTGCTGCGGGGTTTCTCCCAGCACCGATACCTTGATGTGGACCACGACGTCAGTGTGCAGTGCGACCGCGATGGAATGGTCCCCTACCGTTTTCAGCGGACCCTGCGGTAGGCGGATCATCGAGCGCTCCACCTCGAACCCCTGCGCCTTGAGCGCCTCGACGATGTCGAAATTCGTGACCGAGCCGAACAAGTGTCCGTCGACGCCTGCCTTCTGGGTGATCTGGACCATGAGACCATCGAGCTTGGCTCCTTTTTCCTGGGCCGCCGCAAGGGTCTGCGATTGAGCCTGTTCGAGCTCTGCGCGCTTTTTCTCGAACTCGGCGAGGCTTTCGGGCGTCGCCCGCTTCGCCTTGCCTTGCGGCAGGAGATAGTTGCGGGCGTATCCGTCTTTCACCTTGACCACGTCGCCCAGGCCGCCGAGGTTGACGACTTTTTCCAGAAGAATGACTTGCATGGCAGGTCCTTCAGTGCAGGTCGGTATAAGGCATCAGCGCGAGATAGCGCGCGCGCTTGACCGCCGCCGAGAGCTGGCGCTGGTAATGGGTGCGCGTTCCGGTGATCCGCGCCGGGATGATCTTGCCGTTTTCGCCGATGAAGTCCTTTAGCAGATCGACGTCCTTGTAGTCGATCCACTCGATCTTCTCGGCGGTGAAGCGGCAGAACTTGCGGCGCTTGAAAAGCTGCTTCGAGCCCTTCTGTTCGCGCTTGCCGTCGCGGCCCTTGCCTTTTCCCTTGCCTTTTCCGAAGCCGCCTCGACCTCTGGGTGGGGACATGTCTACTCTCCTTCTGCGAATTCGATCTGCGTCGCGTGCAGCAAAGGCGTCCGGCTGGAGCGGCTCTTTGCGGCAAGAAACCCGTTTACTCTCACGCTGCTTCCCAGCTTCGCGGCGGCGAGGAGCTTCGCCTCGCGCTCGAATGCTACCGCAGCGATCTCAAAACTCACCTTGCGCTCGCCGCCCGCTTCCGTTTGCACAGAATCGTGCTGCAGCCTGAATTTCAGCATCGGGATGCCCGCGGGAGTATGCCGCAGGGCATCCAGCTCGATCAGGCGACCTGCGACCGTGAACCGGTTTGCCTGCGCCAACGTCAGGCGCTCGCCGGCTCCGCGGGCTTGGCCGCCTCACTGCGCGGCGTTTCGCCGCGCGGCGCCTCGCCCGGGCCGAGGACCGACTTCGCCTTTTCTTCCTTCATCATCGGCGAAGGCGTCGTCCAGGCGCGTTCCATTCTTATGATCAGGTGCCGCAGCACCGCGTCGTTGAACTTGAACGAGTGCTCCAGCTCGCCGAGCGTCTCGGCGTCGCACTCGATATTCATGAGCACGTAGTGCGCCTTGTGCACCTTGGAGAGCGGAAAGGCGAGCTGGCGGCGACCCCAGTCCTCGAGCCGGTGGATCTTGCCGTTTTTCGAGGTCACCGTGGCGCGGTAGCGCTCGATCATCGCCGGCACCTGCTCGCTCTGGTCCGGATGGACGATGAAACACAGTTCGTAATGTCGCATGCAAACTCCCTATGGATAAAGCCGCCCGCTGGTTCCACCGTTGCGACGCGGCGGAAACGGATGCGGCAAGGTTTGGCGGTCTAAAACAAACGACCGCCGAAGCGGTCGTCGAAGTGATTGAATTCTAACCGAATCGGGGGCTGCGGAGCAAGAGCCGCGCTCCGCATCATCGCCTTTGCACGAACTGCTCACCCACTCTGGAATTGCGCGATAGGCAGCATCGCATCGCGATAGGCTAACGAAGCTATGATATCCGGCTGTTTTGCTGATCATTTTGGGAAGGGCAGCTCATGCGCTCGAAGCTATTCATCGGTGCAGTCTGCGGGTTCATCGTAATGCTCTGCCCGCCCGCGTTCGGCCAGGGCATTCCGGCCGACGACCCCGTCAGGGTGCTGGTCGGACGGCTCGATCTGGAGAGGTACAAGGCCACGATCAAGAGCTTGACCGAATTCGGCGATCGGCGGCAGGGGACGGATCGCAATCGCGCAGCCATCGACTGGATCGAACGCCAGCTGAAGAGCTTCGGCTGTAACACCGGGCGCATCAAGTACGAATACAACCCGCCGGCGCAGCAATCGCGACCGCAAGGCCGCGTGCCCAGTCCCGTGATTGCCAGCAGAGAAATCCGAGCCGGCTCCGGAGGTTCGCGGCTGCGCGGCATCGCGGCGCCTACGGGCGTAAACGACAATCCTGAGGCGCAACCCGATGTGAGGCTCCGCGAGCTCAACTCCCAGCCACCCACCCCCGGCCCGCGCGAGGAGGTGTATTGCACGAAAATCGGCTCGACGCGGCCTGACGAGATGTACATCATTGGCGCCCACATGGACGGAATAGGCTGGGGCGAAGCCGTAGATGACAACGGCTCGGGGACGGGTTTGGTCATTGAGCTGGCGCGCGTGCTGAACAGTCCCGATGTGCGGACAGAGCGATCGATCCGATTCGCACTCTGGAACAACGAGGAAACGGGGCTTCACGGCGCCCGCGCCTACGTTGCGCAGCGCGCGGCACTCCAGGGAATAGAGGATCCACCGGGATCAGGCCGGTATCCGGAACCGAAGTGGCTTGGCATGATCCAGCATGACATGGTGCTGTTCGACCACGGCATGCCCCGGGCCGACGGCACTCTCAGCCCGGAGCAGCGCCCCGAGGCGGACGTCAATGTGGAATTCCAGTCCACCGCGAAGTTTGCGGAGCAGGCAATGAAGCTGGCTTTCCTTTTCCGGGATGCCAACGAGAAATACGCCACGGACTATCCCGCCGCGGTCGGCCACCACATGACCAATACCGACTCCACGCCTTTCATGGATCTCGTTCCGGCGATCAGTGTTCGTGAAAACGAGCGTGGAATGCAGATTGGCGCCGGCTGGAATCCCCACTGGCACCAGCCGACGGATCGGTACTCCACGTATTCCGATAAGGATTTTCGGCTCGGGCTGAACGCGGCGCAGACAACGCTCGCGGCGATCGCCCAGTTGGCCGGCGCGGCGCTGAAGAAGTGACGGTTGGGGCCATGATTTCACACGCTAGATTCATCGCCGCAGTCTGCCTTCTCCTCGCGGCCTGCGAGAACGTCGTCGGCTTCGAGTATCGCGTGGCGTCCAAGGATCCCAACGTGACCTCCGCGCAAATGCTCAGGGTCGTCGCCGAAGCGCTGGATCGCGCCGAGGCGAGGGCCTGGGCGCAGATCGACGAGAAAACGGGCGAGGTCACCTTTACCCTCGGGGCCTTCGGCAGCGGAAAGCCGCCGAGCGTCCGCAGCGCGGAAACCCGCCTGCTCGGCGCGCTGCGTTACGAATTCGGGGATCGGATCGAGATTTTCTGCAACGGCGAGCCGCTGCGCTGACGACGGCGTACACGATCTTCCACTGCCGCTTTCATGATCCGGTCAGCCGACAAGCATCGCAGGGTTCTCTCGCATCTGCGCAAGAATGAATGGAACAAGGCCCACGCGATCGTCATGGGCATGCGCGACAAGCTCGCATTTCGCATCCATGGGCTCGTGCACCGCATCGAAGGCGACCTGGACAACGCGCGTTACTGGTACAACAGGGCCGCCGTGCCGTTCAGCACATCGAAGAGCGTCGCTTCGGAAATCGAGGAGATCGCGGCGGTGCTGGTGCGCCGCGCCCCCGTCACGCGGCGGCGCGCCTCCTCCGCGACTCGAACAGGCACACACCGCTCGCGACGGAGACGTTCAGGCTCTCGACGCTCCCCCGCATAGGGATGCGTACCAGGAGGTCGCAGCGCTCGCGTGTGAGCCTGCGCATGCCCTCGCCTTCTGCGCCCAGCACCCAGGCGGTGGCCTCGGGCAGATCCGACTCGTAGAGCGTCTTTTCGGCGCGCTCGTCCGCGCCGACGATCCAGACGTTGCGCTCCTTCAGTTCATCGAGCGTGCGGGCGAGGTTCGTCACCATGTAATAAGGCACGGATTCGGCCGCGCCGCTCGCCACTCTTGACACGGTCGTGCTGATGCCGGCAGCACGGTCCTTGGGTGCGATCACCGCGTGGGCACCGGCAGCGTCCGCGACCCGCAAGCACGCCCCGAGGTTGTGGGGATCGGTCACGCCATCGAGCACCAGCAGAAGCGGCGCTTCCTTCACCGAATCGAGCAGGTCCTCCAGACTTTCGCGCACCGGCTTCTCGAACGCAATCGCCACCACGCCCTGGTGGCGGCCACCGCCGTAGAAACCGTCCAGGCGTTTGGTCGGAACACGATTAAGTGAAACACCGGCCCTTTCCGCGGCGAGCACGAGGTCTTCCGCCCGCGCATCCTTGCGGTCCTCATCGAGATAGATCTCTGCGACCGAGGCCGGATCGGCACGCAGCCGCGCAAGCACCGCGTGGAACCCGAAAATGGCTCGGGTCGGCTTCATTCTGCGTTGTCCTAGGATCTCGCGCGCCGGCGAAGGGATCGAACGTGACGCGGGCCGGCCGCAGATTCTCCCGCGAGCACAAAATCGATCCGGCTCGTCTCGAGATCCGCCCGGATGATCCTGACCTTCACCCTGTCGGCCAGACGGAACCGCCTTCGGGTGCGGTCGCCGATCAGTTGATGACGAGTGGCGTCGAAGTGGAAATAGTCCTGCCCGAGTTCGGAGATGTGCACCAGTCCCTCCACGTAGAATTCGTCGAGCGCCACGAAGATACCGAAACTCGTCACCGCCGAGACCGAACCTTCAAACTCCTCGCCGACGCGGTCGCGCATGTAGTAGCACTTGAGCCAGGCGGCGACCTCGC
>CAYQVE010000186.1:0-6649 GCA_964420785.1 uncultured Enterobacteriaceae bacterium | reverse complement strand
GGAACGTGGCCCGCCATGGCCCGCCATGTCACTGGCGTTGCCGTAAGCCTGTGGCCCCGGGACGGCACCAACGAGGGGCTGCCCAATCTCAGGAAGCTGCTGGCTGGTTCCGCCAACGACCCTGCAAACGGCTTCACGCAGCTGACCCGCACGCTCGCCAATGCCCAGGACAAGCGAGCCGCTCTGAAGCTCGTGCACAGCCTCGCCGCGGACTATCCCAAGCTCGCCGAGTCGCATCTTGCCGTCGCGCGGGCGGGAGTCAACGCGGGCGACGAGCGGGTTGCGCTCGAGGAAGCCCGCAAGGCCGGAGAGCTGCGGCCGGACTGGGACGCTCCTGTCTTGCTCGAAGCGCAGCTCCTGCAGAAGGTCTCAGTCGATCAGGCCGCGGCCCTCCTCGCTGGCTATTTGAAAAAATATCCCGCCGCGCGGGAAACACGCCTCGCCTACGCGCGCCTGCTGGTGGCGCAAAAACGCTTCGGCGAGGCGCGCGCCGAGTTCCAGAAGCTCATGGCCGGCGCTCCCGACAGCACCGACATGGCCTTTGCCGTGGCACTGCTCTCTCTGCAGCTCAAGGACTACGACGCTGCGGAGAGGTATCTCAGGAGCCTGATCGAGAGCCCGTACCGCGACAAGGACGGGGTCCGCTTGTATCTCGGCCAGGTCGCCGAAGAACGCAAGAATCTTCCGGAGGCGCTCCGCTGGTACGGTGAAGTGGGCGAGGGCGAGCAATACGTGCAGGCGCAGATCCGCTACTCCCAGGTGCTCGCCAGACAAGGCAAGCTCGAAGAGGCGCGCGGGCGGTTGCAGGAGGCGGCTGCGAAGAACGGCCAGCAGCGGGTGCAGCTGATCCTCGCCGAAGCGCAGCTCCTGCGCGACGCCAACCAGCCGAAGACCGCGTTCGATCTGGTCGGTCGGGCGCTCGATCGGGTTCCGAACAATCCCGAGCTGCTCTACGACTACGCCATGCTCGCGGAGAAAATCGAGCGAGTGGATATTCTCGAGGCTTCCCTTCGCAAGCTGATCGAGATACGGCCCGAGCATGCGCACGCCTACAATGCGCTCGGCTATTCCCTCGCCGACCGCAATCAGCGCCTGCCCGAGGCCCGCGAGTTGATCGAAAAGGCGCTGCAGCTCGCCCCCGAAGACTCATTCATCATCGACAGCATGGGATGGGTGCTGTACCGGATGGGCAACCTGAAGGATTCGCTCGGCTACTTGCGCCGCGCATTCGCCGGGCGGCCCGACCCGGAAATCGCCGCTCACCTGGGCGAGGTGCTCTGGGCGATGGGCGAGCGCGCCGAGGCGGAGCGCGTCTGGGGCGATGCCACCCGCGAAAGCCCGGACAACGAAACCCTCGCCAACACCATCAAACGCCTCAAGCGCTAGTTTCTTTGTGGTCCGCCTTGCGCTCGGCTTTGCAGCGGCCGCAGTTCTCGGCGCCTGCGCGGCGCTGCCCGAAGCCGGGCGTCCTCTCCCGGGTGGCTTCGAACTGTCCGGCCGCGTCGCGGTCCGCCACGGAAAAGACGCCGCATCCGGCAGGATCTTCTGGCGGCACTCGGACGACTCCGACGAGCTGCTCATCACCTCGCCCATCGGCCAGGGAATCGCGAAAATCAGCCGAGAGGGCGAGCAGTTCCGGCTTGTGACCGGCGACAAGAAGGAGTACCGCGCCCTCGACGCGGAAAGCCTGACCGAGCAGGCGCTGGGCTGGCGGCTTCCGCTAGCCGGGCTTTCGGACTGGGTGCAGGCGCGGGCGAGTCCCGGCCGGCCGGTGGAGATGCGCGGCAACGCGGACCAGGGCTTGGAGCTCAGGCAGGACGGCTGGAATGTCGCCTACGAGGAGTTCCGGAGAGGAAGGCCTTATCGGATGCGCCTGACGCGCGAAGATCTCCAAATTCACCTGATCGTGGATCGATGGACGAACTGAATCCGTGGGAGCGCCGCTATCCGGCTCCTGCCAAGCTCAATCTCTTCCTGCACGTCGTCGGGCGGCGCCCCGACGGCTATCACCTTTTGCAGACCGCGTTCCGCCTGATCGACTGTTGCGACTGGCTGCGCTTCTCGCCGCGCAGCGACACCGAGGTGAGGCGTGCGCGGGCCTTGCCCGGCATAGCCGAAGGTGAAGACCTCGCCCTACGCGCCGCCCGGCTCCTGCAAGAGGAGGGAGACACGAGGCGAGGTGTCGACCTCGACATTGAAAAGAACATCCCGATAGGCGGGGGACTCGGAGGCGGCAGCTCCGATTGCGCAACTACCCTCGCGGTCCTGAACCGGCTGTGGGGGCTGGATCTGCCGAAGCAGAAGCTCGCGGCGATAGCGCTCACGCTCGGTGCGGACGTTCCGTTTTTTCTTTTCGGCGGGAACGCGTTCGCGGAGGGCATCGGCGAGCGGCTCACCCCGCTCGAATTGCCGCAGCAATGGTACGTCGTGCTCGTTCCGCCAGTCGTCGTCGCTACGCACGCGATTTTCACCGCGCCCGAATTGACACGAAATTCAAAAACCATCAAAATGTCAAGCTTTTCAGCCGGTTTCGGAAGGAACGACCTCGAATCGGTCGTGTGCCGGCGCCACGTGGAGGTGGCGGCGCATCTCGAATGGCTCAGGCGATTCGGTGATGCGCGCCTGAGCGGCTCAGGCGCTTGCGTATTCGTCGAATTTGCGACCGAGCGCGAAGCACGTGCTGTCCTGTCCAGGATGCCCGAGGAGATGCGCGGCTTTGCCGTGCGCGGGCTGGATCGGCATCCGCTTGCGGCGTTGTTGGAGCAGGTTTAGCGCTTGGGGAGTCGCCAAGCTGGTTAAGGCAGCGGATTTTGATTCCGCCATGCGAGGGTTCGAATCCTTCCTCCCCAGCCATCAGATTTCGAGACGAGGGCCCAGGGATTAGGGACTAGCGAAACAGCAAGCCGCCGGTGCGGCTGATTTCTTGTGAGCAAGGGTCGGGCCGAATCCCTAGCCCCTGGACTAAAGCGCATGGCCTACGAAAGCCTGATGGTTTTCACCGGGAACGCCAACCCGCTGCTCGCGCACGCGGTGGTGCGAAGGCTCAACATCCCGCTCGGCCACGCCACGGTGGGCAAGTTCTCCGACGGCGAGATCATGGTCGAGCTGCTGGAGAACGTGCGCGGCAAGGACTGTTTCGTGCTCCAGTCGACCTGCGCGCCGGCGAACGACAGTCTGATGGAAGTGCTGCTGATCGTCGATGCTCTAAAGCGCGCCTCGGCGGCGCGTGTGACGGCGGCGATCCCGTACTTCGGGTATGCGCGCCAGGACCGGCGCCCGCGCTCGGCGCGCGTTGCGATCAGCGCGAAGGTGGCGGCGAACATGCTGCAGGCGGCGGGGGTCGACCGCGTGCTGACGATGGATCTGCACGCCGACCAGATACAGGGATTTTTCGACGTGCCGGTGGACAACATCTACGCGACGCCGGTGCTGCTCGGCGACGTATGGAAGCACCAGTACGAGAATTTGCTCGTGGTGTCGCCCGACGTGGGCGGCGTGGTGCGCGCGCGCGCGATGGCAAAGCGCCTAGAGTCGGACCTCGCGATCATCGACAAGCGCCGGCCCCAGCCGAACGTGTCGGAGGTGATGAACGTGATCGGCGACGTGAAAGGCCGGAACTGCGTCATCATGGACGACATGGTTGATACGGCCAACACGCTGTGCAAGGGCGCGCAGGCGTTGAAGGAAGAAGGCGCGACCCGCGTGGTGGCCTACTGCACCCACCCGGTGCTCTCGGGCGGCGCGGTGGAGCGCATCGCCGAGTCGCCGCTGGACGAGCTGGTCGTGACGGACTCGATCCCGCTGTCCAAGGCCGGTCAAGCTTGCAAGAAGATCCGCGTGCTGTCGGTCGCGGGGCTGCTTGCGGAAACGATTCTGCGGATCAGCAACGAGGATTCGGTGAGCTCGCTGTTCATCGAATAGGTTTTTCAACGGCGGCGCCTAGTCGCGGGCGCCGCCTCAATCGAGGAGAGCACATGGCATTCGAAGTCGTCGCGCAATCGCGCAAAGGGCAAGGGAGGGGTGCGAGCCGCCGCCTGCGCCACAGCGGGAAGGTGCCCGGGATTCTCTACGGCGGCAAGAAACCCGCGGTCAACATCGAGCTCGACCACAATCCGCTCTACCACCATTTGCGCAACGAGAAGTTTCACGCGTCCGTCCTGACGCTCGCGCTGGACGGCGCCAGGGAGCAGGTGCTGCTGCGGGCGGTCAACATGCATCCGTTCAAGATGGAAGTGCAGCACGTGGACTTCCAGAGGGTTTCGGCGGACGAGAAGATCCACATTAAGGTGCCCCTGCACTTCGTCAACGCGGAGAAGTCGCCCGCGATAAAGGAGCAGGGCGGCCTCATTACCCACGTCCTGAGCGAGATCGACGTCCGCTGCCTGCCTGCGGATCTGCCCGAGTTCATCGAGGTGGACCTGTCCGCGCTCGCGATCGGGCACTCGATCCACGTGCGCGCCCTCCCGCTGCCCAAGGGCGTGGAGCTTTCCCTGGGGGGCAACGAGAATCCGACCGTCGCCTCGGCGCAGATCCCGAAGGCGGCGATCGCCGAGGAAGAGGAGGCCGCCGCCGCTGCCGCGGCTGCCGGGGTCGAGGGAGCCCTCGCGCCTGTTGCGGAAGCCGTTCCTGCCGCGGCCGACGTGCCGACCGTCAAGCAGAAGGCGCCGGAAGCCGCCGCGCCCGCTGCGGAGGAGAAGGGCGGCAAAGGCGGCAAAAGCGAGAAGGCCGACAAGGGCGACAGGGGCGACAAGAAATAGCCCCTTCCATTGCCTTGGTAAAGGGCGCGGCGACCCCCGCGCCCTTTTTCATCCATGCATTCTCTAAAACTGATCGCCGGCCTCGGGAACCCCGGGAGGAAGCACGAGAGGGACCGGCACAACGTCGGCTTCTGGTTCGCCTCTCGCCTCGCGGCCGCGCAGCGCATCGAGCTGAAATCGGTCGCGAAGTATCACGGCCTCCTCGGCAAGCTCGTGCTGGCCTCAGGCGAACTGCGGCTTCTCCTGCCGCAGACTTATATGAACCTCTCGGGCAAGTCGGTCGGCGCGCTCGCGCGCTTCTGCAAGATTCAGCCGCAGGAAATCCTGGTCGTGCACGACGAGCTCGATTTTCCGCCCGGCGTCGCAAAACTCAAGCTCGGCGGCGGAGTCGCCGGCCACAACGGCCTGAAGGACGTCGCGGCGCAGCTCGGGACGCACGGGTTCTGGCGTCTGCGGATCGGAATCGGCCACCCGGGAAACAAGGACCTCGTCGCCGGTTACGTGCTGACGCCGCCGCCCGCGGCCGAGCGCGAGGCGATCGAAACGGCGCTCGCGCGCTGCATGGAAGCCTCCGGGTTGCTGCTCGATGGCGACATGGAAGCGGCGATGCTCAAGCTGCACACGAAATCCTGATGTCCCTGAATTGCGGAATCGTCGGGCTGCCCAACGTAGGGAAATCGACTCTATTCAACGCCCTCACCAAGGCGGGGATCGCGGCGGAGAATTATCCGTTCTGCACCATCGACCCAAACATCGGCATCGTCGAAGTCCCCGATCCGCGTCTCGCACAAATTGCGGCGATCGCCCGACCGCAGAAAGTCGTCGCGGCGGCAGTCGAGTTCGTCGACATCGCCGGCCTGGTGGCGGGCGCGTCGAAAGGCGAGGGGCTGGGCAACCAGTTCCTCGCCAACATCCGCGAGACCGACGCGATCGCGCACGTGGTGCGCTGCTTCGAGGATCCGAACGTCGTTCACGTTACGGGCAGGGTCGATCCGGTTTCCGACATCGAAACGATCCACACCGAGCTCGCTCTCGCCGATCTGGCGACGGTGGAAAAGACGTATGCGCGCTACGAGAAAGTCGCCAAGACCGGCGGCGACAAGGAAGCGCAGCGCATCGTCGCCGTGCTCGACAAGGTGCGCCCTGCGCTCGACGAGGCGCGCCCGGCGCGCAGCGTGCCGCTCTCCAAGGAGGAGCAGGCCGTGCTGAAACCCCTATTCCTGATGACGGCGAAGCCGGAGATGTTCATCGCCAACCTAGCCGAACACGGTTTTGATCATAACCCGCTGCTTACGCAAATCGAGGAGTATGCCGGGCGCCACGATTCACCCGTGGTGCCGATCTGCGCGGCGCTCGAGGCCCAGATCGCCGACCTTCCAGACGAAGACAAGCAGGTGTTTCTCGCCGACATGGGAATGAAGGAACCGGGTTTGAACCGCCTCATTCGCGCCGGCTACGCACTGCTCGGCCTCCAGACATTCTTCACTGCCGGACCGAAGGAAGTTCGCGCCTGGACCGTCCCGGTCGGCGCCACGGCAGCGCAGGCCGCGGGGGTGATCCACACCGATTTCGAGCGCGGCTTCATCCGCGCCGAAGTGATCGCCTGCGCTGACTACGTCGCATGCAAAGGAGAGCAGGGCGCGAAAGAAGCCGGAAAGATGAGACTGGAAGGAAAGGAATATGGCGTGCGCGATGGCGACGTGATCTACTTCCGGTTCAATGTCTGACGGATCGGGTTCATCACCTATGCGTGCGGAATCGACAAGGAAACTTCGGTCCCCGCGCCGGGTGAACTACGGATCCTGACTTCGCCATTTAGCATGATTGCACGCTCGCGGATTCCGAGCAAACCGAAGGTCTTCATTTTCCCGGTGGTGTTGTATTGAAAACCC
>CAYQVE010000185.1:0-6681 GCA_964420785.1 uncultured Enterobacteriaceae bacterium | reverse complement strand
CCAGGGCATCACCGACGGGTACGTCATGGCGTCGAACTACTCGGCCGGCAAGGACATGGTGAACGGGTTCAAGCGCTCCTACAAGGGTCGCATCGTCGACGAGGTGTACACACGGCTCGGGCAGACCGATTACCAGGCGGAGCTCTCCCAACTGCGCGCGAAGAACCCGAAGGCGGTGTTCGTTTTCTACCCGGGCGGCATGGGCATCTCGTTCCTGCGGCAGTACTCGGAAGCGGGGCTTCGCGGGCAGTTCCCGCTGTATTCGGTGTATACGGTGGACGAGATCTCCATCCCGGCGGTGAAGCACGCGGCGCTCGGCCAGTACGAGACCCGCTACTGGAGCCCGGACCTCAAGAATCCGGCGAACCAGAAGTACGTCGCGGACTACCGCAAGAAATTCGGCAAGATGCCGGTCTTCTACGGGGCGCAGAGCTACGACGGCATCCTGCTGATCGATTCGGCGGTGCGCGCAGTGAAGGGCAATCTCGCCGACAAGAAGGGGATGATCGCCGCGATGAAGAAGGCCGACTTCGCGTCCACGCGCGGCAAGTTCAGCTACAACACGAATCATTTCCCGATCCAGAACTTCTATTTGCTGAAGGCGGTGACCGGGCCGGCGGGCCAGGATCCGGTGATGGAGATCCAGAAAACGGTCTTCACCAATCACAAGGATTCCTACGCCAAGGAATGCGGGATGAGGTGATCGTCGGTCCGCCTCGCGTCGAACATCCGGGGCGCGGTCTGACCGCGCCCCTTTCGTTTTTTGCATGAATTTCGTTCTCGTACTCGAGCAGACTCTCAACGGGCTGCAGCTCGGGGTGATGCTGTTCCTGATGGCGGCGGGCCTGACGCTCGTCTTCGGCATCATGAACCTGGTGAACCTCGCGCACGGTTCGCTCTACATGGTGGGGGCCTACCTCGCCACGTATTTCTACCAGGCCACGGGGTCGTATCCGCTCGGCGTGCTGCTCGGTCTCGCGGGGACTCTGGTGGTGGGAATCGCCGTCGAGGTGGTGGCCCTGCGCACGCTCTACGAGCGCGAGCACCTCGACCAGGTCCTCGCCACTTTCGGCCTGATCCTGTTCTTCAACGAGCTGATGGCGATGCTCTGGGGCCGGGCAGCGATCTACACGACCCTTCCCGACTACCTGAGCGGGCACGTTGAGCTTTTCGCGGGCCTGCGCTACCCGCTCTACCGCCTGGTGATCATCGCCGTCGGCCTCGCGGTGGCGGGCCTGCTCTGGTTCGTGGTCGCGCGCACGCGCCTCGGGATGCTGATCCGCGCCGGGGCCTCCAACCGCGCCATGGTCGCGGCGCTCGGCGTGAACATCCGCCTGCTCTACACGTTCGTGTTCGGCTTCGGCGCCGCGCTCGCGGGGCTCGCGGGCCTCATGTCGGGCCCGATCCACGTGGTGCAGCCGGGGATGGGCGAGTTGATCCTGATCGAGGTGTTCGTCGTCATCGTGATCGGCGGCATCGGCTCGGTCCGCGGCGCGCTCGCGGGAGCCCTGATCGTCGGCATGGCCGACACGCTCGGCCGCGCCTTCGTTCGGCCGATGCTCGCGACGGTGCTCTCGACGACCGCCGCCGACACCGCCGGCCCGGCGCTCGCCTCGATGCTGATATACCTGCTGATGGCGATCGTGCTCGCGCTCAAGCCCCAAGGGTTGTTTCCCGCCCGCTCATGAATTCCCGCACCCGCGCGATCGTGCTGGCGGCGGGCCTCGTGCTCCTTGCGGCGGTGCCGCCGGTCGCGGCGCTCGCGAACCAGCCCTTCTACCTCGACCTCGTCCGCCGCGTCATGATCTTCGCCATCGCGGCGCTGAGCCTGAATCTCATCCTCGGCTACGGCGGAATGATCTCGTTCGGGCACGCCGCCTACCTCGGCGTCGGCGCCTACGCCGTCGGCGTGCTCGCGCACTACGGGATCAACAACGGCTTTCTGCAATGGGCGCTCGCGATCGGCGCATCGGCGCTGGTGGCGCTCGCGATCGGGGCGGTGTCGATCCGCACCAGCGGCGTCTACTTCATCATGATCACGCTCGCGTTCACGCAGATGCTGTATTACCTCGGCATCTCGATCGAGGAGTACGGCGGCGACGACGGCATGCGCCTCGCGGTGAAGAGCCAGTTCCCGGGGCTGATCGACCTCAACGACGCCGCCGCCTTCTACTACTTGGTGCTTGCGCTCCTGGTGCTGTTTCTCTTCCTCGGACACCGGCTGGTCAATTCCCGCTTCGGCATGGTGATCCGCGCGGCGAGATCGAACGAAGTGCGCACGCGCTCGATCGGCTTCTCGCCTTACCCGTACCGGCTCGCGGCGTTCGTGATCGCGGGCGCGATGTGCGGGCTCGCCGGGGCGCTGCTCGTCAACCACACCGCGTACCTCACTCCCGAGTTCATGAACTGGACGCGCTCGGGCGAGCTCATGTTCATGGTGATCCTCGGGGGCATGGCGAGCATCGCCGGGCCGGTGCTCGGCGCCTTTGCTCTTCTCCTCGTCGAGGACGCGCTCTCGGGCTGGACGCAGCACTGGCAGCTGATCCTCGGGCCGCTCTTGGTGCTGTCGGTGCTCTTCCTCAAGCGCGGCCTCGCGGGATTGCTCTTCGGCAAGAATGAATAGCACCCTGCTCGAAGTCCGCGGCCTCACGAAGAGCTTCGGGGCGCTGCTCGCCAGCGACGACGTCGACCTCGAAATCCGGGAAGGCGAGACCCACGCCATCATCGGGCCGAACGGCGCCGGCAAGACGACCCTGATCAGCCAGCTCTGCGGCAACCTCCTTCCCGACCGGGGCCGCGTGCGCTTCGCCGGCGAGGACATCACGGCGCTCTCGGCGCCGGCGCGCGCGCGCCGCGGATTCGCGCGCTCCTTCCAGATCACCAGCATCTACCCCGACTTCACCGCGCTCGAAAACGTGATGCTCGCGGTGCAGGCGCACTCCGGCTCGAGCTTCCGGTTCTGGCGGCCGGCGCGCGGGGAGGCGGCCTTGAGCTCGCCCGCGAGCGCGATTCTCGACGAGGTGGGCCTGAGCGAGCGCCGTGACGTTCTCGCCGCGAACTTGGCGCACGGCGAGCAGCGCGCGCTCGAGATCGCGACCGCGCTCGCGACCCGCCCGCGGCTCCTGCTGCTCGACGAACCGGTCGCGGGAATGGGCGCGGAGGAGACCCAGCGCATGATCGCGCTCCTTTCCTCCCTCAAGGGCGGCAAGACACTCATCCTGGTCGAGCACGACATGGACGCGGTGTTTTCCCTTGCCGACCGCATCTCGGTGCTGGTCTACGGGCGCATCATCGCAACCGGCGCGCCCGAGGAGATCCGCTCCAACCCCGAGGTGCGGCGCGCTTATCTCGGCGAGGAGGGTGCGGCGTGATGCTCGAGGTCGATGCGCTCGCGACCGCGTACGGGCAGAGTCAGGTGCTGTTCGGCGTCTCCTTCGGCGTGCGCCCCGGCGAAGCGGTGACCCTGCTCGGCCGCAACGGCATGGGCAAGACCACGACGGTGCGATCGCTCATGGGCATGGTGCGCCCGCGCGGGGGCACGATCGTGTTCGAAGGGAAGCCCTTGCACGGCCTGCCCTCGTACCGCGTGGCGCAGGCGGGGCTGGGCCTCGTGCCGGAAGGGCGGCAGGTGTTTCCCAACCTCACGGTGCGCGAGAACCTGGTCGCGACCGCGGCCAGGCGCTCCGCGCGCGCCGAGCCCTGGACGCTCGCGCGCGTGCTCGCGCTCTTCCCGCAGCTCGCCGAGAGGCGCGCGCACTTCGGCAGCCAGCTCTCCGGCGGCGAGCAGCAGATGCTCGCCATCGGGCGTGCCCTGATGACCAATCCGCGCATCCTGATCCTCGACGAGGCCACGGAGGGCCTCGCGCCGCTCGTCCGCGTCGAGATCTACCGCGCGCTCGAGGGCCTGAAGGCCTCGGGCCTCGCCATCCTGATCATCGACAAGGATCTGCGCGCCCTGACGCGCATCGCCGACCGGCACTACGTGCTCGAGAAAGGCCGCGTCGTGTGGAGCGGCGTCTCCGCCGAGCTGGCGGCGAACCGCGAGCTGCAGCACCGTTATCTAGGGGTCTGACGGGCGCGGCGCGCTTGCCGGAAAGCCCGTGCGCAAGTAACCTCGCCCGGGTGTTGTCGATCAGGAACCTCTCCAAGTCCTTTTCCGGACCGCGCCCGAAGACCGTGCTGCGGGACATCAGCTTCGAGCTGGCCGCGGGCGATTACGTCGCGGTGACGGGCGAGTCGGGAATCGGAAAATCGACTCTGCTCAATCTCATCGCCGGGCTCGAGCGCCCCGATTCCGGGCAGGTGTTGCTGGACGGAGCGGATCTGTGCGCGCTCGGCGACGACGCCCTCACCCTGGTCCGCCGCAAGCACATGGGGTTCGTGTTCCAGGCGTTTCACATCCTGCCTTACCTGACGGTGGCGCAGAACGTCGCGCTCCCGCTCGCGCTGAACGGCGTCGGGAAGAAGCCCATGCGCAGGCGGGTCGGCGCGCTGCTCGAGTCGGTGAAGCTCGGGGAGCGCGGCGACAGCATGCCGCACGAGCTCTCGGGCGGCGAGATGCAGCGCGTCGCGATCGCGCGCGCCCTGGTGCACAGCCCGCGCCTGCTGCTCGCCGACGAACCGACCGGGAATCTCGATCCGGAAAGCGCGAAGGAAGTGCTCGCGCTGCTGCGCGAATGCGTGAAGGAACAGGGCGCCGCGGGGATACTCGTCAGCCATTCGGCGGCTGCGGCGAAGACGGCGGACCGGACTTACGTCCTTACGCAGGCCGGGTTGAGAGCAATCGCGCCCGCCAGCGCCGGTCGCCAGGCAGACCGGCGACGCGGCGTAGCAGATCGCCGGCGATCCCCGCGTTCGTGAGAATATAATCGTGCGGTCGAAATCGCCGCGCCGGACCCCATGAGCAAACGAATTGCACCGCTCGCTGCAGTCGTCTTGATCCTGTCCGCGTGCGCAACCACGAAGACCGAAGACGTGAGGATTTACCGCCCGGCCGAGCTCAGGCGGGGCGAATACCAGGCCGTCGCGCGCCTCTGGGTCGAGACCTGGCGCACCCCTTTCTGGGTGCCGAGCTATTCTTCGCCCAAGGACGGCATCGCGGCACTGCAGGACAAAGCGGCGGGGATGGGCGCGAACGGCCTGATCAACGTCGACTGCTACGGCGACAAGGGCCTGTTCTCCTTCGGGTCGGAGTCCTTCGTCTGCTACGGGAAGGCGATCAAGGTTCCCTGAGCCCTTTCTTCTTGCGCTTCGCCGCCGTCTTCGCCGAGTTCTGTTTCACCCTCAGCCTCGCAATTCGCTTGATCAGGTGGTAGGGGATCGGCTGGTCGAGCGGAAATCTGAGATTGCCCTTTTCTCCCGCATAGAGCGACACCGCTTTCTTGAGCTTCGCATCGCCCGATACCGGCGGGTAGAACCCGATGTGATTCCTGAAGGCGGCGAAGTACACCAGAGCGCCGCCAAGAGTGAACGCCGGAATTCGGTAGCTGATCGCTTCCCTCGCCTCGGGTGCAACGTCGTGGATCGTTCGCCGGATGCGCTCAAGAATCGCTTGCACCTCGGGCGGGAACGCCGCAATGTACTCGTCGAGGCTCTTCGGCGTCGCCTGGCGGGCTGCCATGCCGTCGCTCGCGGTTCCGGATGGTGTTCGCCGTCTAAAGCTTCACGATTCAAAGTCGGGAGCCCGGCCCGTGGGATATTGTTTTTCCCACTCCCGCCCGTTGAACTGGGTGATGCTCATTTCGCGGACGGTGCCGCTGTCGAGGCAGCGGGCGTTGACGCTGTACCCGTCAGGATGCGAGCGCGGAACATAAAACGACTTGATGCCGCAGGTCGAGCAGAACAGGTGCTTGGCCGTGCCGGTGTTGAACCGGTAGGTCGTCAGCGCCTCCGAGCCGGACAGCAGCTTGAACCGCGACTTCGGAACGATCAGATGCAGGTAGCCCGATCTCGAGCAGATCGAGCAGTTGCAATCCGACACCGTCAGGATTTCCGGCGCGATGACTTCGAACCGGACGCGCCCGCAATGACAACCGCCAGTGTGCTTAATCACGTCTACCTCGAAGTCTCCGAATGTTTGAGCTGAGCCGCTTGCCTTGGCTTGAGTGAAGGGTCAGGCGTCACCTCGCTACCCCGGAATCTCGGGCTCGACGAGTTTCGCAAGCTGCGCGAGCGACTCCTGCCACCCGAGATAGCACATCTCGAGCGGAATGGCTTCGGGCAGATTCGAAATGTCCCCTATATTACACGCTCGCACCCAAGCGGCCGTCATGCCTTCAAGATATCAGCGTCTTATCGAGCGAGGCCGCCGATTGAATCCGGATCGAGGATCTTTTGCGTTTCGGGAAAACCCTGAATTGCGCGTAGGGAAATCCCCTTCAAAGCGGCGTCTCAACGACGCGGATGTCGCTGAGGAACGCGGGAAAAGAGCGTTATCGCGGTATACCGCCGGAGCCAAACACGGTAGCATCTCCATAACAACTATGTCAGCGGTTCATCGCACCGCCGACAGCACCCGGCACTTCATTTCGCCAGGAGAGCGAAAGGCGCCGGGAACGGGAAGGCGTGATCAGGGAGAACAAGTGGTCGTGCGTGCCCGCCTTTGTAGCATCCTCGTGCCGCGCTACTGTGCCGGCGCCCGTCCAGGCATCCTCCGATCGTTCTTGGGAGTTGGCCTCATGA
>CAYQVE010000184.1:0-6766 GCA_964420785.1 uncultured Enterobacteriaceae bacterium | reverse complement strand
TATTTCGTACCACCGGATGGCAGCGCCTACTTTTATAACGGCAATACGCCATATTCCCTCGGAGGGGGAAAATCGAGCGTGTCTCGTTGGCTCTCTTGGTAAAGGAGATTTTCGAGGGAACTGAAACTCGCTTGTGATGGGCGCCTTCGGCTCGGTGCATGGCAACCGTGAGTTCTTGAAGCGGATTTCGTCATTGCGCGCTTCGCTCCTCGCGTTCCTCCCGAAGCAGTGAGTGATCGACGACGAAGTCCGCCAGCCGACGACCGGGGGTCTCACCGGCCTGCTCGTCGGTCGAGAAGTGCACGCCGGCAAATATGCGGCTCATCGAGGCTTCACGATCGGCGGTTGAGAAACTCTCGAAGTGTCGCTCAACGCTTGGCAGAACCTCGGAAGTCACGTCCAGCGGGAACTTATCCGTGCCGAAAAATGAAACCAGCACTCGCTCCGCCGCAACGCTGACCGCGTGGGCTCCAGGGTACGAGGGATCGTTCGCGGTGTTCCCCGCTTCGCTCGATCAGAAGCTCGCCGTGCTGGCCGAAGCCGCACAGCCCGGGATGTATCTCCGCGAAACCAGAGACACTCGCCGCAAGGGTGCGTCGGGCAGGAGGCGCGCTTGGAAACCGATCTTCGGGAGACTCAGACGGCGCTGTTACGAGCCGCCGGAGGATCAGCAAATAATGTGGTAGCGGGGGAGGGCTCCACCCCGTCTCACTCACTGCACTTGTGAGCCTTTTGCGGGCGGCGCAGGTGTTTGGCTGCCAAGCTCCGCCGGGGCAGCCGCAAGAAGCTGCATCGTGTCACCCTGAATGTACGGGGTATGCCAGTTCTCGGAATCGAACGAGTACAGCAGCAATCCCCCGACAACTGCTGCGGCAACCGCTGTGGCAACCGCTGCGACCACCCAAACTATCAGGCTGCCCCAAGCATGGCCTAATGCACGCCGAAGCGTGTCCGGGGAAACAACGATATCTTTCAGCTTGGCAAACAGACCGGCCATGGCGCTGAAGTATAGCTACCACGAGGCGAACAGTGCGGGGCGACCTTCATGGTCTCGGAACCACAAACGTGGGCGATGGAACCGTCAGATGAACTACGTAGCATCAAATCGTCCTTAGCTCATGGCTTTCAGCGCTCGGAGTAAGCTCATAGAGTGCGCCGCGGAACGCGCCAACTGACGCCTGCGACGTACTGAGAGGAGCTCGGCGATGCGGAAGATCAAGGTCGAAGTCGTTGAACGCGCCGGCTGGTGGCAAGTGAAGGTTTGCGGCCTGCGCCATTCGCGATACCGCTCGCGGGCGGCTGCTAGGCACGGCGCCAAGCTGCTCGCGGCGCGGGTGCAGAAGCTCCGCGTTCAGGCGAGCAGCAGGGCAGGCCGCATGCAGCTCGGGCAACGCCTGCGCGTCGCGCACTGCGAGTTGTACTGCATCCGAACGCTACTGCGGGGGCGACGCTGACCGCAGCCGGCGCTGGGCCTCTGCTGGCGGCAGCCGACGCGAAAATACGTGTGGTAGTGGGGCCCTGCTTCGGATCTGCGTGCGATCGAGCGGCAGGGCCGACAGATCAATGTCCTGCAACGGGCGACGTCCTCGAGCGCGGCGGCACTGCCGCTGAAGCTGAATCACGCGGTGGTACTCAGGCGACTCTCAAGCCCAGCGACTCATACCGCGCTCGCGTCGGCGCTCGGGGCACGAGGCGCCAGCGCGCTGCCGGCTCGTCAGCTAAGTACATGCTAAATGCCGCACACGCCAGTCGTTCAATCCCACAGCGTGCGGCGAAGCGACAGCCGTCGCAGGGCGGGGACTCGGTAAGCCGCGCGTCGGCATGGTGAGTGGCGTGGTTCAGCACGCGGCGAGTGTACGCCTCGTCGAAGGCGAAAACGTCGCCCCGAAGATGTTCCGGGGTTGAAAGCGCGCGCCGGCACGCAGCCAGCGCGCGTCGGGGTCTAGAGAGGGCTACTTGCCTTGGAGGGAGTCACGAGCCCTTTGTTGGGCGTCCTTGCATTCGACCTGAGTCATCTCCAGGCAGCCTTTGCCTTTGCAAGAGTTCTGACCCTTGCAGGCGTTGTTGGCGCTCTTGCAGGCTGACTGGCCCTTACCAGCATTCACGCCGGTGCAATGGATCTTCGCGTCAGAGCCCGCGAAGGTAGTGCCAGATTACCCGCTAGCGACTGCTTGCTTGAATGCACGTTTTTGCTAGCGGCGTAGCGGGTAACAAAGAATTCTCCGGCGCAGTTCGCTGTCGTTCGTCCGAGTGCGTTTTTGTGGTCCTAGCATTCCGGCGCATGCGCAATGCCGCTGTGCCATAACACGGCCCGTGCTCTCGCGTGTTCAAGTGCCCGCAATCGACCCTCTGAGACATCGGGATTGCTCGTTAGCCGCCAGTCACGAATGCCGAAACAGACATTCGCTCACGGAGCGCGCGCGATGCGGGGCTGTCTAAGAAGGCCACTGGGTTGCTTCGTATCGCGCCGGTACATGCGGTCACTGCGGCAGTAAGGCAAAATAACGCGCACGGAGGAATGGCGGCGTCGAACGCTTTAGAACCAAGAGATCAGGGGCACCGCATGCAACCCGGCGCGGCTCGTTAACCGCCGTGATACCGTTGCCTAACGACTCAACGAGTGCTTCTAAGGCAGGTCGGTGGGTGTGCTCGGTGGCGACTCCGAGTTTTATCTTCGCTTGAAGCTGACGTCTGTAGCGATCGAATTCCATTCCCGCCCCATCCAAGTACAGCGCGCGCGAAGCATACCCGAGCGTGCGAACCTCCGGGAACCGAATCGGCTAGAAAGGCCAGCACAAATCAGCTTACCGTTCAAATCGGACCCCTGAACTTCGCCGACCGGGCCGGCGTTTTGTTTGCGGAGCTTTTCGCAACCACGTGCAATCTCTCACCGGCATCCGCTGAGATCTACAAGGACGCGATCGATGTTCTGAGAAGTCACAAGGAAATCGAAGTGATTAACGGCATCACTGGAAAGCCGACTTACGGAAGAGTCCAGGATCTGGATCGAACAAGGGTTCCGGATCAACGGACGCTTTTCGATTTGCGATAGTTAGGCGCAATCCTATTGCCTCCGAATCCGAAGTAGTAGACCCTGCGTCGGTCGCCCCGACGTGAGGGTAAAGACATCGTGTCGACAAAAGCATCTGAAACCGCCCACCGATTGCTGGTCTCACCCGATGCCCGGGTCACCTGCCCGAAATGTAAGTCGCAGTTCAGCCTTGAGGAAGGCTTTGCCAAGCTGGCCCTCGAGAAGCTCGAACAGTCCACGTTGGGGGCCCTAGAGGCAGTTCGCGAAGCCGAACGCGGCGACACCGCCAAGCGCATTCAACAAAGCGCAGCCCAACGCGATAAAGCTCAGCGTGATGAGAATGCTCAGCTGCAACAGCTGCTCAAGACGCAGGCGGAAGGTCACGCGAGAGCTCTGTCTGAAGTGCGCGGATTGGCCGAGAAGTCCTGGGCGCCGCAGCTTGCGGCGCTACGCGATCAGCTAGCCGACAGTCAAGCCAAAATCACAGCGCTGACCGAGCGCGAAGCCGCACTGTCGGCCAAAGAGCAGGCGATTGAGGCTCGTGTCGAGCAAGAAGCTCGAGCCAAGGCCCAGCAGCTATTTTCGGCCGATCGCGAAGTGATCGAACAGCAGCTGGCACAAAAAACACAGCAAGTGGCGGAGCTGCGTTCCGCGGAGCTCGTTCTGCGGAAGGAGAAGTCCCTCCTGGAGGACCGTGCCGCGGGGCTGGACGTCGAGGCCGCCCGTAAGATTGACGCCGGTCGCGCGGAGCTGGAGACGAAAGTTCGCACCCAAGAACGCGAGCGGTCGGAACTTGAGAAGGCCGACTTGCAGAAGCGCTTGGCGGACGTAAACGAGCAGCTGCTCGAGGCTCAGCGCAAGAGTCACCAAGGCTCGCAACAACTGCAAGGCGAGGTCTTGGAGCTGACCCTGGAACGAAGTCTTGAGCAGGCTTTTCCGCTCGATATTATCGAAGAAGTGAAAAAAGGTATGCGGGGAGGCGACGTGGTGCACCGCGTCGCGAGCCGCAGCGGGCAAATCGCCGGCATCCTCCTGTGGGAAGCAAAGCGTGCCAAAGACTGGAGCGCGCAGTGGGTCGCGAAACTCAAAGATGACATGCGCGGATGCAATGCAGATGTGGGTGTGCTCGTGATCACGGGAACGGCACTGCCCAAGGACTGGGAAGCCGGGCAGCTCTTTGGCCTATACGAAGAGATCTGGGTGACGAACTGGACCACCGCCCTGCAACTGGCGGTCGTGCTTCGCAGCGGACTCCTCGAACTTCACAAGCAGCGGCTCGTGTCCGCAGGTAAAGGCGAGAAGATGGAAGCCGTCTATGATTACCTCACGTCGTCTCAGTTCGCGCAAAAGCTCAAGGCTGTATACGCCACCTTCCACCGTATGCGCCAGGAACTTGAGGCCGAAAAGAGTTCGACGATGCAGCGCTGGGCACGCCGCGAGAAGCAGCTACAAACCGGGGTCACCGAACTCGTCGGCGTCGCGGGGGACATCCAAGGCCTCGCACAGCAGGAGCTGCCCTTGCTGGAAATCGGAGAGGATACGCAACTGGAGCTCCCAGCCGGACAGGAACCCGCCACGGCGCAACTCGGTCTCCGGATCGAGGGGCAGTCAGAATGCGCCGAGAAGCGTTGAGGATCGTTCCTCAAATCGACCAGAACCTCCACGCTGCTCATCGCAGGTCACTTTTGAATGAGCGCCTGGAGCGGCACCACGATCCTTGTGTGCGGAATCTCAGGCGTTGGCAAAACAAGGCTTATTCAGGTCGCACTTGGCAAATTCCCAGCTGCAGTAACATGGCGCGCGAGCGAAATTATTGCTGAGGCTCGGAGCATTTCTGATTCGGAGCGATTGCGAGCTAGGGCGCGCGCGTTCGAATTCCCTCGAGATTTGACGTGAGAGCCCTCATCACTGCTGCCACCGTTGCGCTGATCTTCTACGGTGCGGTATGCGCGGCGCTCTACTTGGCGCAGGGCCGCCTTCTCTACCTGCCGACGCCGGACGTCAACCCATCTGGTGCAATCGCTCTTCGCCTTGTAGTCGGCGACGCGTCGCTCAAAATCTGGCAACTTCATCCCCACGCCCGTCCCGCGATCATCTACTTTGGCGGGAACGCGGAGGATGCCGCCGCCAGCTTGTCAGATTTCGACACCGAGTTTCCCGATCGCGCGGTCTATGTCGTGAACTACCGGAGCTACGGTGGCAGCACTGGGCGACCTTCTGAAGCGGCACTCATCTCGGACGCCCATGCCCTCTATGACTGGGTGACAGCGCACCACAACCCCGTCGCCGTTTTTGGGCGGAGCCTCGGAAGCGGCGTCGCAACCGCGCTCGCCGCCGATCGCCCGATCGAGCGGCTGATTCTCGTCACTCCCTGCGACAGCATCGCCAATGTTGCCGCCGAGCATCTCTTCTGGATTCCAGTGCGCTGGCTTTTGAAGGATCAGTACGATTCATTGCAACGTATCGGGAAGGTACGGGCACCAGTACTCGCTGTCGTCGCGGAGTGTGATGAGGTGGTCTCGCGAGCACGATCGAAGGCGCTTATTCGCGGGATCCCGTCAACTCTGCGACACACGCTCATGATCGCTCACGCTACCCACAACGACATCAGCGCTTTTCCTGGCTATTTCCCTGCCCTGAGGGAGTTTCTGGCCGGCAGGGTTGCGGATCAATGAATCAGTCGCCCAGTTAGGCCAGGGAGAAGAGGATGCCGTGGACTCGTGAGAAACGTGAGACCGAATGGATTGGGGCTCCGCTCGAAGCACTTGGCGACCGCGCCCCTGCAGCGCTCAGTGCGTTTGACTGTGTTGAGAAACACCTCGGAGCGGAGTGGTTAGCGGCGCGCCGTCTTCCGGGCTTAGGTCCTGGACCGACCCTCGGTCTAGTGTTCCTTGGAGAGTGCCTTGCCGGTATCGAGAGCCTTCAGGGTTTCGAGCCGTTAGTGGCAAAGGTTCGGACCGGCGACTTCTCGGCGTTATCTGAAATGGAGGTGACCTGCCGGCTTTCTCCGGACCTGATTGCACTTAGGAGATGGCTGGCTCCGGGCTCATGGTTGATAATTTCTGCTTGAACTCAGCCGGCGTAAGTTGCCCGAGGCTCGAATGGGGTCGGACCTCGTTGTACAACTCGGCGACGTGACACCCATAGCATCGATTGCCGCGAGATGCGGTATCCGTGGCATCCCTGGCACGGTCAGCCGGTGCGGATTCATCGATGCTCTGAGCGCAACGGGCTCCCGGTTTTCCAGTGTAGTCGTGCCCCGAGTTCCGACAAGCGTCTGCTGGAGATTCCGCAGTGGATGTTCGATGCGAGCGTTGTTTGCCTGGTTAACCTCTCTTCGTTCCCCCTGGCAAGTTATGAGGCGCTGCGAGAGCTCAAGGAGCTGATCAGTCCCTCCGAGGTAGTTGGCAGCGGCGAAGTGGTACAAGCGCAGCACCAGAGTCTGTCCCACACAGGGGGTTCTGATGTGCAGCCTAGCGAAGTCACGCCGAGCAAGCCAACTGCCGTTATTCCATACACCGATCGCGACGCCTCGCTGGGAGAGTCTGCCACCCGAGGTTCGGTGCCAGACATTGGCGCTGCTCGTGCGACTGTTGCGCGCCTGCGCGCGCAGCGAGGCGCAAGCCGGCCAGGAGGTGCGCGATGAGTGAGAAGATCAGACCGCACCACCTGCAGCGCAAAGCCATCCTGTACATCCGCCAGTCCTCCCCCTACCAAGTTCTTCACAACCTCGAG
>CAYQVE010000183.1:0-6802 GCA_964420785.1 uncultured Enterobacteriaceae bacterium | reverse complement strand
CGCTGGGATGGTTCTGTCCGATCGATTGCTACGCCCGGAGTTGCTGCAAGATCCAAATACGGCTCATAAGGAAAGCTCGTCACTGATTCGCCGCTGCCCCGGCAAGGGCCGGTTGCGGCGGGACGGCCTTCGCGGGGCCAGCGGGAGGTCTAGAGCCGGATCGGGAAGACGAAGTCCTCGAGCTTCGCTGCGGAACGGGGGTCGTCAACTCGGTCGCCAGCCGCAGCATGTCCACGTTCACTCTGTCCGGGCGTTGCGGCGGAGTCGCCTGCGCGGATGCCGGACCGGGTGCGGAAATCGAAGCGGCAGGCGGCGTCGGCTCGGACTGAAGTGCGGGCGTCTGAGGCGCGGGAGCGGGATCGGAATGCGACGGCGCGACATCGGCGGGCGCAGGGATCCTCCCCCGCGCGGACTGGTAGGCGAGTTCGGTGACTATCGGGTGCGGCGGCGTCAACTGCCACACGAGCCACGCGACCCAGCCCACGGCAAAGAGCATCGTCATGGCCATGGTTCGCCAGAAGAAATCCGAAGCGAGCGTGCGCTCGGACACCGGGCGCATGTGCCGCGACAGGCCCCCCGCAGGCGCCGCCGTCCCTCCCTGAGGCGCATGGCGCTTGTCGAGATCCCGCAGCATCTTGTTGATGAGGCTCATCGCAGGATCATCCAGCCGATGCTCGAGAACGCTACGCAGGCGAGCGCAAGCCAGAGCCAGGCGCGCGACAGCGCGAATGAAGCGGGCGTGTCGACGGCCGCCGCGCGTGCGTGCCGCCCGGTCACCCTGCGCACCCCCTCGCCGTAGGCAAGCATCATCGCCTTGTTGGCGAGGATGTTGACGAGCCGGGGAACACCGCGGCTCGCGCGGAAAATCGCCTGGACCGCCGCGGGCGCAAACACCGCGTCGCTCGAATATCCGGCGATCGCGAGCCGGTGGGCGAGATAGTACTCAGTCTCCTCGCGCGTCAGGGTCCCGATATGGTGCTGAAAAGTGATTCGCTGGCGCAACTGCCGGACCGACCCATGGGCAAGCTTCTCATCGAGCTCGGGCTGGCCGAACAGGATCACCTGGACGAGCTTGCGCTTCTCGGTTTCGAGGTTGGTCAGCAGCCGCAGCGTCTCGAGCGATTCCAGCGGCATCGCCTGGGTCTCGTCGAGGCACACCACGACGCGCCTTTTCTGGCGGGCGAAGTCCAGCAGCGCGAGGTTGAGCGCTTTGAGCAGGTGATGCTGGTCGAGCCCGCCGTCGAGCTTCAGCTTCATTTCCTCGGCGAGCGCGAGCAGCAGCGTCTTGGGCTCGAGGTTCGGGTTGGGGATATACGCGCTCACCCAGGTCTCGTCGAGCGTAGCGAGGAACTTGCGGCACAACAGCGTCTTTCCCGTGCCCACCTCGCCGGTGATCTTGATGAAGCCCTCGCCGTTCGCGACGGCGACGAGCAGGGTGTTCAGCGCTTCCTGGCTGCTCGCGCAAGCGTAGAAGAAGCTCGTGTCGGGAGTGATCCCGAACGGGGGTTCGCGCAGACCGAAATGGGAGAGATAGATCACTACGGTCTCTCGAACGGGGAGAGCCGCCCTTCGCTCCCGAGGTTCTGAATCCGGTCGCGCGTCTGCTGGATGCCCTCCTCCCAGTCCCTTTCGCCCTTGATGATGGTCGGCTTCAGCAGGATGACCAGCTCTCTTTTGGTCCTGGTCCGGGTGGTGTTCCCGAACAGCCCACCCACGCCCGGGATATCCTGGAGCAGGGGAATGCCGGAACGGTCGTTCGCGACATCGACCTTCATCAATCCGCCCAAGGCGACAATGTTTCCGTCCTGGACGCGAACGATGGTGTCGGTTTCGTTGATGGAGCTCCTCGCGAGGGGAAGCGTCGTGTCAGCGGCGTTGACGACGCCTCCGAAATTGAACGTGAGGTCTTGCTGAACGACGTTGCTGACCAGCGGATGGATATGGAGGAGGATATTCCCGTCCTCGTCTATTTGAGGCGTGATGTCGAGGGACACCCCTGAGAAGAACGAGTTGAGAGTGGGAGTCAACTGGATGGCGATGATTTGACCCGTGTTGCCCGTCACGGGAGTTCCAGTGACGTTGGTCACGAAGAATTGGTCGGTTCCCACCTTCAGGACGGCTTTCTGGTTGTTGAGTGCCGCAACCCGAGGACTCGACAAGACCTGGACGTTTCCCTGCGAATCCAGAAACTGGAGCAAAGCAGCGAAATCCTTGGTCTGAACAGCGAGCCCAAACACCCCTGCGCCCACCGCGCCTGCCGCCGATATGGCAGTGCCCGCCAGGCCGGTTCCCAAAACGCCCGTGGTCAAGGTGCGCCCGGTGGGATCGACGGTGATGGCCTGGTTTCCCGTGGACAGGTTGCCCGTCGTTCCGAGCTGCGTGTTCGAGCCGAACACGCCGGCGGTGATGCGATGGCTGTTCGGAAACGCCGCCCAATTGATTCCGGCCTGATAGGCATTGTTCAGCGTCACATCGACGACCTTGGCCTCGATCATCACCTGGCGCTCAACCGATAGGCGCATCGCCCTCAGGTACTTTTCGACATTTCGCAGCTCATCGGGCATTGCACGAACGACGATCACGCCCGACTGGGGGCTGACCACGACATTTCTGCCGGTTCCTGCTCCGACCAAAGAGCGAAGTGCGATCGTGACCTCGTTCCAGAAGTCGTTCTGCGAAACCATCGATACGCGGCTCGCGTCCAGGGCAGCGGTCGCTATGGTGCTGAGGCCGAACGCGCCCAACGCCGGTGTAGTCTGCCCTGGCGTTCCAGGTGCCGCCGCAACGGCGGGCGTGACCGCGCCCCCGCCCCCCTGTGGTGTGCCCGAGATCGCGCCTGAGCTCACCCGCACGTCACTGCGGCCCGAACGCAGGCCGATCAGGTAATTCACTTGGAATACGCGGGTCTGCAGTCCGGCTGATTCGACGTAGATGCGTGTGCCGTCAATCCGGAACTCGTAGCCGTAGACCTCCCGGATCGCTTCCAACGCCTCCCTTACCGTGACGTCCTTGAGGTTGAGCGAGAGGGTCCCGCCCACCGCGGGATTCACGATCATGCTGTAGCGTGTCCCGGAAACGATCGACATGAACACCTGCCGCGCGGGCGCGGTGTTGACGACGAGATCGAAGCGCGGCTCCACGGGTCCCCCGGGCGCCTTGGGCATTTCCGCGCGAAGCGGCGGGAGCAGCGCCTCGCGCACGGCGCTCGGCTGGCTTCCCTTCTGCGCAGCGGCGCTTTCGATCTCGGAAATGACACCCTGATTCACGTGGAATGGCGAGCAGGAAGCCAGCAGGGCAGCCGCTATCGCGGCGAGACTAGTTCGCTTCACGGTTTTCCTCCTCCTGCCTGCCGGCAGCATCGGCGCGCGCGGCACGCCAGTGTTTTTTGCGTTGGACCGAAGAATAAAGCTTGACGGTTTCAGTCGCCTCGGGTCTCTGAAGGACGATCTCCTCGTCGCTGATCCCCACCACAGTCGCGTTCCCGTAGCGCTCGCCGAGGTTGACCGTCCGGCCATTGATGGTCGCCTGGCGGCGGTCCTTCGAGATGATCACGACCTGCACGGGCGACCAGTCGCCTGCGGGCTCGTGGGCATCGGCGGATCCGCCGATGATTTCCCGGGGCGGGCGCGTGGGATCGTTCAGGCCCTGCGCAAGGCTGCGCGCCGCGCCGAGCGAGACGACGAGCGCGAGACTCAGGGTCAGATAAGGAGCCATGTTTTTTCCGGACTCAGCGTATAGAGCGTGATCTTCAGCGTGACCACGGGGTAAGCACTGGCCTGGAGCTCCATGTTGCCCCACATGATCTTTGCGGGAAGGCGCTCGAGCTGGCCGATATAGGTGAGCATTTTCAGATAGCTTGCCGACACCGTGATCTCGATTCCGTGCCGATACAACGCGACGCCGCCCGAGCTCAATATCGCGGTGAGCGACTGGGTCAACCCGGTCGCAGGCAGCGAGCGCAGACTGACCAGCTCGATGTCGGGATTGCGCTTCACGATTTCATGGAGCATTTTCGCCATGCGTTCGGGCGGAACCAGCTCGCTCCGTCTTGCGGCGAGCTCCCGGTCGAGCGCGGCAAGCTCGAGCTTGCGCTTTTCAAGCCGCTGCCGCTTCGCGCCCGCGCTGTCACCCGTTCGCGCCTGGGCATACGCCTGCACCTGCCCTTGCATGGTGCGAATTTCGTCCTCCTGCTGGTGAATTGTCTGCGAGTTGACCTTCTGTCTCCGCGCAATGGGCTCGAAGAGCGCGCTGTCGGCGATCGCGACGACCACGACTGCGACCGCGAGAAATATGAGCACGCGCTCGCGCAGGCTCATCGCGTCGAGGCGATCGGCGTAGCGCTGCAACGGCACGGGGAAGCGCATGGCTAGGGCTTTGCCTTCTCCGCGAGGGGCTTTCCAGGCTCGGGAAATCCCTGGGAGGTCACGGTGAACTCCACGATCGCGCGACCTGGGGCCTTTCCCGCGGTGCTACGGGTAATGGCCAGGCCCTCGAGCGGGCGCCCCCGAAGCACGGATTCCTGCCTGAGTCGCCCGATAAGCACGGGGACGAGATCCGCCTGCAGCGCGCGGCCGCTCATGGTCAGCTGTCCTCCCCCCTCTGCAATCTGTATGCTCGTGAGCCAGAGGCCCTGCACGGTCTGCCGCGCAAAGGCGCGGAGGTATTCCGAATATCCGGCGGGTCCGGCCAGACCGCCCGTTCCGAGCTCGCCCATGAGCGACCGTCGCAGGGCGATTGCGGCTTCGATGCTCTTCAGGTCCTGATCGAGCTGCGCTTCGCGTTTTTCCGGACTGAGCTCGGCAGTGATTTTCGCGAACTGCTGCTTCTGCTGTTCGTAGGCGCGCCCCGATTCTCTGATCTGGCGCGCGAGGTTCCTGTCCTGCCAGAAGGCGTAGGCATAGAAGGCCGCCATACCCAGCACGATCAGTCCGATCGCCTGGGTCATGGTCACCGCGGAAAAATACTTCTTCTTCTCGAGGAACAGCGGATTGTAAAGATTGATCTGCTGGCTCACAGCGCCTTCTCCTCGACCCGCAACGCCGCTCCGAACAGGTAGAAATACTCCCACTGCTCCTCGGGGGTCGGATCGCCGCCGTCGGCAAAATCCATGACTTGCGGCAATGCCGCGGGCACGACCGGCACGTAAAGCCTGCTGCGCAGAAACTGCTCGAGCTCGGGGTCCTGCGGCAGCGGCGCGAGCAGCAACTCTCCCACCCCGACGCTCAGGCGCTGGCGGTCAAAGATGTCGAGCGAACGCGTGATCTCGGTAGCAACCCGCTCGCGATAGTGGTCTCCGTGCTCTCTTTGTCCCAGCTGCACGGACGTGACTTCGAGGCGCCGCGCGAGAAGCAGCTCGCCGCGAAACGAGATCGTCAACATTCCCCCCCAAGGGGAAAACGCGAGCATCGCGGTCGCCTTGTCCGGAGACTCGAACAGGGCCGCGACATTCCGCTGCGCCATTTCGGGGATGTCGATGACTTTGAGGGGAACGCGGGCTTCCTGGAACAGGGCGATGCGTTTTTGCACGACTTCGTTGGGAGTGGCGATGGCGTACATGGCCCGCGCCGATCCCTTGGGGTCTTCCTCGGCGCGCACTTCGAATACGTCGACCGTTGCGTCGTCGATGTGATATTCGAGCAGGTCCTTGATGCGCCAGCGAATCGCTGCCTTGAGCTCGTCTGCCGGGACCTTCGGCGGCTCCACCAACAGTATCTGGTAGTCCGCGGGCTCGAGGAGCGTAGTACACATGAAACGGGCGAGTCCGTGCTCCTTCGTCTCCCTCTGCAGCGAATCCGCCTGCTCGGACGGCGGACATGGAACACTCCACCAGCGCGTCGCAACGGGCCGTTCGCGGTTCGCGGCGCGCACATGCGCGAATTTGATCACTTCCGGCTCGATTGCGACGGCCAGAAGCCCTAAACCCTGCGTCGATTTGTTGAACCAACCCAGCAATACCCTCTCCCTGAATCAAGCTTAACTTCAAGTTATATGAATAAAGCATTGTTGTCAATGACATTTCCGTACTCGCTGTCCGAGTCGGCCTCCGGACAGCGAGACGGCTTCAAAGTGGATGTAGTCTTCGACCGAGCCTCGCTAAGAGCGAGGCGAAACGGAAATTCGGTCCTTCCCGACGTGAACCCCGCTCGCGGCGTAGGGTGAATACCTTTCCAAGGTGTTGATCCGGGCGCGCCCCACCGCTCGGAGTGATTCGGCGAGAAAGGCTATTGAAATACCTCGCGCCAGGTCGCGGGGCTCGAGAGGTTGAGCGTGCCGCTGCCGAAGGCCGCCACGGGCACGTCGACGGTGACGGTTTTCGACACGGCGTTCTGATCGGTCACGTTCAGGCTGAAGGTGTAGGTCCCGGTGGCGCTGGGTGTGAATGCGAAAACCAGAGAGAAGTCTCCGCTGGCTCCGGTCGGCAGTACGGTGCCAGCGGCAAACGTGGTCCCAGTCTGGGTCCAGTCTTCGGCGGTGCTGTTGATGAGCGAATAGCCGTCGCCGCTGAATGAAAATGCGCCGGGGGCCGTGATCGCAACCTGGTTCACGTTGGCGCATCCGCTGTTGAGCAGACTGAACGTGAACTCCTGGTTGGCGCTGTCCGTATTCGTAGTGGTCGGCGCCACGGTGACGACGAAACCTTCGACGTCCTGGGTATTCGACTGAACGGTCGGCGAGGTGATCGCGCCGGGGTTGGTGGCGCTCGCAGATCCGGTCACGAAGAAGGTCGGCTTGGGTCCGGAGGAGGGATAGCTGCCGACGATCGTCACGGAGTACGAGGCGCTCGTCGAGCGCCGGCAGGGGG
>CAYQVE010000182.1:0-6947 GCA_964420785.1 uncultured Enterobacteriaceae bacterium | reverse complement strand
CCACAACGCCAGGAAACCCAAGTCCGACACCCAGCAACCCGGTGAACGCCCCGCCTTTTAAAGCTGCGTTGAGCGCCAGCTGCAGGCCGCTGCGCGCGGCTTCCGCGGTGCGCACGTTGGCGCGCACCGAGATGTTCATGCCGATGATGCCCGAGAGGCCCGAGAACAGCGCTCCGATGGCGAAACCCCAGGCCGTGGCCCAGCCCAGTTTCGGAATCAAACCGATGACGAGGAACAGGACCGCACCGACGACCGTGATGGTCGTGTACTGGCGCTTGAGGTAGGCGCTCGCGCCCTCGCGAACCGCCGCGGCGATTTCCTGCATGCGCGCGTTGCCCGCGGGCAGCGAAACGATCCATCCCGATTGCAGCCCACCGTAGACGATCGCGATGAATGCGCAGGCGATGGCAAACCAGAGACCTCCGAGCATAGATTTCTCCCGTGAATGAGGCCCCTGTCCCGGGCCCGGGTGAACGGCGCGAAATTATAGCAGCAGGAAACCTGAATCTAGATCTTGAAGGCGGGAAGCTTCTTCGGGACGGGCGTATTTTTGAGCTTCACATAGTCGGGTAGCCCGTCCTTGTAGGGCGGGGGCGCTTCGCCCTGGATCAGCGGCGAGAGATAGGCGCGGCACTTGGAGGTGATGTGGAACCCGTCGGCCGTGATGAAATCGCGCGGCATCATCTTTTCCTTGTTGGCAATGTCGGAGAGATTCGCCACGGCGATGCGCCAGCGATAAGGCCTGTCCGAGACACGCTCGATGATCGGCATTACCGCATTCCGGCCGGCGATGGCGAGCTTCACCGCGGCGACGCCGAGCTTGTAGGACTGCTCGACATCCACCCTCGAGGCGATATGGCGCGCCGCGCGCTGCAGATAATCGGCGAGCGCCCAGTGATATTTGTAATTCAGGCGGTCCTTGACGAGCTTCGCGATGATCTCGCCCGCGCCGCCGAGCTGCGAATGGCCGAAGGCGTCCTTCAGACCGGTCTCGGAGAGGAATTTCCCCTCCCTGCTGCGCAGGCCCTCCGACACCGCGATCGCGCAATACCCGTCTCGTTCGACGACTGTCTTCACCCGCTCGAGAAATCTCTCCTCGTCGAACTGGATCTCGGGGAAAAGGAGTATTTGAGGCGCGTCGCCTTCCCGGTCGGCGGCGAGACCGCAGGCGGCGGTGATCCACCCCGCGTGCCTGCCCATCACTTCCATGACGAAGACCCGCGTGGAGGTCTTCGCCATCGAGGCGACGTCGAAACCCGCTTCGCGGATCGAGGTCGCGACGTATTTCGCGACCGACCCGAAGCCCGGGCAGTTGTCGGTGATCGCAAGGTCGTTGTCGACGGTCTTGGGAATGCCTACGCAGATGAGCGGGTATCCAAGTTTTTCGCCGACTTGTGAGATCTTCCAGGCGGTGTCCGCGGAATCGTTGCCGCCGTTGTAGAAGAAGTAGCCGATGTCGTGGACCCGGAATACCTCGATCAGGCGCTCGTAATGCGCCCGGTTTTCATCGATACCTTTCAGTTTGTAACGGCATGAGCCGAACGCGCCGCCCGGCGTGGTCTTGAGTCTCGAGATCGCCGATGCGTGTTCACGACCGGTGTCGATCAAGTCCTCGGTGAGCGCGCCGATGATACCGTCGCGGCCGGCGTAGACCTTGCCGATGCGGTTCTTGTGCTTCCGCGCGGTCTCGATCACGCCCGCGGCGCTCGCGTTGATGACCGCTGTCACCCCGCCCGATTGGGCGTAGAAAGCATTCTTCGGTTTCATTTTATCGCGCCGGCTACTTCAACGCGGCGAAAGCACGCGCGCTGATTTCCTCGACCGAGCCCATGCCCGAGATCTTGCGGTACTTGGGAGCACGCGCGTCCCCTTGCTCCGCCCATGTCGAATAATAGTCCACGAGGGGCCGGGTCTGCTGCTGGTAGACCTTCAGGCGCCTTCTGACCGTTTCTTCCCTGTCGTCGTCGCGTTGGATCAGGGGCTCACCGGCAATGTCGTCCTTGCCGGCTACCCGGGGCGGATTGAACTTGATGTGATAGTTGCGTCCCGATGCCGGATGCACGCGGCGCCCGCTCAAGCGCTGGATGATCTCGTCGTCGTCTACATCGATCTCCAAGACGAAATCGAGATCGACGCCCGAGTCGCGCATCGCCTCCGCTTGGGGAATGGTACGCGGGAAGCCGTCGAAGAGATAGCCGTTCTTGCAATCCAGATGCTTCAGCCGTTCCTTTACCAACCCGATGATGACGTCGTCGGAAACAAGCTGCCCTGCGTCCATGACTTTCTTTGCCGCGACGCCGATGGGCGTGCCCGCTTTCACGGCAGCGCGCAGCATGTCGCCGGTGGAAATCTGCGGGATGCCGAAGCGGTCCCTGATGAAACTCGCTTGCGTGCCCTTGCCGGCGCCCGGCGGGCCCAGGAGGATCAGTCTCATTATTGTCCCCGGCGGTTGCGGCCGGGCTCACACCCGACGCGGCGAACTTACCGTTTATGAACCGTGCGGCCAAACAGCGCCCGTGTGCGCTCCAGATCCTCGGCCGTATCCACTCCCGCGAGCGGCGCATCCTGTCGCACTGCGACGGCGATCGCGTAGCCGTGCCAAAGCGCCCGCAGCTGCTCGAGCGCTTCGAATTCTTCAAGCGGCGAGCGCTCGAGCCGCGGATAGCCACGCAGGAAATCGGCGCGATAGGCATAGATTCCGATGTGCCGGTAGCACGGAAGCCCCTGCGGCAAGGCCCGTGTGGAGTCCCCAAAGGCATCCCGGGCCCAGGGCACTGGCGCCCGGCTGAAATAGCGCGCCAATCCCGCATGGTCCAGCACGACTTTGACGACGTTGGGATTGAACAGCTCGCCCGTGTCCCGGATAGGGTGGCAGGCTGTTGCCATGGCCGCATCGGGCGTATCCGCGAGCAGGGTCGCCACGGCACGTATCAGGCCAGGTTCGATCATCGGCTCATCGCCCTGGACGTTCACGACCAGACTGTCCGCCGCGAGCCCGAGGCGCTCAACGACCTCCGCGATCCGGTCAGTGCCGGTCTGATGGTCGCCGCGGGTCATGACCGCCCGATGCCCGTACCGTTCTACGGCTGCCGCGATGTCGTCGTGGTCGGTCGCCACGTACACGTCGCGCGCGCCGCTTTCGCGCGCCCGCTCGGCTACCCGCACGACCATGGGCCTGCCTCCAATATCGGCGAGCGCCTTTCCAGGAAACCGGCTGGACGCGAATCGCGCCGGGATTATCGCGGTGAAGGACATGTGAAGGATTTTAGCCGGTGCCTCCCCGTTCACTCGTTCACTTCTTCGTCGGGGGGCAGCTTTCTCGCCTCCTCCTCGAGCATCACCGGAATATCGTCCCGAATCGGAAACGCGAGGCGGTCGGCCTTGCAGATGAATTCCGCCTGCGCCTTGCGGTGGACCAGCGGTCCTTTGCAAATCGGGCAGACGAGAATGTCAAGCAGTCGCGAGTCCATGAATTCGTTCCAGTATGAGTTCCGCGAGGGCGGAGTCGAGTTCGGCCTCGACGCGCACCGCAATCAGATCGCGCCGGCCGAAGTGGCGGCATTTTACCGCATCCTTTTCGGTCATCAGCACGAAATCGCAATCGGCGAACTCAAGGTCTGCAGACCGAAACGCGTGGTGGTCCGGAAATGGATGAGCCGAGAACGCGAACCCCATTCGCGAAAGCCCAGCGAAAAACCGCTCGGGATTTCCGATTCCGGCGACTGCGTGCAGCTTCTTTCCGGAGAGCTCGGACTGCGGCAAAGGTGCCGCATGCGAATCCACTCGGAACAGACCCGCGGGCTTGAGCCGCATGCTAAATGCGCCAGGCTTTGCCTCCGTGCCGTTCACCACCGTCGCATCCACGCGACGACCGGCAGGCTCGCGCAAAGGACCGGCCGGAAGCAGCAAGCCGTTGCCAAAACCGCGCTCGTCCTCGACCGCGATCTCGAAATCCCGCTGCAAGCGGTAATGCTGCAATCCATCGTCGCAGAGAACCACGTCGCAGCGAGCGTTGGCTGCGAGCAGCGCGCGTGCGGCGGCGGCGCGATCTGCGCCGATCCACACCGGGCATCCCGAACGCTCGGCGAGCAGCAAAGGCTCGTCGCCGACCTGCGCGGCATCGTCACCCTCGCTCACCGCGCGGGGCCCGGTGTCGGTCCCGCCGTATCCCCGGCTGAGAATTCCGGGGTGTAGCCCCTTCGCGCGCAAGGCTTCGACGAGCGCAAGGATCAGCGGGGTTTTCCCTGTGCCCCCGGCGGTCAGGTTTCCGACGATGACCACCGGAACGTGAAGTCGCACCGAGGGCAGCGCGCGCACGCGAAAGAGCAGACGGCGCAGGGCTACCAGCAGACGAAAGACAAGGCTCAGCGGAAACAGCATCACCGACACCGGGCTCAGCCGGTACCAGTGACGCGCGGCAAAGCCTGCGGCAGGAAAGGTGGGCCGGGCGGCGTCCATACGCGCCCTGCGCGCTACTTCGTCGATTGCTCCACCGCGAACACTACCTGGCCAAAGCCCGCTTGGCGCGCGGCGTCCATGATGCGGATCACCGACTGGTAGTTCGCATTGTTGTCGGCGTTCACTACCACGATCGCCTCCTTCATGCCGGCGCCGGCGCGTCGGAGCTCCTCGGCGAGAGCCGCGACGTTCCGGAACTGGAACGGTTTTCGCTGCAGCAGGTATTGCCCGTTGGCGCTGACCACGACGTTGATCTCGTTGGACCGTTCCAGCCTTTTTTCCGCGTCGGCGCTCGGCAGGTTGATCTTCAGTTCCGCGAATCTGGCGTAGGTCGTAGTCAGCATCAGGAAGATGATGATCACGAGGAGCACGTCGATCATCGGAATCAGGTTGATCTCCGGGTCTTCCTTCCGCGTGCGTGCGAACCTCATGCCTGAGTATGGGGCGGCGGCTGGAACTCGAAGCGTTCTCCGTGGACCACGTCGACCAGCCTCGCTGCCTGTTGCTCCATCTCGACCACGAAGCCTTCGACCCTGCCGCGGAAGTGGCGGAAGAAAATCATCGCCGGAATTGCGATCACCAAACCGAATCCCGTGTTGTACAGGGCCACGGAAATACCGTGAGCGAGTTCCTGGGGGTTGGATCCGGTGGGCGATTGCGAGCCGAAGATCTCGATCATGCCAACTACGGTGCCGAACAAGCCCACCAGCGGGCTGATCGTGGCGATCGTCCCGAGCGTTGTCAGAAAGCGCTCCAGTTCGTGCGCCACCGCGCTGCCGGCCTCTTCGATTGCGTCCTTCATGACGTCGCGCGAACTCTTGTAGTTGCGAAGACCCGAGGCCAGTACCTGGCCGAGCGGAGAGTCCTGCGAGAGCTTTTCGAGCATTTCCTCACTCACTCCCTGCTTCTGATATGCGGCAAGCACTTTCTCCAGCAGTCCGCCGGGAACGATCTTCTCCCTGCGAAGGATCATGAACCTTTCGATGATGAGCGCCACTGCGATGACCGACACGACGAGAAGGAAATAGATCGGCCAGCCGGCAGCGTGGATGATGGCGAACAACCGCGTTCTCCGAGTCGGACAAAAACCGCGGACACTTTAGCCTGCGACTGCGGATTCGGCAAGGCTAAGGAATTTCAAGAAGATGCGCCTTTTGCGCTCGAAAAAATCCAGAAGCTGGAGCGCTGCTTGCCGCACACCCGAAGCCCGCAAACGAGCCCGAGTCCTTATCCACAAATACTGTGGATAAGGTTGTGCATACCCGTCAAATAGCGCGCGTAAGTGAATCGTGCAAAAGGGTTTTCTTGCTCATGATGAAAACTTGAACTTCCATTTTTCAGTTTACTGCTCAAATAGTTACAAGCAGATTCTCGGCCATTGTCTGAGCCGCTCATAGGGGACTGCTTCGGCGGAGCGCCCATTGTGGATAGGTTACAATCGGCACATGCCCGGAGAACAAGGACTGGCGCGGGTTTCCACGCATTCGCCCTCGGAAATTCTCTCCGTTTCGGCCCTCACTCGCAGTGTCCGGGACCTGCTCGAGCGTCGCTACCCGCTGCTTTGGGTCGCCGGCGAGATATCCAACTTCACCGTTGCCAAGTCGGGACACGCCTATTTCGTCCTGAAGGACGAATTCGCCCAAGTGCGCTGCGTCATGTTCCGGCAGCGCCAGGAGAATCTCGAGTGGACGCCGCGCGACGGCATGCAAATCGAGGTGCAGGCGCTCGTCAGCCTGTACGAGCCGCGTGGCGATTTCCAGCTCAATGTCGAAACCATGCGGCGCGCCGGGCTCGGCGCCCTGTTCGAGGCCTTCCTCAAGCTCCGTGACAAGCTCGAAAAGGAGGGCTTGTTCAATACCGAAACGAAACGAGCGCTGCCTTCCCTGCCGCGCGCGATCGGCGTGATCACCTCGCGGGAGGCGGCGGCGCTTCGGGACGTACTGACGACGCTGGCCCGGCGTAACCCGTCGATTGAGGTCGTCGTCTTTCCCGTGCAGGTCCAGGGCGAGCGTGCGCCGGAGAAAATCGCCTCTGCGCTCAACGTCGCCGGCCGCCTCGGCGGGTGCGATGTGATATTGCTGGTGCGCGGCGGCGGCAGCATCGAGGACTTGTGGGCCTTCAACGAGGAGATCGTGGCGCGGGCGATTCGCGCGTGCCCGGTTCCGGTCGTCACCGGTATCGGCCACGAGACCGACTTCACGATCGCCGACTTCGTCGCCGACCGGCGCGCCCCTACGCCGACCGCTGCGGCCGAGCTGGTCAGTCCCGAGCGCGCGGGGCTGCTCGAGGGCGTTTCCAGGCTGACTGCAAGGCTCGCCCTGCGCCTCCGCCAGGAACTCGAGAGACGCATGCTGCTCGTCGATCATCTCGCGCGCGGGCTGGTTCACCCCGAAGCGGGGCTGCGGGCCCCGAGCGAGCTGCTCGGCCAACTGCGGCTGAGACTCGGACAAGCTGCCAGCCGAATCTCGTCCGAGCGCCGCTGGGAAGTC
>CAYQVE010000181.1:0-6978 GCA_964420785.1 uncultured Enterobacteriaceae bacterium | reverse complement strand
CCTTCGACGTTGGCGATCAGGCGCTTCGCCGGGATCAGCGTCGGGTGCACCCGCAGCTCGATTCCCTGCGCGGTGCGCTTGGTGATCCCCAGCAGCTTGATGCGGTAGCCGAGCTGCTCGGCGTAGCGGATGTCACCCTGGGTGAGCCCGGCGATGCCCTCCTTGTGACACTTGTCGAACTGCATCGGGATGCCGAAGGCGATCGCCGCCATGATGCTGAGCTTGTGCCCGGCGTCCACGCCCTCGACGTCGAAGGTCGGGTCCGCCTCCGCGTAGCCGCGTTCTTGCGCCTCCTTCAGCACCGCGGCGAAGGGAAGTCCCTTGTCGCGCATCTCAGAGAGGATGAAGTTCGAGGTGCCGTTGATGATCCCCGCGATCCATTCGATGCGGTTCGCGCTGAGGCCTTCGCGCAGCGCCTTGATGATGGGAATGCCGCCCGCGACCGCGCCCTCGAAGGCGACCATCACGCCCTTCTTCTGCGCGGCGGCGAAGATCTCGTTGCCGTGAGTGGCGAGCAGCGCCTTGTTAGCGGTCACCACGTGCTTGCCGCTTTCGATCGCCGCGAGGACCAGATCCTTCGCGACCGTGACCCCGCCGACAAGCTCGATCACGATGTCGATCTCGGGATCGCGCACGACCTCGAACGCGTCCGCGGTCACGCTAGCCTTACCGCCGGTCAGTTTCCTCGCCTTCAACGTCTCCTTGTCGGCGACGACGCTGATACGGATGTCGCGGCCGGCGCGTCGCGAGATCTCCTCCCGGTTGCGTGCGAGCACGGCCCAAGTGCCTCCGCCCACCGTGCCGATCCCGAGCAGCCCCACGTTGATCGGCTTCATTTGAGCGGCTTCCTGAAGTGAAACGAGCTCACCACCATCCCCTCACGGAAATAGAACCTGTGCGCCTGCCCCCGCTGCGTTCCGGACTCGAGTGTACAGGCCTCGCAGTCCGCGGCCCGCGCGAGCGCCTGCAGGTGCTGCAGCAGCGCCCGGCCGACGCCATTTGAGCGCAGTTTCTCGTCGGTCACGAGGTCGTCGACATAAAGGTGTAGTCCCTCGAAGGTATTCTCGTTGATGCGGTATACGGCCACGCCGCGCACCGAGCCCCCTTCGGTCGCGACGCACATGCGCCCGCCCCCGGCGAACACGCGCCTCATCTTGCCCTCGTAATCGGCGGGCAGCGCGGTCCGGAGCTGGCGATGCACCCCTTCCGCCCGCTTCAACCATCCGTGCTCGACCACCCTGCCCGCTTCATCGGTGATGTGGACGATGTTCATGACCTGATCAGCCCGTCCTTGCGGAACATTTCCCTGATGCCGCGGATCGCCTGGCGTGAGCGGGCCTCGTTCTCAATCAGCGCGATGCGCACGTGGTCGTCGCCGTAATCGCCGAAGCCGACCCCCGGCGACACCGCGACTTTCGCGTCCTTCAATATCTTCTTGGCAAATTCGAGCGAGCCGAGCTTCGCGTACGCTTCGGGAATCTTCGCCCAGAGGTACATCGAGGCTTTCGGGTTCTCGACCCTCCAGCCGGCCTCGTGCAGGCCGCGCACCATGACGTCGCGGCGCTTCTGGTATTTCATGCGGTGCTCCTCGACGCAGTCCTGCGGACCTTCGAGCGCCACGATCGAGGCGACCTGGATGGGCGTGAAGGTGCCGTAATCGTGGTAGCTCTTGATGCGCGCGAGGGCGTTGACGAGCTCCTTGTTCCCGACCATGAAGCCGATGCGCCAGCCGGCCATGTTGTAGCTCTTGGACATGGTGAAGAATTCCACGGCGATGTCGCGCGCGCCGGCGACCTGCATGATCGAGGGCGCTTTCCAGCCGTCGAAGGTGATATCCGCGTAGGCGAGATCGTGCACGACCAGAATGTCGTGCGCCTTGGCGAGCGCGATCACGCGCTCGAAGAAATCCAGCTCCACGCATTTCGCCGTCGGGTTCGACGGAAACCCGATCACCAGCATCTTGGGCTTGGGAATGAGCTCGCCGATCGCGCGCTCCAGCTCGACGACGAAATCCGCCTCCGCCGTCATGCGCACCGAACGGATATCGGCGCCGGCGATGATCGCGCCATAGATGTGGATCGGGTAGCTCGGGTTGGGAACGAGCACCGTGTCGCCGCGGTCGAGCGTGGCGAGCATGAGATGCGCGAGGCCCTCCTTGGATCCGATGGTGACGATCGCTTCCGAATCCGGATCGAATGCGATGCCGTAGCGGCGCTGGTACCAGCCGCAGATCGCGCGGCGCAGTCGCGGAATTCCTTTCGAGACGGAATAGCCGTGCGTGTCCGCGCGCTGCGCGGCCTCGACCAGTTTGGCGACGATGTGCCCGGGCGTGGGCCCGTCCGGATTGCCCATGCTCAGGTCGATCACGTCTTCACCCGCGCGGCGCGCCGCCATCTTCAATTCGTTGGTGATGTTGAAGACGTAGGGAGGAAGACGCTCGATTCGGGCAAATTTTCGCATAGGGCGCGGGATTTTCTAAGGAGTGCGGCGGGCTTTCCGAGCCGCGCTGCGCCGCAAAAAGTTATAATGTTACCGGACACTTACAGCACCGGCAAACTTGAAACTGCATCTCGATCCCGCGACCGCCAAGAACGCCATAACCGGCTATGGCGAGGGTTACGTGATGGTCAACCGGCAGAGATTCGAACGAAGCCTGGTGGTACTGCCCGAGCGCATCCTCCTGGACTGGCCGCCGAACCGGTTCGATGACCTCGCACCCGAGCATCTGGCGGTGCTCGCCGGTCTGGACCGGGAAATCATTCTGCTCGGGACCGGAGCGCGGCTGCGCTTTCCGCGTCCCGAGATCATTCAGCCCTTGGTGCGGTCCGGAGTGGGCGTAGAAGTCATGGACGTGCAGGCAGCCTGCCGTACCTACAACATTCTCCTCGCCGAAGACCGCAGGGTCGCAGCGGCTCTGCTGATCGGGTGAATTCGACGATTTCCAGGCGCTGGCCGTGGATCCTGCTCGCCGTGTTTGCGGCCGGCTGGTTCTGCAATCTCGGTTATCGGCACCTCGTCAAGCCCGACGAAGGCCGCTACGCGGAGATTCCGCGCGAGATGGTCGTGAGCGGCGACTGGCTCACGCCGCGCCTGAACGGTTACAAGTACTTCGAGAAGCCTCCCCTGCAGTATTGGATCACCGCGGCCGCGTTCACCGCGTTCGGCCAGAATGAGTGGGCTGCGCGCCTGTGGCCGGGAGTCACGGGTTTTCTAGGCGTGCTCCTGGTGTTCTGGGCCGGAAACCGTTTGTTCGGGCCGCCGGTGGGCCTGTACGGGGCCGCAGTCGCGGCGAGCAGCGCGATGTACGCGTCCATCGGGCACGTGCTGACTCTCGACATGGCGCTCTGCGTCTTCATGTCGGCCTCGGTCTTCGCCTTCGCCGTCGCCCAGCACGACCCGGCGGGCGAACCCGAGCGCCGCCGCTGGATGCTGCTCGCATGGGCCGCCGCGGCGCTCGCGGTTCTCAGCAAGGGGCTGGTCGGAATCGTCCTACCCGCGGGGGCAGCGACGCTCTACGTTCTGATCGAGCGTGACTGGAGACTTCTCGGTCGCCTGCACGCCCTGGGCGGCGGGCTGCTCTTCCTCGCGATCGCGGCGCCGTGGTTCATCGCGGTTTCGCTCGCCAACCCGGAATTCCTGCGTTTCTTCTTCATCCACGAGCACCTCGAGCGCTTCACCACCCGGGAGCACGGACGCTACCAGCCGGCGTGGTATTTCGTGCCTGTCCTGCTCGCCGGGGTCCTGCCCTGGATCGTGGATCTGTTCCCCGCCCTCGGGCGCGCATGGACGCGCGCTCCGGAAACCCGTTTCCAGCCGCGGCGCTTCCTGCTTCTGTGGTGCGTGGTCGTTTTAGCGTTCTTTTCGGCGTCGGACTCCAAGCTCGGCTCCTACATCCTGCCGGTATTTCCGGCGCTCGCAGTGTTGATCGGGATCCATCTCACCTCCGCGGGCCCGCGCTTCGCGCTGGCGCAGGGCGCGGTCGCCGCCTCTATCGGGATGGCGCTCGCCGCCGCGTCCCTTTGGGCTTCGGCCAATCTCCCCGCAGCTCTGGTTCTCCTGGAGACGGATCTTCCTCCCGAACTGTATGCGGGCTACCTGCCCTGGTTCACCGCTGGGGGCATCGTGCTGGCCGCGGCGGGAGTCGCTTCCGCGTCGCTCCGCGGCCGGCGCGCCGCCGCCGCATTGACTCTCGCTCTCGGCGGCCTGGCCTGGGTGCAGATCGTGCTGTCGGGGCACGAGACGCTTGCACCGGCTTTTTCCGCGTATCATGTCGTCCAGAAAATCCGGGGCGATGTGAAACCGGACGTTCCTTTTTACGTGGTGAACACCTTCGATCACACTTTGCTGTTCTACCTGGGCCGACCCGTTACGCTGGTTTTCAACAAGGACGAGCTTGCGCAGCCGATCGCATGGGAGCCGCGGAACTACTTGCCGGACACCGCGGCGTTCGCGCGCGCCTGGCAAGCCGACCGGGAAGCATTCGCCCTGTTCAACGCGAACGACCTCGACGCGTTCCTCAAGTCGCATCAAGTCCCCATGCAAATCGTCGCACGCGACGCACGACGCGTCATCGTGAAAAAACCGTGAACGCAGCGAGCTGGGCTTTCATCTTCACCGGCGTGCTGCTCAACGCGGCGGCGCAGTTGCTCCTCAAGGCGGGCACCAACGCCGTGGGCCATTTCGAGTTCAGCACGCAGAACATCGTCCCGGTCGGCATGAAGCTCGCCTTCGAGCCGCACATCGCGGGCGGGGTCGCGTGCTACGTCGTGAGCCTCGTGGTCTGGATCATGGGACTGTCGCGCGTCGAGGTCTCGATCGCGTACCCGATGCTTTCGATCGGATACGTGCTGAATGCGGTCGCGGCCTGGTACCTGTTCGGCGAATCGCTCACCGCGCAAAAACTGATCGGGATCGCCTTCATAGTCGGGGGCGTGTTTCTCGTCGCGCGCTCCTAGTGAACTACCTTCCCTTCGCGCGCCCGACCATCGACGAGGCCATGATCGCCGCCGTCGCCGACACGCTGCGCAGCCGCTGGATCGTCACCGGGCCGCGAGTCGCGGCGTTCGAAAAAGCGCTGTCCGAGCGCTTCGGCGGGCGGCCGGTCCGCGCGCTCACTTCAGCGACGGCGGCGATGCAGGTGGCCCTCGAGCTGCTCGGCATCGGACCGGGCGACGAGGTGATCATCCCCGCCCAGAGCTTCTTCGTGACCGGCAACGTGGTCGAGCGCGCCGGCGCGACCGCGGTGTTCGTCGACGTGACCCTCGGCTCCCGCAACATCGATCTTGCGCAGGCCGCCGCAGCGGTCACGCCGAAGACGCGCCTGCTGTTTCCGACGCATTACAACGCGCCGCTCGATTCCGATGCGCTCGACGCCTTCGCCAAGCGGCACAAGGTGCGCGTCCTCGAGGACGCGGCCCTCGCGATCGGTTCGCGCACCCCGCGCGGCCCGGTGGGAGCGACGGGCGACATCGTCTCGTTCAGCTTCCATCCCAACAAGAACATGACCACCATCGAGGGCGGGGCATTGGCGCTCAACGACGAGCGCGAGGCTGCGATCGTGGACGAGCTGCGCTTCCACGGCATCAAGCGCCTGCCCGACGGCACGCGCGACGTGGAGCGCGCCGGGGTCAAGTACAACTTCTCCGACGTGTCGGCGCGACTGGGCCTGGAGCAGCTCGCGCGCCTCGAGGACTGGTGCCGCGCCCGCGCACGGCTCGCGCAGCGCTACTTCGAGTGCCTCGCGGGCGACGACTTGCTCACGCCCGAGCGCCTGCCGCCGCGCGACAACCCCGGGCACAGCTGGAACATGTTCACGGTGCTGCTGCCGCTGCACGCGCTGCGCAGCACCCGCAAGGCGTTCATGGACGCGATGCAGAAGGAAGGCATCGGCACCGGCGTCTCCTATGAAGCGATCCACCTCACGACGCTGTTTCGCAACAAGGGATTCCGCGAGGGCATGTTCCCGGTCTCGGAGCGCATCGCGCGCGAGACGGTCACGCTGCCGCTCTTTCCCGAGATGCGCGGGACGGACGTCGAGCGCGTGTGCGAGAGCATGAAGCGCGTGATGCGGCGCAAGGCCGCCTGACATGGCCGCGCCAAACCTGTCCGTGGTCATTCCCGTCTACGACGAGGAAGCGGTCCTGCCCGCGCTGTTCGCGCGGCTGTATCCGGCGCTGGACGCGCTCGGGGAAAGCTACGAGGTCATTTTCGTCAACGACGGCAGCGTCGACCGGTCTGCGGCGCTGCTGCGCGAGCAGTTCGAGGTTCGCCCCGATGCGACCCGAGTGATCCTGTTCAACGGCAACTTCGGCCAGCATCTCGCCATCATGGCCGGGTTCGAGGCAAGTCGCGGCGAGCGGGTGGTCACGCTGGACGCGGACCTGCAGAACCCGCCGGAAGAAATCGCGAAGCTCCTCGCCAAAATGGACGAAGGCTACGACTACGTCGGAACCGTGCGTCGCAAGCGGCAGGACACCGCGTTCCGGCGCAACGCGTCGCGGATGATGAACGCCCTCCGCGAGCGAATCACCCGCATCCGCATGACCGATCAGGGGTGCATGCTGCGGGCGTACAGCCGCGACATCGTGGCCGCGATCAACAGCTGCCGCGAAGTCAACACCTTCATCCCCGCACTGGCGTATACCTTCGCGCAGCGCCCGACCGAGATAGAGGTGGCGCACGAGGAGCGCGCCGCCGGCGACTCGAAGTATTCCCTTTACAGCCTGGTGCGGCTCAACTTCGATCTCGTCACCGGATTCTCCGTGATGCCGCTGCAGTTGTTCTCGCTTTCGGGAATCGCGATAGCCCTGTTGTCTCTGACGTTCGTGATCTTCCTCGCGATCCGCCGCCTGGCGGTCGGGCCCGAGGCGGAAGGCGTGTTCACGCTCTTCGGAATCGCATTCTTCCTGATCGGAATCACCTTGTTCGGGATCGGCCTGCTGGGCGAATACGTGGGCCGCATCTACGAGCAGGTACGGC
>CAYQVE010000180.1:0-6991 GCA_964420785.1 uncultured Enterobacteriaceae bacterium | reverse complement strand
TCATCCCCGCGGTCCTGAAGGGGGACACGAGCAAGGCCCGCGGGCTGTCCTCCGCCGCGAGCGCAGCGAACGCCGCAATGGACCACGTGCGCGACTGGATCCAGGGCACGCGCCCCGGCAACTGGGTGAGCATGGGTGTCCCTTCGGACGGAAGCTACGGCATTCCGGAAGGCGTGATCTACGGCTATCCGGTCACTTGCGAAGGCGGCAGGTACAAGATCGTCAAGGGCATTCAGCTGAGCGAATTCAGCCGCTCCAGAATGGACGCGACCTTGAAGGAACTGCACGAAGAACGCGACGGCATCGGGCCCCTGCTCGGCTAGGAAAGACCGGCCCTGGTCCGAGGATGCGACTCGCCGCGGCCCGCGGCGAGCTAAAATGAGCCCCATGTCAGCAGGAACCCGGTTCCGCGCCGCGATGAAAGCGGAGAAGCCGCTGCAATGCGTGGGCGCGATCAATGCCTACCACGCGCGGCTCGCCGAGCGCACCGGCTACAAGGCCGTCTATCTGTCCGGCGGGGGAGTCGCCGCGGGATCTCTCGGACTCCCCGATCTGGGAATCAGCAATCTCGAGGACGTGCTGACCGACGTGCGCCGCATAACGGACGCCTGCTCCCTGCCGCTCCTGGTCGACGTCGATACCGGTTTCGGCGCGAGCGCCTTCAACATCGCGCGCACCGTCAAGTCGCTGATCAAGTCGGGCGCCGCGGCGATGCACATCGAAGACCAGGTCGGCGCCAAGCGCTGCGGTCACCGGCCGGGAAAAGAACTCGTATCGAAGGAGGAAATGGTCGACCGGATCAAGGCGGCGGCGGATGCGAAGACCGATCCGGATTTCATCGTGATGGCGCGCACCGATGCGCTGGCGGTGGAAGGCCTGGAGCGCGCCATCGAGCGGGCGCTCGCCTGCGTTGACGCCGGCGCCGATGCCGTTTTTCCCGAGGCGATCACCGAGCTTTCCATGTACCGCAAGTTCGCCGAAGCGGTGAGAGTGCCGGTGCTCGCCAACATCACCGAGTTCGGCGCGACGCCGCTCTTCACGCTGCAGGAGCTGCGCTCGGCCGGGGTCGCGATCGCTCTCTATCCTCTCTCGGCGTTCCGCGCCATGAACGCGGCGGCGCTCAAGGTCTACAATGCGATCCGCAAGGAAGGGACGCAGAAGAGCGTCGTCGACCTGATGCAGACGCGCGCCGATCTCTACGAAACCCTCGACTATCTCGCCTACGAGCGCAAGCTCGACCAATTGTTCGCCAAAGAGAAAGGGAAATGAGCCAGGGCGCAGCCGCACCGAAGCCCAAGAAGTCGGTCGCGCTCTCCGGGGTCCCGGCAGGCAACACCGCGCTGTGCACGGTCGGCCGCAGCGGCAACGATCTGCATTACCGCGGTTACGATATCCTCGATTTCGCCGACCAGGCCGAGTTCGAGGAGATCGCCTACCTCCTCGTCCACGAGAAGCTGCCCAGCGCCGGGGAGCTTGACGCCTACAAGAGAAAGCTGCGGGGGCTGCGCGGACTGCCGGCAGCGGTCAGGTCCACGCTCGAAGCGGTGCCCGCCTCGGCGCACCCGATGGACGTGATGCGCACCGGGGTGTCGGCGCTCGGCACCGTGGAGCCTGAAAAGGACGATCACCCCTTGGCCCGGGCAAGAGACATCGCCGACCGGCTGATGGCGTCGCTCGGCTCGATGCTGCTCTACTGGCACCACTTCAGCCGCGGGGGCAAGCGCATCGAGGTCGAGACCGATGACGATTCGATCGGCGGGCATCTCCTGCACCTGCTGCACGGGAAGCCGCCCTCGGCCGAGTGGGTGCGCGAGATGCATACCTCGCTCATCCTCTACGCGGAGCACGAGTTCAACGCCTCGACCTTCACATGCCGTGTCATCGCCGGCACCGGATCGGACATCTACTCGGCGATCTGCGGGGGCATAGGCGCGCTGCGCGGTCCCAAGCACGGCGGCGCGAACGAGTTCGCTTTCGAAGTCTTGTCGCGCTACAAGGATCCCGGCGAGGCCGAGGCCGACATCATGCGAAGGCTGCAGGGCAAGGAGATCGTCATCGGCTTCGGTCACCCCGTCTACACAACCGGCGACCCGCGCAACGATGTGATCAAGGAAGTCGCCCGGCGCCTGTCGAAGACTCAAAAGGACATGAAGCTCTTCGACATCGCCGAACGGATCGAGCAGGTGATGTGGCGGGAAAAGAAGATGTTCGCCAATCTGGACTGGTATAGTGCGGTCTCGTATCACATGATGGGCGTGCCCACCGCGATGTTCACCCCGATCTTCGTCGTCTCGCGCACCTCGGGCTGGTCGGCGCACGTCATCGAGCAGCGGATCGACGGTAAAATCATCCGTCCCGGCGCCACTTACACCGGCCCCGAAGACCGGCAATGGGTACCCATCGAGGAGCGCCGGTAATAGTGAAACGAAGGAGGAAACTGCCATGAAGGTATTGAGGCTCGCCTTCCTCGCCGCGCTCGCCGGCCCATGCGCCGCGGCTGCTTCGCCGGCTGGGGACATCGCCGGCACCTGGGAATGCCGGCTGCCCGGGATCGAATACCACAACAAGCCTCCCATTCTCTATGTCGCCGAGACGGGTGGAGACCAATCTCAGGTCACGATCGAGGTGGACGGGTTTGCGCGTGAAATCTACGGGCGTTCGGAAATCGCGGCCGACCAGGGCGGCTGGTGGAAAATAAAACCGGCGCAAGGGCAGGAATTCATGATCCGTCCCGACGGCAGCGCAAAGCAGCGCACTCCGGCGATGGGCCTGCGTTTCGCGGATTCGAAGAGCGACTATCGCTGCCTGCGACTTCCGCCCTCGGGCGTGCCGAGCGTGGTGATACCGCTCGCTCCGCCCGCCGAGGGCCAAGAGGCTCCGCCCGCAATCGACCTGGGCGCTCCGCCGCCGCCCACGCAGAGCGAAGGGGACACGCTCAAAAAAGAGTAGTGATGTCAGCGCCCGTTTCCAATGTCCGGCCCAAGCCGGACAAGGTCCTCGTCGACATCGCCGATTACGTCAGCAAGCACGAAATAGCGAGCGCGGAAGCCTACAACACCGCGCGGCTGTGTCTCATGGACACGCTCGGCTGCGGCCTGGAGGCGCTCGAGTATCCCGCGTGCACCAAGCTTCTCGGGCCCCTCGTTCCGGGAATGGCTGTCACCCGGGGCGCGCGCGTCCCCGGCACGCGCTTCGAGCTGGATCCGGTGCAGGCCGCCTTCAACATCGGCGCGATGATCCGCTGGCTGGACTTCAACGATACCTGGCTCGCCGCGGAGTGGGGCCACCCTTCCGACAATCTCGGGGGAATTCTCGCGGTCGCGGACTGGCTTTCCCGCAACGGCACGCCTCTCGTCATGCGCGACGTGCTCACCGCGATGATCAAGGCGCACGAGATCCAGGGAGTGATCGCGCTCCATAACAGCTTCAACCGCGTCGGCCTTGATCACGTGGTGCTGGTGAAGGTCGCCTCCACCGCGGTCGTCGCGAAGCTCCTCGGCCTCTCGCGCGAGGCGATCATCAACGCCGTCTCCAACGCCTGGGTGGACGGCCAAGCCTTGAGGACTTACCGCCACTCTCCCAACACGGGCTCGCGCAAATCCTGGGCGGCGGGCGATGCGACCTCGCGGGCGGTGCGCCTCGCCCTGATCGCCAAGACCGGGGAGATGGGCTATCCGTCGGTGCTCACCGCGAAGACCTGGGGCTTCTACGACGTGCTCTTTCGCGGCAAGCCCTTCCGGTTTCCGCGGCGCTACGGCTCCTACGTGATGGAGAACGTGCTGTTCAAGATCTCCTTTCCGGCCGAGTTCCATGCGCAGACCGCGGTGGAATGCGCGATGAGCCTGCACGAAGAACTCGGGAAGCTTGGCCGCAATATCGAAGACATCAGGAAGATCACGATCCGCACCCACGAAGCGGCGATCCGCATCATCGACAAGAAGGGACCGCTCGACAACCCGGCCGACCGCGACCACTGCATCCAGTACATGATCGCCGTGCCGCTGATCCACGGCCGGCTCACCGCCGCCGACTACGAGGACGATGTCGCCTCGGACGAGCGCATCGACGCGCTGCGCGCGAAAATGGTCTGCGTCGAGGACAAGAAGTTCAGTCGTGACTACCACGACCCGGCAAAGCGCTCCATCGCCAACGCGCTCGCCGTCACGTTCAAGGACGGGACGAAGCTCGAGGAAGTCGTCTGCGAATATCCCATCGGGCACCGCCGCCGGCGCAAGGACGGCGTCCCGCTGCTGGAGGCGAAGTTCCGCGCCAACCTCGCCCGCCGCTTTCCGGAGGAGCGGCGCGAGGCGATTCTCGAGCTGTGCCGCGACCAGGGGCGCCTGGAAGGGACGCCGGTCAACGAGTTCGTCGATCTATTTGTAATCTGAAGACAACGCCGGATGTCTTCTGCCAGTGACGCCAGCGATCGCCTGATTGCGCGCGGCAACGATGCGGAGAAGGACGGCAAGCTGGGCGAAGCGTGCGAGCTGTATCGCAAAGCCGTGCAGGCGGCTCCCGGTTATGCGAAAGCGCACGTCAACCTCGGCATAGGGCTGGAGGCGAGCGGCGATGTCGACGGCGCCATGAGGCAATACGAGGCGGCGCTAGTGATCGATTCCTCGGATACCTATGCCAACTACAACCTCGCCAGCCTGCTGTGTGCGCGCGGAGATCTGGCGCGCGCAGAGCCGCTGCTCAAGGCCGCCCTGGAGAGCAAGCCTGACTTTCCGGAAGCACAGGTCGTGCTCTCCAACGTGTACGACACCCGAGGAGACCTTTCCGCCGCGGCCGGCGCGCTGGAAACGGCGCTGAAGCAGCGGCCGGACTATGCGGGCGCCTGGAATAACTACGGAGTGCTCCTGTCGAAGCTGGGACGCCTGGCCGAGGCGGAAACCGCTCTGCGGCGCGCGACCGAGCTCGACCCGGGCTTCGTGTCGGCGCATTGTCTCCTGGGCAATATGCTCAGCGAGCAGGGCCGGGTCGCCGACGCGCTCGCCCGCTACCAGAGGGCCATCGCGCTCCGGCCCGATTTCCCGGAAGCCCACGCCAACATGGGGTGCGCCCTGAAGGAACTGGGCCGGCTGGACGAGGCCGCTGCTTCCTGCCGCGAGGCCATCCGGCTCGAACCCGACTATGCCGAAGCGCACTACTATCTCGGCGTCATCTATCGCGATCAGGTCCGGCGCAGCGAAGCCCTCGCCTGCTTCGATAGAGCACTTGAGCTCAGGCCCGATTTTGCCGAGGCACACTACGGCCGGGGACACGTATTCTGCGATGAAGACCGTCGCGGCGAGGCTCTCGGCTGCTTCGAGAAGGCGGTATCGCTCAATCCGGAATATGCCCTGGCGCGCTGGTCGTTCGCCATGGCCCAGCTGCCGGCAATCTGTCCGCTGGACGCCGATCCGACGCTCTACAGGGCTGCGTTCTCGTCCGAGCTGGGCGCTCTGGAACGCTGGTTTGACGCGAAGCGCGCGGCCGAAGGCTACAGAATCGTCGGCAATCAAACGCCGTTCTTCCTGGCGTATCAGGAGGAGAACAATCGGGACCTGCTGGAACGCCACGGCAGGCTCTGCGCCCGGTTGATGGCCGATTGGTTCGATCGACAAGCCATTCCTCGCCCGAGGAAGCGCGGCTCCGGCGCCATCCGCGTCGGCGTGATCTCGCAGTTTTTCCGCAGCCACTCGGTCTGGAACGCTCTAGTCAAAGGCTGGTTTCAGCGGCTCGATCGGGAGCGCTTCGAGCTTCTTGCGTTCAACCCGGGGACCGGCGAAGACCTTGAAACGCAGTTCGCGAAGTCCAGGGCATCGCATTTCGAACAGGGCGTGAGGGGGTTGCGGGAGTGGGTGGACGCCATAACGCAGCAGCGGCCCGACGTCCTCATCTATCCGGAAATCGGGATGGATCCAACGACCTTGAAGCTGGCCAGCCTGCGTCTGGCGCCGGTTCAGGCGGCGACCTGGGGACATCCCGAGACGACCGGTCTGCCGACCATGGACTACTACCTGTCCGCCGAGGATCTCGAGCCGACCGATGCACGGGAGAATTACAGCGAGCGGCTCGTCACCCTGCCTCATCTCGGATGCTGTTGTCAGCCTTCGCGGGTTGTCGCGGCGACGCCCGACCTGGCCGGTTTGGGGATAGACGCGGCACCTCCGCTGCTGCTTTGCCCCGGCGCCCCGTTCAAGTACGCGCCTCAACACGACCGAGTGCTCGTCGAAATCGCCCGTGAATTGGGCGCCTGTCGATTCGTTTTCTTCACGCACTGGAATCCCAGCTTGTCGCAGAAGCTGCGGCGGCGGCTCGAGACCGTGTTTGCGCGGAACGGACTTGATCTCGACGATTTCGCAAGCTTCGTCCCGTGGCAGCAGGGGCCGGAATTCCACGGCTGGCTGCGGCGCGCGGATGTCTTTCTGGATACCATCGGTTTCTCCGGCTACAACACCGCGATGCTCGCCGTGGAATGCGGGCTGCCGATCGTGACCCGGGAAGGCCGATTCATGCGCGGCCGGCTGGCGAGCGGCATCCTCAAGCGGATGGGCTTATCGGACCTGGTTGCACAGACGGAGGAGGACTACGTCGCGCTCGCGGTGAGGCTGGCTCGCGACGCCGGCCATCGCAAGCAGGTCAGCGAGCGTATCGAAACCTCCCGCCCCGTTCTGTTCGATGACGTCGCAGTCATCCGCGCGCTGGAAGATTTCCTCCTCGAGGCGACGCGCCGGGGCTGACCACCGCACACGCCGGGTGGCGTTAGAATATCCGTTGGTAATCCGAAGGACGACACCAGATGTCACACAATCTGTTCAACACCCTGCAGGAATTCAAGATGGCATCGGGCAGGACAGGCAAGTTCTATTCGCTGCCGGCCCTGGAAAAGGCGCTCGGCGCGAGGGTTTCGCGCCTGCCGGTGTCGATCCGCATCGTTCTCGAATCGGTGCTGCGCCACTGCGACGGCAAGAAAGTGACCGGGGCGCACGTACGCTAGCTCGCGAAA
>CAYQVE010000179.1:0-7003 GCA_964420785.1 uncultured Enterobacteriaceae bacterium | reverse complement strand
AAGATCAACCAGATGTGCGTGCAGTTCGCGCCAGCGGAGATCGAGCGCTTCCAGGGCGTGAAGCGCGCTTTCGATCCTTGGGGCCTCCTCAACCCGGGCAAGAACATCCCGACCCTGCACCGCTGCGCCGAGTTCGGCCGCATGCGAGTACGAGGCGGGCAGCTGCCGCATCCTGAGCTGCCGCGGTTTTGAGAACAAGGGGTATGGCCGAGCGCATGGCGCGCGCGCCGATCGACTGATCATGGAATCGGTCCTGAGCGACTGGTCACAGAAGATTCGCTCCTCGGCGGCGTCGAACCTTCAGTTCAGATTGCGCGGCGGCGGGACCAAGGACTTCTACGGCCAGGCGCTCGAAGGCGAGGTGCTCGACACGCGCGGGTATTCCGGAATCGTCGCCTACGAGCCCTCCGAGCTGGTGATCACCGCCCGCTGCGGCACAAGGCTCGCCGACATCGAGACTGCAATGAGCGAGCACGGCCAGATGCTCGCTTTCGAGCCGCCGCATTTCGCTCAGTTTGGCTCGGGTGCGACGCTCGGCGGCGTGATCGCGGCGGGGCTTTCCGGCCCGCGCCGCCAGGCGGCGGGCGCGCTGCGCGATTTCGTCCTCGGCGTGAAGATCATGGACGGGCGCGGCGAAGCGCTCGCCTTCGGCGGGCAGGTCATGAAGAACGTCGCCGGGTACGACGTCTCGCGCCTCATGGCGGGGTCGCTCGGCACCCTCGGCATCATCCTGGAAGCGTCCTTCAAGGCGCTGCCTCGCCCCGCGGCCGAGACGACGCTCAGGCTCGAGCTGCCCGAGGACAAGGCGATCGAAACGCTGAACAAATGGGGCGGCAGGCCCATGCCGATCAGCGCGAGCGCCTGGGCCGGAGGAGAGCTCGCCGTGCGCCTCTCGGGCGCGGCCGCCGCGGTAGCCGCCGCGCGGAAAAAAATCGGCGGCGAGCTCGTCGATCCGGCTCAGGGCGAGCGCTTCTGGGCGGGGATTCGCGAACAGACCGATCCGTTTTTCAGGGACGACGCGCGGCTGTGGCGCATTTCGATTCCGTCGACCGCGCCGCCCCTCAAGCTTCCCGGGGAGCCGCTCGTCGAGTGGGGTGGGGCGCTGCGCTGGCTTTGCTCGCGCGCGGACGCGCGCACCGTGCGCGATGCGGCGAAGCGGGCGCAGGGCCACGCCACGCTCTTCCGCGGCGGCGACAAGTCGGTCGGCGTTTTTCAGCCGCTCGGCCCCGCCCTCATGAAGATCCACAAGGAGCTCAAGCGCGAGTTCGACCCGCAGGGAATTTTCAACCGCGGTCGCATGTACCCGGAGCTATGACGGAAGCTCGCTGATGCAAACTGCCCTGGCCGATTTCATCCGCGACACGCCCGAAGGGCGCGAAGCCGACGCGATCCTCCGCAAGTGCGTGCACTGCGGCTTCTGCACCGCGACCTGTCCGACCTATCTGCTCCTCGGCGACGAGAACGACGGCCCGCGAGGCCGCATTTACCTCATGAAGCAGGCGCTCGAGGGGCAGGAGATCACCGACAGGACGCGGCTGCACCTCGACCGCTGCCTCACCTGCCGCGCCTGCGAGACGACCTGCCCTTCGGGAGTTCAGTACGGGCGCCTGCTCGATATCGGGCGCAAGCTGGTCGAGGAAAAAACGGCGCGCCCCGCGTGGGAACGCGTCAGGCGCCGTGCGCTCGCGGCGGTCCTGCCGCGTCGTTCCGTGTTCGCGCTACTCCTGACTCTCGGCCGGCTCGCGCGGCCGTTCCTTCCCGAGAGCCTCGCCGAAAAAGTTCCGGCCTCGGCACCGGCGGCGCGCGCCCGGCCTGCGCCGCGCCACCCGCGGAAAATGCTCGCGCTCGCCGGCTGCGTGCAGCCTGCGCTCTCCCCCGACATCAACGCGGCGGCGGCGCGCGTGCTCGATCGCGTCGGAATTTCGCTCATCGAAGTCAAGGGCGCGGGCTGCTGCGGCGCGCTGCGCTTCCATATCGGGTACCAGGAAGAGGGTCTCGCCGACATGCGCGCGCTGGTCGACCGCTGGTGGCCAATGATCGAACGCGGCGGTGTCGAAGCCATCGTCATGACGGCGAGCGGCTGCGGGGCGGCAGTGAAGGAATACGCGCACCTCCTCAGCCACGATCCGGCGTACGCCGCGAAGGCCGAGAAAATCAGCGCGATGACCCGCGATGTCAGCGAGGTGATCGATGCGGAGCACGCGCGCATCGAGCCGGTGCCCGGAACGAGAGGCGGGCGGGTCGCTTTTCATCCACCGTGCACGCTGCAGCACGGGCAGGATATCAAGGGCGTCACCGAGCGCGTGCTCGCGCGCGCAGGGTTCGAGCTGACGCCGGTGCCCGATTCGCACCTGTGCTGCGGCTCCGCCGGCACGTATTCGATCCTCCAGCCCGAGCTGTCCGCGCGACTGAAACGGAACAAGCTTTCGGCGCTCGCCTCCGGCGCGCCCGAGGAGATCCTCACCGCCAACATCGGCTGCCTCGCGCACCTTCAGAGCGGCACCGGGCTGCCGGTGAGGCACTGGATCGCGGCGCTGGAAGAGCGCCTGAGTTGAGGAGCATCGCTTGGCGCGGCTGATAGACAACATCCCCGAGCGCCCGCCCAACCGCGACATCCGGCAGCTCGCGCGGGTGCTGCGCTTCCTGTGGCCGTACCGGGCGCGCATGGCGGTCGCCGGCGTCGCGCTGGTGGTTGCGGCGGGCTGCGTGCTCGTTCTGGGCCAGGGACTGAAGCGCGTCGTCGACGCCGGCTTCTCGGGCAGCGACGCCGCGTCACTGGACACGGCGCTCTTTGCGCTGCTCGCCATCGTCTGCGTGCTCGCTCTGGCGACCTATACGCGTTTTTACTCCGTGTCTTGGATCGGCGAGCGCGTTTCGGCCGACATCCGCCGGACGGTGTTCGGGCACCTGCTGGAGCAGTCTCCCGCGTTCTTCGAGACCATGCGCACCGGCGAAGCGATCTCGCGCCTCACCAACGACACGGCGCTCTTGGAAGTGGTGATCGGCTCCTCGGCTTCGTTTGCATTGCGGAACACCCTCATCATGCTCGGCGCGTTGGCGATGCTGGTGATCACCAGTCCCAAGCTCACTGCGCTGGTGGTGCTCGGCGTGCCGCTGGTGATCGCGCCGATTCTCCTGTTCGGCCGGCGGGTGCGAAAACTCTCGCGCGCGAGCCAGGACCGGGTCGCCGACGTGAGCGCCTATATCGACGAAGCCCTGCACGAGATCCGCACGATGCAGTCCTACGGCCACGAGGACAAGGACCGCGAACGCTTCGGCGAGCGCGTCGAGCATGCCTTCGGCACTGCGGTAAGGCGCATCGGCCAGCGGGCGCTGCTGGTTGCGCTGGTGATGCTGCTCGCCTTCGGCGCGGTGGGCGTCATCCTCTGGATCGGTGGACACGACGTGCTCGCCGGGCGCTTGAGCGCGGGCGAGCTCTCGGCCTTCGTGTTCTACGCGGTGCTCGTCGCCGGGGCGGTGGGCGCCGTCTCGGAGGTGATCGGCGACCTGCAGCGCGCGGCGGGCGCGACCGAGCGCCTGATGGAGCTGCTCGCGACCGAGCCGGCGATCCGCGCGCCGGCGAATCCGCAGTCGCTGCCGGAACCCCCGCGCGGAGAAGTGCGCTTCGAGCGCGTCACGTTTCACTATCCCTCGCGCCGGGACGCGGCGGCGCTCTCGGATTTCTCTCTTTCCGTTTCGCGCGGCGAGAAGGTCGCGCTGGTGGGGCCTTCCGGCGCAGGCAAGTCCACGGTGTTCCAGCTGCTGCTTCGCTATTACGATCCCGAAGCCGGCGCGATCGCGCTGGACGGCGTGGAGCTGAAGAGGGTCGATCCCAAGGCGGTGCGCAGGCGCATCGCCCTCGTGCCGCAGGACCCGGTGATCTTCGCCGCGAGCGTCGCCGAGAACGTGCGCTACGGCAGGCCGCAGGCGAGCGACGCCGAGGTCGTCGCCGCGTGCGAGGCGGCCTACGCGAGCGAGTTCATCGAGCGCCTCCCCGAGGGGATGAATTCATTCCTGGGCGAGCGCGGGGTGCGCCTCTCGGGCGGCCAGCGCCAGAGGCTCTCGATCGCCCGCGCTCTGCTCGCCGACCGCGCGGTGCTGCTCCTGGACGAGGCGACGAGCTCCCTCGACGCCGAAAGCGAGAGCTATGTGCAGAAGGCGCTCGAGCATCTGATGCGGGGCCGCACCACGCTCATCGTCGCGCACCGCCTCGCCACGGTGAAGAACGCCGACCGCATCGTCGTCATGGACCGGGGCCGAGTGATCGCCGCGGGCACGCACTCGGAGCTGGTGCGCGAGGAAGGCCTGTACGCGCGCCTCGCCGCGCTGCAGTTTCTCGGCGAAATCTCGCCCGCGGCGGTGCAATGAAGATCGTCCTCCCGCTCGTCGGGCTGCTCCTCGCGCTGCCCGCGCAGGCAGACACGCTGCGCATCGGTTCCAAGCGCTTTACCGAGTCCTACATCCTCGGCGAGGTGCTGCGCCGGGCGGTCGAAGGCAAAGTCCCCGTCGAGCACCGGCCAGGCCTCGGCAACACCGGCATCGTCTTCGCCGCACTCAAGGCCGGGTCGATCGACGTCTACCCCGAATACACGGGGACGATCGCGAGTGAGATCCTCAAGGTCGAGGGCAATCCGAGCATCGAGGATCTCAACGCCGCCCTCGCTACGCAGGGTCTCGGTGTCGCGGTGCGGCTCGGCTTCAACAACAGCTACGCGCTCGCGATGCGCGAGGATCGCGCGCAGGCGCTGGCGATCCGCACGCTTTCGGACCTCGCGAGGCATCCGGGACTGAAGCTCGGCCTGTCGCAGGAATTCATCGGCCGCGCCGACGGCTGGCCGGGGCTGAAGGCCGCGTACAAGATGTCCTACGCCACGCCTTCGGGACTCGATCACGGCCTCGCCTACGAGGCGATCGCCGCCGGCAGGATAGACGTCATGGACATCTATTCCACCGACGCGAAGATCGAGCGCTTCAACCTGCGCGTGATCGAGGACGACCGGAAATTTTTTCCGCGCTACGACGCCGTGCTTCTTTACCGGCTCGATGCGCCGAAGCGCTTTCCCGAAGCCTGGCGCGCGCTCCAGGCGCTCGAGGGCCGAATCGACGAGCGGCGCATGATTCGCATGAACGCGGCGGCCGAGATCGAAGGCCGGACTTTCGCGGAGGCGGCCGCGCTCATCGACGCCGACGGCGGACCGCAGCGCGCGGCCCGGCGGAATTTCTTCAGCGCGCTGTTCGGCCCGGATTTCCTGCGGCTCACGGGCGAGCACCTGCTGCTCGTGTTCGCGTCGCTTGCCGCGAGCATCGTGCTCGGCGTGCCGCTCGGCGTCGCGGCGGCGAAGCTGCCGAAAACGGAGCAGGCAATTCTCGGAACGGTGGGCGTGATCCAGACGATTCCGTCGCTCGCGCTCTTCGCCTTCCTCATCGCGCTGACTGGCACGATCGGCACCTGGCCTGCGCTCATTGCGCTCCTGCTCTACGCGCTGCTGCCGATCGTCCGCAACACCTGCACCGGGCTCACCGGCATCGTCCGCGGCATGCGACAGGCCGCGATGGCGCTGGGCCTGGAACCGCGCGACCGGCTTTGGCTCGTCGAAGTGCCGCTTGCGCTGCCTGCGATCCTCGCCGGCGTCAAAACTTCCGCGGTCATCAACGTCGGCACCGCCACCATCGCCGCGTTCATCGGCGCCGGCGGCTACGGCGAGCGCATCGCCTCGGGGCTTGCGCTGAACGACAACGTGACCCTGCTCGCGGGCGCCATACCGGCGGCCGCGCTCGCTCTTCTCATTCAGGGCGCTTTCGAGATCCTCGAAACGCGCTTCGGCTGGATGGCGCGCGCGCAGGTGCGCTCGTCGTAGCGCGTCAAGCAGACTAGAGCACGATGACTACAGCAGACGACGCGAAGGCCAAGGCCGCTGCCACATACAACGCGGCGGCCGACTTCTACGACGATGCCGCGAATTCCTTCTGGGGTCATTTCGGTCGTAGGACGATTGAACGACTTCGTCTACAGGCAGGCGCACGTATCCTCGACGTATGCTGTGGGAGCGGCGCCTCGGCGATACCGGCGGCGGAAAAGGTTGGACCGAAGGGATCCGTTCTCGGCGTTGACCTTGCGGAGAAGTTACTCGAACTGGCGCGCAAGAAGGCCAGAGACCGCGGCCTGCGGAACATCGAGTTCCGGGTGGGTGACATGCTCGATCTACGTCTCCCGAAGCCGGAGTTCGATGCGGTTATTTGCGTTTTCGGGATTTTCTTCGTCCCCGATATGCCAGCTGCGATCCGGGCACTCTGGCGCGTCGTCCGTCCTGGCGGCCAGCTTGCGATTACCACTTGGGGGCCGCGCTTCTTCGAACCGGCGACCACCGCGTTCTGGAACGCCGTGCGTGAGGTGAGGCCTGAGCTGTACAAGGGCTTCAACCCCTGGGATCGCATCTGTGATCCTCCGTCGGTGCGCACGCTGCTATCCGAGGGAGGAGTCGAGCAAGCAGAGGTGATCGCCGAGGCTGGCGCCCACCCAATCCCGTCGCCCGCAGCTTGGTGGTCAGCCGTTCTCGGTTCGGGCTATCGAGGTACGCTCGACCAACTCGACGCCAAGGCTCGCGAGCACGTCCGCACCGCGAACCTCAACTACATACGTGACGCAGGAATCCGTTCTGTGGAAGCAAACGTTGTATATGCTGTCGCCACGAAGACTTGAAGCACTCCGGTTGGCTCGGCTCGCCCTTCACCACTACGTTAGAAATGCCGAACCTCACCCGAACGCATCGAGGGTCTTGCCTCCCGCCACTGCGGGCTTCGCGTCGACCAGCACGAAAGCCATCACGCAGGGGGCCTTGCCGCGGTTGATCCAGCAGTGCACGGTGCCGCGCTGCACGAGGACGTCGCCCGCCTTGAGATGGACTTCGGTGCCTTTCTCCAGCTCCATGTCGATCTCGCCCGAGATCCCCACCGCGTAGGCGATCGGATCGGTGCGATGCACGCGCCGCCCTTCCCCGGGCCG
>CAYQVE010000178.1:0-7007 GCA_964420785.1 uncultured Enterobacteriaceae bacterium | reverse complement strand
CTGCACTCCTCGATCGACCTGGTCGCGACCATCATCACCTGGGCGGTGGTGCGGGTCTCGGACAAGCCGGCGGACGACGAGCACCATTACGGCCACGGCAAGCTGGAGAGCATCTCCGCGCTCGGCGTCACCGCCCTGCTCTACGTGCTGGCCGGCGGCATCCTGGTCGAATCCTATAGCCGGCTGCGCGAGGGAACCGCGCCGCCGACCATCTCGGCCGTGCCGTTCGTGGTGCTGGTGATCGACATCGTCGTCAATCTCTGGCGCGCCCGCGCCCTGCACCGCGCCGCCCGCGAGACGAGGAGCGAGGCGCTGGAGGCGGACGCCGTGCCTTTCGCCCCCGGCGTCCTGGGCTCGGGCCCCGGGATCGCGCAGGTGGGCTCCACGATCGAGAAGCTCGCACGCAGCCAGGCGCCAATCTACCTTACAGGCGAGTCCGGGAGCGGAAAAGAGCTCGCCGCTCGTCTCATGCACGGCAAGGGGTCGCGGCGCGAGAGGGCATTCGTGCCGGTCAACTGCGGCGCGATCCCGGAGAACCTGATGGAGAGCGAGTTCTTCGGCTACAAGAAGGGCGCTTTCACGGGTGCTGAAGGCGACCGCGACGGATTTTTCCAGGCCGCCAACACCGGTACTCTGTTCCTGGACGAAGTCGCCGACCTGCCGCTCGCGATGCAAGTCAAGCTGCTTCGTGTGATCCAGGAAAAGACAGTGCGCAAAGTGGGGGCGACCTCCGAAGACGCGGTCGACGTGCGCATCATCTGCGCTACGCATCAGAATCTTGCCGCATGCGTCGAATCGGGGAAATTTCGACAGGATCTGTACTACCGCTTGGCGGTCATCGAGCTGAAAATGCCCCCCCTGCGGGAGTGCCGCGACGATATCCCCGTGCTTTCGGATGCGATTCTGCGGCGTCTTTCCGGTCCCGACGGCAAGTCCATGCGGCTCTCCGAGGACGCGAAGAAAGCTCTCGCGAGCTACGATTTTCCCGGCAATACCCGCGAACTGGAGAACGTTCTAGAGCGTGCCATCGCACTCGCCGCGCGCGACGAAATCCAACTCGACGACCTGCAGCTCGCTCCGCCAACCTGGGTCGCTCGTGAACCCGGGGCCCCCAACGCCAAATGGCCGCTGCCGGAATACCTCGACCGTCTCGAAAAGGAGGCGATCCTCGAGGCCCTCGAGAAAACCCGCTTCAATCGAACCGCTGCGGCCAAACTCCTGGGCATTACGTTCAGGGCGTTGCGCTATCGCATGGAACGCCTGGGAATCCGGTAGGTGGAGCCCGACCCCCTCGACGAGGAAGGCTTCCTTACCGGGGCGGTGCAGCTTCCCTCGCCCAATTGTGACGAGCGCCCCGGGGACGCGGCGGTGCGGTTGCTGGTCGTGCACAGCATCAGCCTGCCGCCGGGTATGTTCGGCGGTGAAGCCATCGTGCAGCTGTTTACAAATACGCTCGATTTCGCCGCGCACCCGTATTACGAAACCATTCGCGATCTGAAGGTATCAGCACATTTTCTTGTGCGGCGCGGGGGCGAATTGATCCAGCTGGTGCCTTGCACAAAGCGAGCCTGGCACGCGGGGTCGTCGAGCTGGTGGGGGCGCGAGCGCTGCAACGATTTCTCCGTGGGAGTGGAGCTCGAAGGCGCCGACGACCAGGCCTACTCCGATCGGCAATACGCGCGTCTGGCGGAACTTCTCGTGGTTCTGCGCCGGCGATATCCGATAGTCGATGTCGTCGGGCACGTCGATATTGCACGCGGCCGCAAGACCGACCCTGGGCCGGCGTTCGACTGGGGACATTTCCGGGAGTCGCTGGCCCGGATTCAATAAAGCCTGCTCGTCCGCGGCGTTGCCGCAATCAAGTTCTCGCCTTAGTCCGATCGGTCCGTCAGCTTCGCGCCGCTTCGGCGCCGATATTTCCGATTCCACCCCCGGACCTCCGAAGGCGCTTGAGAAAACCGGGCTTGCATCTTGACACTACACTACAATTAGTTGCACACTCTTGTGTAGATACCATATATTGTGGTCTTGGGGAAACACCCCCAAGGAACCGGTTTCGCCGCCCTCAATCCTGCCGGGCAGCGCACAAGAACGAGTAGAGGAGACGGTATATGCAGATCGCGGCTGACGCAACGACTCCGCAGTCGATCCCCGGCTCGAGCTCTCGCGCTGACGCCGGCACTGCAGCGTCGCCCGCGTTTTCGCAGTACAAGATTATCCGTCGCAACGGTGCGGTGGTGGGTTTCGAGCCCGGCAAGATCTCCGTTGCGGTCACCAAGGCGTTCCTGGCCGTCGAAGGCGGGCAGAGCGCCGCTTCGGCGAGGATCAGAGAGCTTGTTGCCGCACTGACCGACGCCGTCGTGAGCGCACTGGTGCGCCGCCAGCCGGCCGGAGGGACCTTCCATATAGAAGACGTCCAGGACCAGGTCGAGCTCGCGTTGATGCGCTCGGGCGAGCACGAAGTGGCGCGCGCCTATGTCCTGTACCGGGAAAAGCGTTCCGAGGCGCGCGCCCACGAAGCGGCCCAAAGGAAACCGACGCCCCAACCGCGACTGCATACGGTCGAGGACGGTGTGCGGCGGCCGCTTGATCTGACTCGCCTCGAGGAGCTGATCGCGTCGGCTTGCGAGGGCCTGGGCGAGGTAGCGGATCCCAAGCTGATCCTCGCCGAAACCCTGAAGAATATCTATGACGGGGTACCCGCCGACGAGCTGCGGAAGTCCGCGGTGCTTTCGGCGCGCGCACTGATCGAAAAAGATCCCGCCTACAGCTATGTCACCGCGCGGCTGCTGCTTCACACCATCCGGCGGGAGGTTCTGGGTGAAGAGGTTTTTCAGGCGGAGATGAAGAAGCGCTACGCCGAATACTTCACCGAATTCGTCACGCGCGGCATCCGCGCCGAGCTTCTCGATGAGCGCTTGGGCAATTTCGATCTGAAGAGGCTCGGCGGCGCTCTGGACGCATCGCGCGACCTCAAGTTCGGTTACCTCGGCCTGCAAACGCTCTATGACAGGTATTTCCTGCATATCCAGGGCACGCGCATTGAACTGCCGCAAGCGTTTTTCATGCGCGTCGCGATGGGCTTGGCTTTGAACGAGATCGACCGCGAGACGCGAGCGATCGAGTTTTACAACGTGTTGTCCTCGTTCGACTTCATGAGCTCGACGCCGACGCTGTTCAATTCCGGCACGATGCGTTCGCAGCTTTCATCGTGCTATCTCACGACGGTGTCGGACAACCTGGACGGCATCTACGAGGCGATCAAGGAAAACGCGCTGCTTGCCAAGTATGCCGGGGGACTCGGCAACGACTGGACTCCGGTACGGGCCCTGGGCTCCCACATAAAGGGGACCAACGGCAAGTCCCAGGGAGTCGTGCCTTTCCTGAAGGTCGTCAACGACACCGCGGTGGCGGTCAACCAGGGAGGCAAACGCAAAGGGGCGGTATGTTCCTATCTTGAAACCTGGCACCTGGACATCGAAGAGTTTCTCGAACTACGCAAGAACACCGGCGACGACCGGCGCCGTACTCACGACATGAACACCGCGAACTGGATTCCGGACTTGTTCATGAAACGCGTGATGGAGAACGGCGACTGGACGCTGTTCAGTCCCTCCGACGTACCGGACCTACACGACAAGTACGGGTGTGCATTCGAAAAGGCCTATATCCGGTACGAGGAAAGAGCCGCCAAAGGCGAGCTGAAGCTGCACAAGAGGATTCCCGCGACGCAGCTCTGGCGCAAGATGCTGTCGATGCTCTTCGAGACCGGGCATCCGTGGATCACGTTCAAGGATCCCTGCAATTTGCGCTCGCCGCAGCAGCACGTCGGCGTCGTGCATAGCTCGAATCTCTGCACGGAGATCACGCTCAACACGAATAACCATGAGATCGCGGTGTGCAATCTCGGCTCGGTCAACATGGTTGCGCACATGCAACGGGTCGACGGGACCCTCAGGCTCGACCACGAGAAACTCAAGAAGACCGTTGGCACAGCGATGCGGATGCTGGACAACGTCATCGACATCAATTATTACGCCGTCAGAAAAGCGCGCGATTCCAACATGAAGCACCGGCCGGTGGGCTTGGGCATCATGGGTTTTCAGGACTGCCTGCACCTGCTGCGAATCCCCTACGCATCGCAAGAAGCCGTGGAATTCGCCGATCGATCCATGGAGGCAATGGCCTATTTTTCCTACTGGGCCTCCACCGAGCTTGCCGAGGAACGCGGCCGTTACGCGTCCTATAAGGGTTCACTGTGGGATCGCGGCATCATGCCGCAGGACACGCTGAACCTGCTGCGCGCGGAGCGTGGAGGATACGTCGATATCGACATGTCGGAATCGATGGACTGGAAGGCCCTGCGCGAGCGCATCAAGCGCCACGGGATGCGCAACTCCAATTGCCTCGCTATTGCGCCGACCGCGACGATCGCTAACATCGTCGGGGTTTCCGCCTCGATAGAACCGACCTTTCAGAACCTGTTCGTGAAGTCGAACCTGTCGGGTGAGTTCACCGTCGTTAACGAGTATCTCGTCTCCGATCTGAAGAAACTCGGCCTCTGGGACGAGGTCATGGTGGCCGATCTCAAGTACTTCGACGGCAACCTCGCCCGCATCGACCGCGTGCCGTCCGATTTGCGTCGCCTCTACGCGACGGCGTTCGAAATCGAACCCGTGTGGGTCGTCGAAGCCGGCGCGCGACGGCAGAAGTGGATCGACCAGTCCCAGTCGCTCAACATCTACATCGGCCAGGCTTCCGGCAAGAAGCTGGACGAAAGTTACAAGCTTGCCTGGCAGCGGGGTCTGAAAACCACTTACTACCTCCGCGCGATGGGCGCGACACATGCCGAGAAATCGACCGTCAGAACGGGCCAGCTGAACGCCGTTCCCGCGGGAGAAGGAATGCCCAGTGCGTGCGCGACCGCCGCGCCGCGACCATCGGGTGAGCCGGAAATCGAGTACTGCAAGATAGACGATCCGGAATGCGAATCCTGTCAGTGAGCGCGAGCAAGCACGAGAACAGGGAGGGAGAAAATGCTTTCATTTGATGATATCGGGGCCGAGGCGATTCCGGGCCTCAACCTGCAGTCTGTAAGCGGGCTGGCGCCGTCGTCGGATGCACCGGCCGGGCCTTCGGGGGAGCGATATTCCTCCGGCAACAGTCACCGTCGCGTGCGCGTCGAGGATAAGCGCATCATCAACGCGCGGGCCGACGTCAATCAGCTCGTGCCGTTCAAGTACAAATGGGCGTGGGAAAAATACCTCGCCGCCTGCGCCAATCACTGGATGCCGCAGGAAATCAACATGAGCCGCGACATCGCGCTGTGGAAAGACCCGAACGGGCTGACGGAGGACGAGCGGCGTTTGGTCAAGCGCAACCTCGGTTTCTTCGTCACGGCAGATTCGCTCGCGGCGAACAACATCGTTCTCGGCACCTACCGTCACATCACCGCTCCCGAATGCCGGCAATACCTGCTGCGGCAGGCGTTCGAGGAAGCCATCCATACTCACGCGTACCAGTACATCGTCGAGAGTTTGCGTCTGGACGAGGGCGAGGTATTCAACGCCTACCACGAGATCCCGAGCATACGTGACAAGGACGAGTTCCTCATCCCTTTCATCGACATCCTGACCGATCCGACTTTCAGGACCGGCACGCCCGAGGCCGATCAAAAGCTGCTGCGCAGCCTCATCGTATTCGCATGCGTGATGGAAGGCATGTTCTTCTATGTCGGTTTCACCCAAATTCTGGCGCTGGGCCGGCAGAACAAGATGACCGGCTCCGCCGAGCAGTACCAGTACATCCTCCGCGACGAATCGATGCACTGCAACTTCGGCATCGACCTCATCAACCAGATCAAAATGGAGAACCCACACTTGTGGACCCCCGAGTTCCGCGAGGAGATCCAGGGCCTCATCAAGAAGGCGGTCGAGCTCGAGTATCGCTATGCCGAGGACACCATGCCGCGCGGTGTCCTGGGGCTCAACGCTCCGATGTTCAAGGAGTACCTGCGCTACATCGCCAATCGCCGTTGCCAGCAGATCGGCGTGGATGCGATGTTCTCCCGTGCGAGCAATCCGTTTCCCTGGATGAGCGAGATGACCGATCTCAAGAAGGAGCGGAATTTTTTCGAAACTCGGGTTATCGAGTACCAGACCGGAGGTGCGCTCAGTTGGGACTAGCCAACTGCAGCTTCGATCGAATCAGCAGCGCAGGAAAGGAATTCAATTCTCCGGGGTTCGCCCCGGAACTTGAATAGCCCGCGCCCCGACGGGCGGGTTCGTCGTTTCACAACTCTTGATGGAGGCCAGTCATGGCAAAGAAGAGAAGAGGCAAGAAAGCGGCAAAGAAAAAGAAAAAGAGGAAAGCAGCACGAAAGAAAGGGAAAAGGAAGTCATTGAAGAGGTCCGCAAAAAAAGCGGCCAAGAAAAAGTCCGCCAGAAAGAAGGCGAGACCTAGAGGGGGGGCGGCCAGGAAGGCCGCAACGCCGGCAGCGACGATAGTGGGATCGGCGGCCACCGCCCCTTCGGCGGCGGCGACGCCTGGAGGGGTAAAAACCGCCCTAAACCCCGCAGCTGCATGGCCCTTCCCGACGGGTTCCAGGCCATAAGTGGATTGGGAGTGAACCGGGGTCAGTCCGGGGGCTCTTGTGCCCCGGACTGCGCCGTGGCCATTTAGTCGCACGCGGGAAGGAACGGGCTTAGCGCTTGCTTGATCGTTGGGGCCGACGGCTTGACTGAGGTTAAGTGCCTATTTATAATGCAATTGCTGCACTGCAGCAGCTGCATGCTGATCAAGAAACGGAGACAAAAGAATGGAGGTAGGTGCAATGAACACCACCTGGACAAAGCAGGACTTGCTGGGTCGGTTTGGAAAAGTGGCGACGGCGCTGCATCACGGTTTGGCCCTCATAGGGCTCGCCGCCGTGGTGCTCGTGTTCGTGCGCGGGAAGACCTTGTTCTTCGACGAAAGCGCCAGCCGCTCTGCCGCGGTCGGCTCGATCC
>CAYQVE010000177.1:0-7077 GCA_964420785.1 uncultured Enterobacteriaceae bacterium | reverse complement strand
CCGGGAAAGCCCTGGGAAAACATGGCGGGAAGGCCCGCGACTTCGTCCACCGGCGCGTTGAACTTGGGCAGGGGCTCGAAGGCCGGAAGGTCGTCCACTTCCTGGTAGACCCTGCGGACCTTGGTCTTGGGATGGCGCCCGCCGGTGAAGGCGATCACCGGCGAATGCGCGAGGTGCGCGTCGCGCAGGCCCGCGGCCAGATTGAGCGCACCGATCACCTGCGCCATGCAGATGCCCGGTCTGCCCGAGGCGCGCGCGTAGCCGTCGGCCATGTAGGCGGCGGATTTTTCGCCGTGAGTGTGGATGCGCTTGATCTTCGTGCGGCGCTCCATCTCGGCGAAGGTCCTGCGCAATACCGCGGGGACCATGAAGACGTGCGTGACGCCGTAGCCTTGCAGCATGTCGGCGAGGCATTGAGCTCCGCTGATCTTCTGCACGGCTACTTGATCGCCAAGGGATTGGTCGGTGAACCGACAGCACCGGTGATCGGAATCGCCGGAGCGACGAACAGGAACTCGTATACCTTGTCTGCGGCGCAGTCCTCGGCGAGCTCCTTCACGTAGAAGATCTCGCCCATGGTCATGCCCATCATGGGGATCGTGATCCAGTGCCAGGGCTGGTTGATGCCGGCCTCGGTCTCGTTAGGCCGCACCTCGCAGCCCCAGGTGTCCGAGGCGAGCGCCGCGAGCTCGGTGCGCTGGATCCACTCGAGCGTCTCGAACGCGAATCCGGGCGCGTCTCCGCCCGGGTAGCCGTCCCAGCTCCGCGCCTGGAGCTTCGCCTCCATCTGACCGGTGCGCACGACCACGAAGTCGCCGCGCTTCACCTTCACGCCCTGCATCTGCGCCGCCTTGTCGAGATCGGCGCAGGTGATCGCGTAGCCGTCCTCCAGATACTTCTTCCCTTGCGCGCGAGGTACGTCGAGGAACACGCCGCGGCCGACCATCTTCGCCTTGGTCTTCTCGATGCCGCACTTCTGCGCGCCGTTCGAGGTGACCTCGCGGCAGTCGTAGCCGTTCCACATGGAGTTCTCGTAGAAGACATGGCCCAGGCCGTCCCATTGCGTGCCGCACTGCAGGGGCATCACCACCATGTCGTCGGCGGCGCGGATGCCCCGGTGGTCGAGCACCCCGGAATAGGCGTCGGTGCCCGTGCGCAGCATCGTGTGCACCGGATTGATCCGGCCCATCGCCGGGTACGTGCTCTTCGCGCCCTGGGGACCGTTGTTGTCGAAGTTGAGCGCGAGGGAGATCACCTTCCCCTTTTTCACCAGGCGCGCCGCAGCGACGATGTCCTCGGGACGCGTGTGGTTCAGCGTGCCGATTTCGTCATTGGGGCCCCACTTGCCCCAGTTCTTGTATTTCTCCGCGGCATCGCGAAGGTCCTGCCTGTTGAGTTTGCGGCCGGGCATGGGCTCCCTCATCGAGTCGTTGAAAGCGTTGGGGGAAATTGCGAGCCGCTACTTTAGCTCAAGCGGCGCTCGCCGGTCGAGGGAAGGCACGCGCCGCAATGATAAGATGGCCGGACCTTCGCAGGAGGCTGTCATGGGAACCGCCTTTCGCGTCTTCGCATTCGGGCTCGCATGGGCGCTCACCGGATCTTGCTTCGCGCAGGACTGGCCGAGCAAGCCGGTGCGCGTGATCGTTCCCTTCGCGCCGGGGGGCCCGGTCGACATCATCGCGAGGGTCGTGGGCGCGAAGCTCAACGAGACCCTGGGCCAGCAGTTCGTCGTCGAGAACCGCGCCGGAGCGGGCGGCAACATCGGCGCCGCCGCGGCCGCGAAATCGGCGCCCGACGGCTACACCGTGCTCATGACATCTTCCGCGATCGCCGTGAACGCGAGCCTCTATCCCAATCCGGGGTACGACGCCGAGCGCGATTTCGTCGCGGTGGCGATTCCCGCGTCGCAGCCGAACATGATCTTCGTGAACGCGAGCGTGCCGGCGCGAACGCTGCCCGAACTCATCAGCGGGTCGAGGGGCAAGAAGATCGCGTTCGCCTCTCCCGGCAGCGGGACGACCCCCCACCTGACAGGCGAGAACATCCTGCGAGTGATCGCGAAGCTCGACGTCACGCCGATTCACTTCCGCGGCGCCGGGCTGGCGGTCACCGCCGTGGTCCAGGGCGAGCCGCCGATAGGCTGCATGGCTATCTCCGGGCCGCTGCCCCAGATCAAAGCCGGGAAGCTGCGCGCCCTTGCCGTCTCCAGCGCGAAGCGCATCCCGGCGCTCCCGGACGTCCCGACCTTCGCCGAAGCCGGATTTCCGGGCGTGGAGGACTACACCTGGGTGGGCGTGTTCGTCCCAACGGGGACGCCTGCGGCGATCGTGCAGAAGCTGAACGAAGCGGTAAACGGCGCCATCCGCAACCCCGAGGTGCGCGAGCGTCTCGCATTCAGCGCCTTCGACCCGGTGGGCGGCCCGCAGGCACAGGCCGCCGAGTACATGAAAGCGGAAATCGTGAAATGGGGCAAGGTGGTTCGCGACACGGGTGCGAAGCCCGACTGATTCCCTCAGGAGCTATTCTGTGAAGCCGAGAAAATCGCTGGTGTACGCAATCGCCCTGACTGCGTGCCTTTCGGTGCGGACGGGCTACGGGCAGGTTTCGAACGATGCCGCCAAGGTCGACTTTCTTGCCGGCGATGTGGGCGTTTCAGCGCAAGACGGTACTAAGCGGTCCATAGCAGTCGGCAGGTCCCTCAGCGCGGGCGATATCGTCGAAACCGCGAGAAACGGCGAGCTGCACGTCGTGCTGGCCGACGGCGGCTACATTGCCGTGCGGCCGAACTCGAGGTTCGTTCTGGAGGCCGTCTTCGCTAAGGGGGGCGAGGACGACCAAATGCTGTTTTCGCTGGTGCGCGGCGCGCTTCGCGCCGTGACCGGGTGGGTGTCGAAGGTGAGGCCTCGCGCCTACGCAATCCGCACCGAGACGGTTACCATTGGTGTGCGTGGTACCGACCACGAGGTGGTCGTCATTTTACGTGACGAAGCTCAGCCGGATGAGCAAGCCGGGACGCACGCCCGCGTAAACGAGGGTCGGATCGTGATGATGCAGGAAGCGCGCGAGCTTGAGGTTCCCGCAGGACGCGCAGCCATCGCGGCGGCCGACGGCACCGGCCCACGATTACACGAAGATATTCCCTCTTTGTTCGAGCGGCAGCGTACGGCGAATGAGGGCCGCGTGGATCAGCACTCGCGCGAGATTACCCGACACATGGAAAACAGCCTGCGGGAGCGTGGGCTGCTGCGTCAAGGGGAGAGTGTGGAGAAGTTCATCGAGCACAGGCGTGAGGAGATCGAGCGCGCGCGTCGCACGCGCGTTGAGCGTGAAGAACGGCGCGAGCCTGAGCGCCATCCGCGCACGCGTCGCCCGCTCTAATCGCAGAGCCGATTCAAAAGTAGTAGGTAAATGACGCGCCGATTCCTTGGTCGGGGCTGCCGTTCGCGAGTCCCTTCAGGACGTAGGCGTCGAAGTGCGAGCCGCCGACGGTCTTTAGATCGAGGCGGAGAGCGAGGCTTTGCTGCGAGGCCCCGCCGATGATCGAGGGCTGGCCGAAGTTGTAAGTAATACCCAGCGAAGTTCGCTCTCCGGTCTTGGAGGATCCGCCCAGGACGCCGTACCAGAAGTTCCGCAAGCGGAAGCCGGTCGGTTTGCCTACGTCGGTATAGCCGAGCGACGCAGACCCGAGAAAATCACCGAACGACTTCGAGAGATCCGATTGCAATGTGTAATCGTTTTCGCCCGTTCCCAGGCCCTTTTTTTTATCCGCCGTCGCGAACTTTACCTCCCCCACGACGTCGAGGTTGAAGCCATGGTTTTCCTGCTCGGTGAGGTAACGTGTCACCGTACCGATCGTGTCGCCCAAGCCGCGCGTGGTTCTCACCTGAATGTTGGCCGGGACGACCAGAGTGCCAACGGGCCGGCCTCTTATCGCGCCGGCTGGAGCTCTCTGTTCGGCATAAGAAGGGGCAAGCCCGAAGCCCCACTCGTCGGTGTCGTAGTCAATATGAACCGGAATGGACAGAAATTTGTGGGTGGCTCGGGTGGCGTACTTTCCGGCCGTGTAATCGAAGCCAACCGCAACGCTCAGGTCGCCCCCGTCGGACTCCGGCGTCTTTGATTCGCGCTCGCCGCCTTCTTGAGCGTAAGCCGACAGCGTGAACCCGATACCGATAAGACAACACGCGACACGGAGCATCGCGACGTGCGCCATATCCCTCCCCGGCCCCAACAAAAACCTCAGCCTACATTGGGGCCTGCGATCCTGCAAAGCGCGAACCCGGAATGCGTTTCTTCCTTCACCGCCCGCGTCCCTACCGGGGGCGAGTGCGGCGTACGGCGCGCTGGTGTTGGCGTCGGTCGCGGCGCGCATCGCGCGCTTTTTCTTTCGAGTCGCCCTGCTTCGCGTTGCTTTTCCCTGATTCGGGGAGCCTCGGGGGAGGGTTGGGTCCGGGTACCTGGGCGAGCGTCGGCCACGCCAGCAGCCCAAGCAACGAGGTAGCCGCAATGAGCAATCTTGGTCGTCCGAGCATAGAGCCTCCTTCAAGCCATTTGCCGGCCAGCGAAACCGGCGGCAGAGTCGCAGCCATAACACGAGTATGGAGCGCGTTCCACGCCAATGCTGCAAAAAATTGTAGCCAAAGTTCGAGAAATCCCCAGCGTGTGGCCCGTGATTTATTGCTCGCGCTTACATCTCGTTACATTCTCGCTGACAACTCGTCGGCGGGCTCGGACGTTATTCGCATTTGCTCACCACGGATTCTGCGTGCGAGCGTTTTGAACTGTCCACTATCTTAAGGAGGCCTACGATGTTAAGACAACTGTTGTACGTGGCAGGTGTTTCGTCGATGCTGGTTCTAGGTACCAACGCGTTTGCCCAGTCTTCGACGAATCAAGACATCCGCCGGGATAAGCGGGACGTTCGGCAAGATACTCGTGACATACGGCAGGATCGTCGGGATATTGCCCGGGACCGGGCCGATATCAACCGGGACCGCCGGGAGCTGCGACAAGATTTGAAGGAGGGCGACAAGGCCGGTGCCGCAGCCGAGAAGAAGGAACTTGCGCAGGACCGTCGCGATCTGAAACGCGACGAGCGCGATCTGCGCAAGGACCGCGCCGACCGCCGTGCAGATCGTCGCGATTTGCGGCACGACCGCGCCCAAGGAAGCAAGAAACACTAGTCGAATAAAGGACTGAGAAGCGGCGCCGCTGCCGCTTCTCACCCTTTGGGCGAAGCCAGCCGAGCGGTCATATCGGATTGGCGCCCCAGGGGATTCCTCAGGGCTTGATTTGCCCGCGGATTTCTCCGCCCTTGTGTGCGGCGGTGTGGACGTTGACGTATAGATTGCCGGCCTTGTACGCCTGATATTGCGCATCGGTCAGCTTCGCGCCGCTGGCAACCGACCAGGTGTTTCCGTCGGCTCCCTTGGCAAGGGGAACGATGACCGGCCCGTTCTGCCCCCGCGCACCCACGTGAATGTGCGCGGAGACGCCACTCAGGCCTTTCGTCGTGACGCTGCCGCTCACCGAATGGTCGTCTTTCACGGTGATCCTGCCGCCGCCGGAGGCGGAAGTATTGAGCGGAGGCACTTCCTCGGCGCCGCTCAGCGTGACTTTGCTCCCGCTGCTGAACCAGCCGCCGACCGTGCTTGTCGTCGAGTTCCACGCCGAACTCATCGTTTCGCACCCGGCGAGGCCGAGCGCCGCCGCGACCACCATTACGGGAACGCATCGGCGAAAAATACGTGTGACTTTCATCGGATCCTCCTTTGAAAGGTAGGTCGGGAACAGGCGCGAGGGACCCTTGCGCGCTGTCCGGGTAAACATCGGAACGAGCGATGTATTCCCTCGGGAGAATCATGCGCGTGGCACCCTCGCCTTGCAAGTGCCGTCGCGGGAACGGCACAAGGAGGACGGTCATATTGGCGTGGCGTCCCCAACCGGATTCGAACCGGTGTTACCGCCGTGAAAGGGCGATGTCCTAGGCCTCTAGACGATGGGGACCTCAAGACTTCTTACGACTGCCGGAGGCCGGTCTGGTGGAGGTAACCGGGATCGAACCGGTGACCTCTTGCATGCCATGCAAGCGCTCTCCCAGCTGAGCTATACCCCCACGCAAGGGCGCGAATTATATCACGCGGCAAGGTGCTTCTGAAGGCGTTCCAGCACTCGTTTCTTTCCCGCCAATGCGAGCACGGGACCGAGATTGGGCGTTTGCGTGCGGCCGAACACGATCATTCGCAGCGGCATCGCGAGCTTCGGCAGCTTGAGCTTGTGCTTGTCGAGCACGGCCTGGATCGCCCCCATGACGGCTTCCGCGCGCCAGTCCCCGAGAGCCGAGAAGGCCGCGGCGACCTCGACCAGCGCGGGACGCACTTCAGCGGTCACCGCGTCGCGCGTCGCGCCGGGTTCGGTATAGAACATCAGCGCCTCTCCCGCGAGCGCGGCCAGCGTTTCGGAACGCTCCTTCAGCAGCGCGACGACCGCGGACAGCTCCGGCCCTCCAGCCAGCTTGCCGCCTGCGCGCTCGATAAGCGGAGCGACGAGCTTGGCAAGATCCGCGTCCGTGCGCTGCCCGAGATATTGGTGGTTGAGCCAGCGCAGCTTCTCGGGATTGAATTGCGCGGCCGAACGGCTTATGTGGGCGAGGTCGAACCACTGCAGGAATTGCTCCACCGTGAACATTTCCTCGTCGCCGTGCGACCAGCCGAGCCGCGCCAAATAGTTGACAAGGGCTTCGGGCAAATAACCGTCTTCCGGATATTGCATGACGCTCACCGCGCCGTGGCGCTTCGATAGCCGCTCGCCGTCGGCGCCGAGGATCATCGGAACGTGGGCGAATTTCGGCAGCCCGGCCCCGAGCGCGTAGAAAATGTTGACCTGGCGCGGCGTGTTGTTCACGTGGTCATCGCCGCGTATCACGTGCGTGATATTCATGTCGAGGTCGTCCACTACGACCCCGAAGTTGTACGTGGGCACGCCGTCCGCGCGCAGCAGCACGAGGTCGTCGAGCTCGGCGTTCGCCACGGTGATTGCGCCCTTGACGAGGTCGTGGAAAACGACTTCCCCCTCGTC
>CAYQVE010000176.1:0-7193 GCA_964420785.1 uncultured Enterobacteriaceae bacterium | reverse complement strand
GGTCGCGGATCTCGCCGACCATGATGATGTCCGGGTCCTGGCGCATGAGCGCGCGCACGCCTTCGGCGAAGCCGAGCTCGATCGACTGCTGCACCTGCATCTGGTTGAAGGCGGGCTCGATCATCTCGATCGGGTCCTCGATCGTGCAGACGTTCACCTCGGGAGTGGCGAGCGTCTTCAGGGTGGAATAGAGCGTGGTGGTCTTGCCCGAGCCGGTCGGACCCGTCACCAGGACGATGCCGTTCGGCTGGCCGGTCATCTGCTTCCAGCGGCTCTTGTCGTCTTCGGAAAAGCCGAGCTCGGCGAAATCCTTGACGATCACGTCCGGGTCGAAAATGCGCATCACGAGCTTTTCGCCGAACGCGGTCGGCAAGGTCGAGAGGCGCAGCTCCACGTCCTGGCCGTCGGCGGTGCGCGTCTTGATGCGGCCGTCCTGCGGACGGCGCTTCTCCACCACGTCCATGCGCCCGAGGATCTTGATGCGCGAGGTCATCGCCGCCATCACCGCCATCGGAATCTGGTACACCGGGTGCAGCACGCCGTCGATGCGGAAACGCACCTCGCCCGCGTCGCGCCGCGGCTCCATATGGATGTCGCTCGCGCGCTGATCGAAGGCGTACTGCCACAGCCAGTCGACGACGTGGACGATGTGCTGGTCGTTCGCGTCGAGCTGCTTGTTCGTCTGGCCGATCTCGACCAGCTGCTCGAAATTGCCTATGCCGGTGCGCTGCTCGCCTTTCTGGGTCGCGCCTTTCACGGATTTCGCCAGGTTGTAGAACTCGACCTGGTAGCGGCTGATATCCAGGGGATTGGCGATCACGCGGCGGATCTCTAGCCGCAGTATCTGCTTCAACTCCTTTTCCCAGTCCTTGACGTAGGGCTCGCAGGTCGCGATCACCACTTCTCGCGTGTTGACTGCGACCGGGAGGATCTTGAAGCGCGCCGCGTAGTGGCTCGACATCACCTCGGTGACCGCGGAGAAATTGATCTTGAGCGGATCGATGTGGTAGTAGTCCATCCCGGTCTGGCGCGCAAGCCACTCGGTGAGCCACTCGAGGAAAAGGACTTTCTGCGGGGGCTTGAGGGAGCGCCACTTCTGGTCGGCGATCACGACAAGCGGGTGGTGATCGCCGCGGTGCAGCCTGCGATCTGCGACCAGCTTGTCTGCGTCCGCCTTGGGCACGAGGCCTTCTGCGACGAGGGCATGCAGCACCTCGGCGAGCGTGAGGCGGTGATCCTGTATCGCTTCTGCGGCGGTCTGCATGGCCGGGAATATAGCCAGCCGCAGTGGAACCGGCAAGCATTTTGACTTTGCCTCCCAACTGCGCGATGCTAACCGCTCCCGAAACTCGAGACTGCGGAGACCGAAATGACCATCAAAGTCGGCGACACTCTTCCCGACGGCAAGCTGTCCGAATCCACCGAATACGATGCCGCCGCGGGATGCCCGATCAACCCCAAGGACATCAGCGTCGCCGAAGCGGCCAAGGGAAAGAAAATCGCGATCTTCGCGGTGCCGGGCGCGTACACGCCGACCTGCTCGGCGAAGCACGTTCCGAGCTACGTGAAGAACTACAGCCAGCTCAAGGCGAAAGGCGTGGACGAGATCTGGTGCGTGGCCACGAACGACGCATTCGTGATGGGCGCCTGGGGCCGCGACCAGAAAGCGGGTGGCAAGATCCGCATGCTCGGCGACGGCAGCGGCGAGTGGACCAAGAAGCTGGGCCTTTCGCTCGATCTCACTGCGCGCAACATGGGCGTTCGCTCGCAGCGCTATTCGATGCTGGTCGAGAACGGCGTGGTGAAGAAGCTGAACGTCGAGGCGGCGGGGAAGTACGAAGTGAGCGGCGCCGAGGTGATGCTGACGCAGGTCTAGAACCGGCCGCGGCGGGCGCGCGCGCTCGCCGCGGGTTTCGAAGGTCTCTGCCTGTACTTGGCAGGCCGGCGTTGGCGCAAGAGTCCTGGCCGGAGACCCCCTCTCACTGCCCAACGACGCGACCACAATGCACATTTCCGTCAAGTTGACCGCACTTCTCTCGATCGTGTTTGCGGCTATCTGCCTGTGGTTTGCAATCGACTCATTCACTTCGCTCGCAGACATCACCGACCCGGTGGAGGCGTCCGGCGCCGGAGATTTCGCGTGGTTCTGGAGCTTTCTCGCAGGGGTCGGAGCGGTGATCGGCCTGGTGTCTTGGAGGATCGCTCAAGCACAGATGGAAGACGAAGATATCTAACTTCGGACGCCGGGCATTTCGATACCGATGGCTCTGATTCGAAAAGCCCGCGAGACGGATTCGGCGGCGATGCTGGCAGTTGTCAACGCCGCCGCGCAGGCCTATCGCGGGGTGATTCCGGCCGACCGGTGGCGGGAACCCTATATGCCGTCGGATGAGCTGGAGAAGGAGATTGCGGAGGGCGTCGTTTTCTGGGTGGCCGAGGAAGACGGGCGCCTGCTGGCGGTCATGGGAATTCAGGACAAGGGAGAAGTCGCCCTGGTGCGCCACGCCTACGTCGCGCCGAGCGTGCAACGGAAAGGCGTGGGGACCAGCCTGTTGCGGCATGTGCAGGGCCTCACGGGAAAACCCATCCTGATCGGCACCTGGGCCGATGCGTCGTGGGCAATCGAGTTCTATCGGCGGAACGGATTCACGCTGGTCCCGAACCGCCACAAAGATCGCCTGCTCCGGAAATACTGGTCGATACCCGAGAGACAGATCGAAACGTCGGTGGTACTTGCCGATGGACGGTGGACGGATGCCCAAGGGACTTGACGTCCGCGGCGTCCGGTAGCGCCCGCGCGTAGAAGTTGCGCACCGAAGCCTGCTTCAGGTAACTTGCGAACCTTGCCTCGGGACCCGCGGGAACCGGGTTTTTCCGATCCACGTTGGAGAAGGCGTCGTCCGGCATGGTTTTTGGACTGCTACGCGACAAGGAAATGGAAAGCTTTGCTGCCGATCTCGCCAAGCAACTGGGCGCCCGCGTGCCACCCGACACGCTCAACGCCGAACGGGCATCCGATCCCAAGTTCGAGAAAACGCTCGCCAAGGCGCTTCACCACGTGTTCCTCGGCGCGCAGAACTACTGTCGCGACCACAGGGTCGGCCTCCTGAAACGGGCGCGATTCTCCAAGAATTTCCAGGACGAACTCAAGTCCCTGGGCTACCGGAGTGACTTCGTCAAGGAAGTCACCATGCGCCTCGCCGAGCAGCTCACGCAGATCTGACGTATGCCCGGTCGGTTTCGCAAAATATCCCTTCTCTAGCTAGTCTCCGAGCGCGATCCCTTCGCGCCGCGGATCCGCCCCGCCCGCCCAGCCTGTCGCGGTGCGCACGATGCCGTGCAGGCCGCTCGCTTCCGGCCGGATGCGAACGCTGTGGCCCATGCGCTCGAGCGCAGGCGCGAGGCGCTCTGCCTTCGTGCCCCGCTCCAGCTCCGTGGGACCGTTGCGGCTGCCCATGCGCGGAGCGTCGATCGCCTTCTGGATGTCCATCCCCCAGTCGAGCACGTTCACGAGGGTCAGGGCCACGTAGTTGATGATCGAGTGACCGCCGGGTGAGCCGATCACCATGGCGATCCTTCCCTGTGCGTCGAACACCATGGTCGGAGCCATCGAGCTGCGCGGGCGCTTCTTCGCCGCGACGCGGTTGGCGATCGGCCTGCCGTCCTCCTCGGGCACCCAGGAAAAATCTGTGAGCTCGTTGTTGAGGAAGAACCCGCGCACCATCTGGCGGTTGCCGAACGCGGACTCGACGCTCGCGGTCAGCGCAACGGCGTTGCCTTCGGCGTCGACGATGGAGACGTGCGAGGTCGCGGGGAGCTCGAGCGGCTCGGCGAGCCCGTAATTCGCCGCGACGCCGGCGGGATTGCCCGCGCTCGCCCGTCCCATGGAATGCAGCGGATCGATGAGTTTCGCGCGCGCGGCGAGGTAAGCCGGTGCCAGCAACGCGGCGAGCGGCGCTCGCACGAAATCCGGGTCTGCGACGTAGAGATTGCGGTCGGCGTAGGCGAGACGTCCCGCTTCGGCGAAGAGGTGCGCAGCCTCGATCGAATCGGCTTTCAGCGCGCGCAGATCGAAACGCTCGAGGATCGCGAGGATCTGCAGCACCGCGAAACCGCCGGAGCTGGGAGGAGGCATGCCGCATACTTTCCAGCGGCGGTACGCGCCGCACAGCGGCTCGCGTCGTATCGCGGAATAGGCGGAGAAGTCCGACTCGGTGAGGTCGCCGGGTGCGCGCTTGTGGCTGCGCACCGCGGCGGCGATGTCGCGCGCGATCTCGCCGCGGTAGAACGCGTCCGCTCCGCCCGCCGCCGCGCGCTCCAGCACCGCGGCGTACTCCGGGTTCTTGAGCAGCGTTCCCGCGGGCTTCGCCTTCCCGTCCGGAAGATAGAGGTAGCGGCGCGCCTTGGCGTCGAGCGCGAGAAACCGGTCGGCGGCGACGAGCGCGGCGAGGCGCGGCGAGATCGGGAATCCTTCCTGCGCCAGCCTGATCGCCGCCTCGAAGAGGCTCGCCCAGCGAAGCTTGCCGTGCCTGCGGTGCGCGAGCTCGAGGAGCCGCAGCAGGCCCGGCACGCCCACCGATTTTCCGCTGACCACCGCGTCGGGCCACTCGAGCGGGCGCCCGTCGGCTCCGAGGAAGCGCCCGGGCTTCGCGCTCGCAGGCGCGGTCTCCCGGCCGTCGTAGGCCTCGAGCTTCGCCTCGCGCGCGGCGAAGTGCAGCAGGAACCCGCCGCCGCCGAGGCCCGAGGATTGCGGCTCGACCAGGCCGAGCACGAGCTCCACGGCGATCGCCGCGTCGACCGCGGTCCCGCCGCGGCGGATCGCGTCGTAGCCTGCGCGCGCGGCAAGCGGATGTGCCGCGACCACCATGAAGCGCTGCGAGGTGACGAGCGGCTTCGGAGTCCATCCCGTCGCCGGCTCCGGCGCAGGCTGAGCGCAAAGGCTGGAAGCGGCAAGAAAAGCTCCGACTACCGCAAAGGCGCTGCGCCAGAACCTTTCAGGCATATGACGGATTGTAATCCGTCATATCGGCCTCGATCGGCGACTCGTCAGCGCCCCGGTACGATGATGCGGCTGCCCCCGCCCGCCATCTCGAGCATCAGCTCGTTCATGCGGCGCACGAACCCGGCGGGATCCTCGAGCTGCCCGCCCTCGGCGAGGAGCGCCTGGTCGAAGAGCAGATTCCCCCAGTCGGCGAAGCGCGTCTTTTCCTCGTTGAGGCGCTGCACCATGGGATGCGCCGGATTGATTTCGAGGATCGGCTTGGGCTGCGGTCCCTTCTGCCCGACTGCCTTGAGAATCCGCGACAGATTGCCCCCCATGTCGTGCTCGTCGGCGACCAGGCACGAGGGCGACTGCGTGAGGCGCGAGGAGACGCGCACGTCCTTCACCCTGTCGCCGAGCGCGTCCTTCAGTTTCGCGAGGAGCGCCCGGTGCTCGCCCGCCCGCTTCGCTTCCTCTTTCCTCTCGTCATCGGACTGGAGCTTGGAGAGATCGAGCTCGCCCTTCGCGACCGAGGCGAGCCCCTTGCCCTCGTGTTCGGCGAGATTCGCCACCAGCCACTCGTCGACGCGCTCCGATAGGAGCAGCACTTCGATCCCGCGCTTGCGGAAGACTTCCAGGTGCGGGCTGTTCTTCGCGGCGAGGAAGGTTTCTGCGGTCACGTAATAGATCTTGTCCTGTCCTTCCTTCATGCGCGCGATGTAATCGGCGAGCGATACGCCCTGCTCTTCGCTGTCCGCGTGGGTGGAGGAGAAGCGCAGGAGCTTCGCGATCCGCTCCCGGTTGGCGAAGTCCTCGCCCACCCCTTCCTTGAGGACGCGCCCGAACTCCTTCCAGAAACCCGCGTACCTGTCCTTCTGGTTCTCGGCAAGATCCTCGAGCAGGCCGAGGACGCGCTTGGTGCTGCCGGCGCGGATCGCCTCGATGTCGCGGCTCTCCTGAAGGATCTCGCGCGAGATGTTGAGCGGCAGGTCGTTCGAATCGATCACGCCGCGCACGAAGCGCAGGTACGCAGGCAGCAGCTGCTCGGCGTCGTCCATGATGAAGACGCGCCGCACGTAGAGCTTGAGGCCGCGGCGCTCGTGCCGGTCCCACAGGTCGAAGGGCGCCCGCGCCGGGACGTAGAGAAGCTGCACGTACTCCTGGCGTCCTTCGACGCGGTTGTGGCTCCAGGCGAGCGGCGCCTCCGGGTCGTGGGCGACGTGCTTGTAGAACTCCTGATACTGCTCCTCGGTGATCTCCGATTTCGCGCGCGCCCACAAGGCGCTCGCCCGGTTGATCGTCTCGTCCTCGTCGATCGCCTTCTCCTCGGACTTTTCCTTGTCCCACTTCAGCTTCTTCATCACGATCGGGATCGCGATGTGATCGGAATACTTGCGGACGATCTCCTTAAGCTTCCGGTCCGAGAGCAGCTCGTCCTCCCCCTCGCGCAAGTGCAGGACGACGTCCGTGCCGCGGGCTTCCTTCTCCGCCGCTTCGACGGTGAATTCACCTCCTCCGTCCGATTCCCAGCGCACCGCCTCGCCGGAGGGCAGTCCCGCGCGGCGCGTCAGGAGCGTGACGCGGTCTGCGACGATGAACGACGAATAGAAGCCCACCCCGAACTGCCCGATGAGGCGCGCGTCCTTCGCCTGATCGCCGGTGAGCGACTCGAAGAACTCGCGCGTCCCGGACTTGGCGATCGTGCCTATGTTGTTGACGACTTCCTCACGCGACATGCCGATGCCGTTGTCCGATACCGTGAGGGTACGCGCCTGCTTGTCGTAGGAGACGCGGATCTTGAGATCGGCATCCGAGCCGTACGCGGCATTTCCGGAAAGCGCCTCGAAGCGCAGCTTGTCGGCAGCGTCGGAGGCGTTTGAAATCAGCTCTCTCAGGAAGATCTCCTTGTTGCCGTACAAGGAGTGGATCATGAGGTTGAGGAGCTGCTTGACCTCCGCCTGGAAGCCCAGGGTTTCCTTGGTTGCCGCCGTAGTCATTGCCTGCCTCCCGCTCGTCACTGCGCCGATATGGGGTTGGACTCCCTGCCGTTCAAGACCCGCGTGACCGCGTCCGGAACATCGATTTTTTCGAATATAACCCAGTCCGGAATTCCTTGAGCCAGCGGGGGCCAACGTCTAGTCTGCGCTGTTTTTCCATTTGGGCTGTCGGCGGCAAGAAAGGGTTTAGTTACGCTTGCCATCGGGCGGCCAGA